>CAKOXT010000002.1 GCA_934130285.1 uncultured Clostridia bacterium | reverse complement strand
ATTGAAACACCGGAGCGTACGAGTGTACGTGAGGATTTTCAATTTAATTTTAACACAGCAAGACGAAGTTTACTTTGATAACGCCAGTTTAACGCTTGATCTCCTCCATAACATGAGCCTCAATAACATCCCCCTCAACAATATCATTATAGTTCTCAATCTGAACACCACACTCATAACCATAAGCAACTTCCTTAACATCATCCTTAAATCTCTTCAAAGAAACAAGCTTACCTTCATGAAGAACAACATTATCTCTAATAACTCTAACAATTGAATTTCTAGCAATTTTACCATCTGTTACATAACATCCAGCAATAGTACCAACATTTGATACTTTGAAAGTCTGTCTAACTTCAGCATTACCAATAACAACCTCTTTAAACTCTGGATCTAACATACCCTTCATTGCAGACTCAACATCCTCAATAGCATTGTAAATTACAGAATACAATTTAATTTCAACACCATCTTTTTCAGCTTCCATTTTAGCAATTGGATCTGGTCTAACATTAAATCCTATAACAATAGCATTTGAAACTTTAGCTAAAGTAACATCTGTTTCATTTATAGCACCAACATTTGAGTGAATAACTCTAACTCTAACTTCTTCATTAGATAATTTTTCTAATGATTGTTTTACTGCTTCAACAGAACCTTGAACATCAGCTTTAACAATTAAATTCAATTGTTTTAACTTACCTTGTTCAATTTGGCTATATAAATCATCTAATGTAACCATAGAAGTTGCATTTAATGCTTTCTCTCTTTCTTGAACTTTTCTTCTTTCAATTAAGTGTTTTGCTGTTTTTTCATCTTTAACTTCATAGAAAGTATCACCAGCATTAGGTACGGTTGTTAAACCTGTAATCTCAACTGGTGTAGAAGGTCCAGCAGATTTAACCTTTTTACCTTTATCATTTGTCATTGTTCTAATTCTACCAATTGATGAACCAACAACGATTGTATCACCAGCATCTAATGTACCTCTTTGTACAAGCATTGTAGTAACTGGTCCACGAGATTTATCAAGTCTTGCTTCTATAACAGTACCTTTAGCTTGTTTATTTGGATTTGCTTTTAATTCAAGCATATCTGCTTGTAACAATACCATTTCTAATAGGTTATCAATTCCTTCACCTTTCTTAGCAGAAATTGGTACGAAGATTGTTTCTCCACCCCATTCTTCTGGAACTAATCCATACTCAGTTAAACCTTCTTTAACCTTTTCAATATTAGCACCTGGTAAATCCATTTTATTTACAGCAACTATGATTGGAATTTCAGCAGCTTTAGCATGGTTTATAGCTTCAACTGTTTGAGGCATAACACCATCATTTGCTGCAACAACCAAAATAGCAATATCAGTAATTTGGGCACCTCTAGCTCTCATACTTGTAAAAGCTTCATGTCCTGGAGTATCTAAGAATGTAATTTCTCTACCATTTACATTTACTTTATAAGCACCAATATGTTGAGTAATTCCTCCAGCTTCACCTTGAATTACATTAGTCTTTCTAACTGCATCAAGTAATGAAGTTTTACCATGATCAACGTGTCCCATAACAACTACAACTGGTGGTCTTGTAATTAAATCTTCTTCTCTATCTTCACTATCATCAAAAAGAATTTCCTCATCAGTTTTTACATCTTTTTTCTTAGCTGTAATTCCAAATTCAGATGCAGCTAAATATGCAATATCAAAATCAATTTCTTTATTTATTGTTGCCATTACACCAAGATTTAATAATTTAGTTATCAAATCACCACTTGTAACTTTCATTTCAGCAGCTAAATCTTTTACTGAAATAACAGATGGTATTGTAATTTCTGTTAATTTGAAGATTTTTTGTTTATTTCTATTTTCTTGTTTTCCCTTCTTTTCGCTTCTTCTACCTCTTTGTGTACTTAAATCATAATAGTCGAACATATCCACATTTGAAAGCTTACTTTCTTGTTTTAATGTTCTTAATTTTCCAGAACTAATATCTTCATTTCTACCCTTTTTCTTTGTTTGTTTTTTAGTTCTTTGCTCTTCAAATTGACGATTACTCTTTTGCTTATCAATAGCTCTATTTGAATATTCTATAACATTCTCTTTTTCAACTATATCAACAGCCATTATATTATTAATCTTCTTATCAATACCTTTATCATCTAATTTTCTATTATTGTTATTATTTCTAAAATTATTGTTATTATTATTTCTATTATAACCACCATTGTTATAACCATTTCCATTATTATTTCTTTGGAAATTGTTATTTCTGTTATTGTAATTATTATTTCTATTATTATAATTTCCGCCATTATTATTTCCATTGTTATTTCTTTGGAATCCATTATTATTGTGGTTTCTGTTATTATTATAGTTATTATTGTTATAACTATTATTGTTATTATTATAATTATTATTTCTTTCTTGTCTAAAATTAGATGGCTTTTTAGCTACTTCTTCTCTCATTACTTTTTTCTCTTCAACAACCTTTTTTTCTTTTTCTATAACTTCTTCTTTTACAGTTTCTTGAACCTTCTCAACCTTTTTCTCAACTGGTTTTTCTTCTTTTTTAACTTCTTCAACTTTAGGTTCTTCTTTTTCTTTCTTTTGAATTCCAAACAATTCAGCAACTGACATTGGTTTAGATTGCTTATTTCTATAAACAATGTTGTAATCTTTTTTTCTGTTTTTCTCTACAAATCCAACATCATTTTTTCTTGTCTTTGCTTTTTGTTCATTCTTCTTCTCATCCTCATCATTAATGATTACAGTTCTTCTCATAATAACAGGTTGATCTGATACTATTTCTTTCTTTACTTCATTCTTTTCCTTTTCTGTTTTCCCCATTGATTTTGTTATTTTTTCCGCCTCCTCTTGTGTGATAGTACTTAGATGACTCTTCAATTCTATTCCTAGTTTTGAAGCTTTCTCTATCACGTCTTTACTATTTACCTTAAGTTTTTTTGCCAATTCATGCACTTTAATTTTGTCCAATAGCATCACCCCCATTAATTATTCGACAAATTGCTTCTGAAAAATTTTTATCTTTCACTGCAATAATAGCTTTGTTCTTCTTTCCTATGGCTTTACTATTTTCATCGATACTTCCAAACACAAAACATTTAATATCGTTTTCAGAAGCATACCTCAAAAATTTTTCACGAGTGGTCAAAGACGAATCCTCAGCAATAATGACTGCAAAAACTTTTTTACTTAATATAACTTCTTTTACCGCATCAGCTCCACAAACTATTTTACCAGCTCTAGCAGCTAACCCGCAATAAACCATTAACCTTCTTTTGGTATGTTTGCAATTACATCCCTCAAATCTTCATAAATTTCTTTATTTATATTCATTTCAAACATTTTAGCTAATCTATTTGACTTTATAGCTTTATTTAAACATTCTTCACATGCACAAATATATGCGCCTCTACCATTTTTCTTTCCAGTCAAATCAATAGATATATTATTTTCCTTATCTTTAACAATTCTTAATAATTCATTTTTAGCTTTTGTTTGATTACATCCTATACATGTTCTTTCTGGAATTTTCTTCAAAAACTCTCACTCCCTTATTTAAGCGTTTTCGTTATTTTCCTCAGTTTCTACTGTTTCTTCAACATCTTCAGCATTTTCAATAGCTTCAGCTTCTTCAGTTTCTTCTGATTCTATTGTTTGAGATTCTTCTAACATTTTTCTAAATTGTGATTCACTCTTTATATCAATTTTCCAATTTGTTAATCTAGCAGCAAGTCTAGCATTTTGACCTGATTTACCAATAGCTAATGATAATTGATCATCTGGAACAATAACTTGAGCAAATTTTTCTTCTTCTTTAACATCAACAGCTAAAACTTGAGCTGGTAATAAAGCAGCAGCTATAAATACAGCTGGATCTTCATTCCATTCTATAACATCAATTTTTTCTCCATGTAATTCATTAATTATATTTTGGATTCTAACACCTTTTTGTCCAACACATGAACCTACTGGATCAATATTTTCGTTTGTTGAATATACAGCAACTTTACTTCTTGAACCTGCATCTCTTGAAATATTTTTAATTTCAATTAAACCTTCATAAATTTCAGGAATTTCAAATTCAAATAATCTTCTAACAAAATCTGGATGACTTCTTGAAATTATTACTTGAGGATTTCCTTTAATTCCTTTTTCAACATCAACAACATAAGCTCTAATTTTATCATTAACTCTATAAGTTTCTGTTGCAATTTGTTCTTTAATAGGCATAATTCCTTCAACTTTTCCTAAATCAACTACAATTGCATTTCCATCAGTTTTTTGAATAAGTCCTGTAACAATCTCACCTTTTTTATCACTAAATTCTGTATAAACTATTTCTCTTTCAGCTTCTCTTATTTTTTGAACAACAACTTGCTTTGCTGTTTGTGCAGCAATTCTTCCAAAATTCTTTGGAACTATTTCAACATCAACAACATCACCAATATCATATTTTTTGCTTACTTTTCTAGCAGCATCTAATGAAATTTCAAAACAGCTATCTTTAACAGCTTCAACTACCATTTTGCTTGAATATACATGTGTTTCACCAGTTTCTCTATCTATTACAACTTTAACATTATCAGCAGAATCAAAGTTCTTTTTATAAGCTGTAACAAGAGCCATCTCTAATGAATCTAATAAATAGTCTTTCTTTATTCCTCTTTCTTCTTCTAAATCCTTCATAGCAATAAGTAATTCTTTCATATCAATTGCTTTCATTTTTTTAATCACATTCCTTTCCTTATTTCTTTTATTATTCTTCATTCCAATTATAAACTGTTTTTGCAGTTGAAATTTTATTTCTATCTATCTTTACTTCAGAATCTTCTGTTTCAATAATTAAATATTCATTATTGACTTCTTTCAATGTCCCTTCAAAAACATTTTGATTATTTAATTTTGAAAATAATTTAACTTCAATCTTATTTCCAATCTGTTTTTGAAAATGTTCATCTTTTCTAAGATTCTTTTCTAAACCTGTTGATGAAACTTCTAAAAAATATTGATCTTTAATAAAATCTGCTTTATCTAACACATCAGTTATAGCATCATTTACTTTTTCACAATCATTTATTGATATACCTTCACCTGGTTTATCAATATAAATACAAAGATGATATTCTTTTCCTTCTTTAGCATATTCAATATCATATAATTCATAACCCAAGTCCAATATAATTTTTTCTAAAAGTTCTTTGGTCTTTTTTTCAATATTATTTTCAGCCAATATTTTTCCTCCTAATTATACAAATAAAGAGTGGAATTTGCTTCCACTCTCCTGTAAAATATTTTGCCTTAATCATTATACAATCTTTTCTCACTAATTGCAAGCCTTTTAAGCTATTTTTCTTCGACAAAATTATCTAAATTATATTTTTTTCCATCATCAGCTTCAATTATCATAGTTTCTTCTTCTTTATTGTCATATACCTTAATCCCGTTATCTACATTAACAATTTTTCCTTTACCTAATGTTATTAACTGATTTTTTATTCTAAAAACATTTTCTTCAACAGCATCATTTATATTCATTATACCTAAAGCTCCATCTTCTGTAAGAGCTAATAAATACTCATCTTCGTTATATTTTCCAACATATATATTAGTTATTTTATAATCATGAATTGCTATTTCATTTTCTATATCTGTAACTTTACTTTTAGAAAACTTACCTAAAAATTTGTTTTCATCAATAACATTAAAATACAACTTTTTATCTTTCAAAACAATCTCATAAGAAGCTAGATCATCTTTGGCAATAATGTTATATTCAATTCCCTCAACAGCATCAGTAGCAATCAAATTAGAATTTGGATCTTCAACAACATTTTGGACTTGATTTTCTGGTTGATCATTAGAACCTGTACTTTCTATATTTACATTAAGTACAAATATTATTAATCCAATTAATATTACTAATATAAGAATTGCTAACCAAACAAGCATATTTTTTATCTGACTAGAGCTCTTTCTTTTCATTCGTATTTTCCTCCTTATTTTTTATCATTTGAATTCAAATATAAATTTAATATTTTTTCACTATATCCTGCTGCTCTATTCATTTTCTTAAAATCATGCACTAATGAAAAAACTGCTAATACAATACAAATTACAGCAAAAATTATTAAAGTTCCAGTTCCAATTTTTCTTTTTTTCTTTCTACGTTTTTTCTTTTCTTCACTCATAACAAACTCCAATTATCTATTTTCAAAAAAACTATCAAATTCTTCCTCAGATATGGTTTCTTTTTCTAATAATGTAGTTGCAACTCTGTGTAATATATCTATATTATCTAAAAGAATTTTTTGAGCCTGAATATATGCATTATCAACTAATTGCTTAACTTGATTTCCCACTTCATCAACAATATCTTCACCATAAATTTGTAATTCATATGGTTCATCAACTTTTAAAGAAATTGGTCCTAAAGAATTACTCATACCATACACAGTAATCATATCTTTAGCAATTCCAGTAGCAACTTCTATATCATTACTTGCACCTGTTGAAATATCATTTAAAGCAATTTTTTCAGCAGCCCTTCCTCCAAGTAATGCTATCATTTTTTCTTCCAATTCAGTCTTAGAAACATAAAACTTATCTTCATTAGTTTTATACATTGTATATCCACCTGTTAAACCTCTAGGAATAATTGAAATTTCTTTTACATTATCTTGTGTCTCTAAGAACTTACTAACAACAGCATGACCTGCTTCATGATATGCAGTCAATTTCTTATCCTTTTCTGAAATAACTCTATTATGTTTTTCAAGTCCAACTGTTATTTTTTTAACAGCAGCCTCTATATCAGATTTTTCAATAACTTTATGATTATTTCTTGTTGCTAAAATTGCAGCTTCATTTAATAAATTAGATAACTCTGCTCCTGTAAATCCAGCAGTATCACCAGCTAATTCTCTTAAATTAACATCTTCAGCAACCTTCTTATCTTTAGTATATAATTTTAATATTTCTTCTCTTCCTAATAAATCAGGTGCTGGAATTGTAATTTGTCTATCAAATCTTCCAGGTCTTAATAAAGCCTTATCAAGCATTTCTGGTCTATTAGTTGCTGCCAAAACAATTACTGTTTCATTAGACTCAAAACCATCCATTTCAACAAGTAATTGATTCAATGTTTGATTATTTTCTGATTCAGCACCACTATTGCTTGTTCTTCTTGAACCAATAGCATCAATCTCATCTATAAAAACTATACAAGGAGATATTTTTTTAGCTTTTTCAAATAACTTTCTTACTCTTGAAGCTCCTAATCCTGCAAACATTTCAATAAATTCAGATCCACTCATTGATATAAATGGAACATTCGCTTCGCCAGCAATAGCCTTAGCTATTAAAGTTTTACCAGTTCCAGGCTTACCATATAGCAAAATTCCTCTTGGAATCTTGGCTCCCATACTTTGAAATTTCTTTGGATTCTTCAAGAAATCAACAATTTCAATAAGTTCACCTTTTTCTTCATCTAAACCTGCAACATCTTTAAACTTAACATCTGTTGAATTTTCTTCATCACCGCCATATACTTTTCCTTTGTCTCCAAGTCCTTGCATTTGAAATATCATTATCATTAAAGCAATTAACAATATAGTTGGAATAAAACTAACAAAATTTTCAAAGAAAGAAACAAATTTGTTAGGCATTTTTAAATCAACTTTCATATCTGGATTTTCTTGCAATTGTTCATTTACAAATTCCATAAATGGTTGTAGTGAATTAACATTAGTTGTTTTTTCTTCATCTTCTGGAGCATCTTTATATTTAACTGTAACAGTAGCTCCACCAACTGTCATTTCAATTTTCTCAACTTTTTTATCAATAATATCTTGATATAATTGATCATATGTTATTTCATTAGCTTTTGCTTTATTTTCTCTATAAATCAAAATACCAACAGTAACAGCCACAATAATTAATACAAAAATAGTTCCAAGTATTAACTTTCCATTTTTCTTCTTATTTTTTTTAGGGTTACTCATTTTACTTCTTCCTTTCAAGAACTAAATTTCTGAGCCATCAGGTTCATCATCATAAACATTATTTTCTCCATCAGATTTTTCTTTCTCTTTTTTATCAGAGCCTTCATCTGATCCATTTTCTTTCTCGTCTTTAGGTTCTTCCTGTTTTTTTCTTTTTTCTTCTTCCTCTTTTTCTTTATCTAATTGCTCTTTTACTTGAGCTTGAACAGTAGCTATTCTAATAAGTTCAAGTTGTTGTTTAATTAAATCTGATTTTATCATGTAAATAACTGCTGTAATATATATATAAGATATAAGCATTGATAAATAATCAAATACATCTATATATACTCCAAAGAAAGTATTTAACATTGTATATATAACTGTCAATATTATTGACAATGTTGATGCATATGTTGATAGAGCATATAACCTTGAATATTTCATTTTAATTTTTAAAAACTTTAATACTATCCATCCAATAAAAGATGTTAAAATAGCTATCATAATCCAGAATATAAATAAATCAAATATTCCCTCTATAAACACAACAGCCACACCTATAATAACTATATTTCTTTCATTCTCTTGTACATATTGCATCAAATCAGTTTTTGAATATGTTTGTCCACTAAAAATTTCTTTTATGGATGGTGATAACTGCTTCATAACTTCTGCAGTAGCTTTCTTTTCATCAGTCGTCAAATCATCTTTGTCTATTTCTAATTTTGAATCTTGATACACAAAATTTGGAACTATATTATCTAAATAATTTGTTGGATTATTATACTTTGCATATACAAAAATAGCATTAGCAGCTACTATTATAAATGATAAAATAATAACAAGTTTTAAACTATAAAATATAGCTTTTCCAGATTTCTCACTTATAAACTGAATATAATTTTCAAGTTCAAAAATTGCCATTTTTAATCTTTTAAAAAATCCAATTTTTTTCGTTTTTTCCATTACTTATATTCCCTTTCTATTCTACTACTAATTAATATTGGTGATACATCTATTTTTACTTCATCATTCAGTTTTATCTGCTTATCTGTAATATCTACAACAAAATGATTCATCCCAACCCTGCCAAGGACAAGACACTTATAATCATTTATATTCACATAAATTCTATTATCTTTAAATAGATTTCTAATCGAATTTTTTAAAATTCTTAATTTATCTACAAATTTGAAAGTATCATTACTAATTTCCACATTAAAACCATCTGCGTACCCCAAAGGAACAACAGCTATTTTAATATTTCTTTTTGCAATAACTGAATTTGAATACCCAATTGGTGCACCTTTATCAATACTTTTTATATCAACTACATTTGATTTTAACATACCAATTCTTTTAAGTCCAATATTATTTTTGACTGATATTCTGCCTAAAAAAGCCGAACCAATTCTAACAGCATCCAAAAAAGTATCTTCTCTTGTTAAAAAAGCTGATGAATTTGCAATATGATAAATTGGAATTTTTATATTTTTTTCTTCCAAGAAATTCTTAATTTCCGAAAATCTATTGAACTGTAAATCAGTATATCCATTATCTAAATAAGATGACGAAAAATGAGAATACACTCCTTCAACCAATATTGATGGATTTTCCAAAACAGTATTCAAAATTTCTTCTTTATTTGAAAAATCAAATCCATACCTAGAAAAACCTGTATCAATTTTCAAATGAACTGTAGCTTTCTTTTTTTGACTTCTAGCCAATTTATTTAATAATACACCTGCTTTAAAATTATCAATAGTAACAATTATATCTTTATCTAATAGTAGTTTTAAATCACTTTCAATAGATGTAGCTTCCATACATAAGATCTTTATATTCATATTAAAACTAGCAAGTTCAACAGCTTCCTCAACTGATGAAACAGCAAAATAATTAATTCCGTTTTTCACTAAAAATTTTACAAATTTTTCTAAGCCTAAACCATAAGCATTTCCCTTTACAACTGCAATTATTTTTGTTTTATTTGCCCTTTTCTTTATTACTTCAATATTATGTTTTAAATCCTCTGAATTAACTTCTAATATTTTCAAATAATTTTCTCCTATTTCTTATGTTCTTTTATTCTTCTTTTCCAATCTCTTAATGTTCTAAATGTTTTTTCTGCAATTTTATATAATTTGTAAGTTAAAGGTTTAAATGGCCAATAAACTTCTCCAATAAACTCAGTAAACTCAGCACCAAATCCTTTTTTAAATCTATATAATCCGTATTGTGGATGTGTTTCATCTACAACCCCAGAAACTCCGCGAAAATCATATATATCACATTTATTTTGAATAGCTTGTCTTATCATTTCCCATTGTAGTAAATAATTAGGCATTAAATTTCTATGTTGATTGCTACTTGCACCATATAAATACCAAGTCTTATTTCCATACATAATTGGAATAATTCCTGAAATAGGCTTATCCTCATAATATGCCATAAGTAATTTCATATGTTTTGGAGCTAATTCGTCATACATTTTTTCAAAATAATCTAATGATCTAATAATAAATCCATCTCTACTGCCTGTTTCAATCATTATTTTATGAAAATCTTTTAAATCTTCTCTTGTTCCCTCTTTAACAACAACACCTTTTTTCTTAGCTAAACGAATATTATATCTAGTTTTTTGATGGCATCCCGCTAACACTTCATCTTCATTTTTACCTTTTATATCTAATCTAAATACGAAACGAGGTTGTATTTCATCTTTGAAATCTTTAGCATCATCTTTTATTTTATAACCAATTTCTTCAACTATCTTTCTAAATTCTTGATCATCTTTCTTTATATCTGGTTCAATTCTCAAAACAAAAGCATTATATTTTTTTCCTAATTCTTTTATTCCTTCAGTTAATTGTTCCAATACCTTTTTGTCATGAATATCACAAACAGGACCTCTTGAAGAATACATCATATTACCGAAAATAGGCATTTTTCTAATCCAAACACATATAGATCCGATTATTTTATGATTTTCATCTTCAGCCAAAACTACTTCTTTTATCCAATTAGTTTTAACTTTTCCCCATTCCAAAGACTGTTGAAAATTACAACGCTCATGACTTTCTAAAAACTCTGTATATTCTTGTTCTGTTTCTTTTGTTACAAACCTCATTTCTCAATTCCTTTCTATCTATTACATATTTTCAAAAACTATTTTAATGTTACTTCTATTCCATTTTTAGTATCTTTTACAACATATCCTAAATCAAATAGTTTATCTCTTAATTCATCTGATTTATTCCAATCCTTATCAGTTCTAGCCTGTTTTCTCTCTTCTATTATATCCTCAATTTCTTTTGGTAATTCGATTTCTTCTTTTTCATCAATCTTAACACCAAGAACTTGATCGAATTTTCTCAATAATTCTGCAAATTTCTTTGATTTAATAGGATTTTTTATAACGTCCCAAACAACACTCATTGCTTGAGGCATATTTAAATCATCATTTATAGCTTCATGGAATTTTGTTTCATATTCATTAATAACTGAATCATCAACATCTTCACTTCCTTCAGCATGTTTTTGATATCCATCTTTCAATCTAAACAAAGCAGTTTTTGCAGACTCTAGAGATTCCCAAGTAAAATTCAATTTATTTCTATAATGTGATGTGAATGTAAACATCTTATAATCTAGTGGTGAAAATCCTTTATTTTTCAAATCTTCCAAAGTATAAATATTATTTAAACTCTTTGACATCTTTCCGCCATCAACAAGTAAAAATTCACAATGCATCCACCAATTAGCAGGAATATGGCCTGAATAACCTTTACTTTGAGCAATCTCATTTTCATGATGAATTGGAATGTGATCGATTCCACCAGTATGTATATCAAAAAGTTCTCCAAGATATTTTCTACTCATTGCAGAACATTCAATATGCCAACCTGGATAACATTTTCCCCAGAAAGTATCCCACTTCATAATATGATTTTCTGGTGCCTTAATCCACAAAGCAAAATCAGTTACATTTCTCTTTTCATCATCAAACTCAACTCTTGCTCCAGCTTTTTGTTCATCAATTTTAATATTAGATAAAACTCCATATTTATCTAATTTTGATGTATCAAAATAAATAGTATCCTTTGTTTCATACGCATAACCATTCTCAATTATTTTTTGAACATACTCTTCCATATCTTTAATATGTTCAGTAGCTCTACAAATAATTTCTGGTCTAGAGACATTTAATTTTTCTAAATCTTCTAAAAATCTATTCATATAAAATTCAGCAATTTCATATGGATCTTTATTCTCTCTACGTGCTGCTTTCATCATTTTATCTTCGCCTTCATCAGCATCAGACACTAAATGACCAACATCGGTAATATTCATAGCATGTTGTAATTCATAGTCATTATACTTAAGAACTCTTCTCAAATTATCCATAAACAAATAACTTCTTAAATTTCCAATATGAGCATAATAATACACTGTTGGTCCACATGTATATATTCTCACAGCTTTATCATCTATCGGTTTAAACACTTCTTTTTGTCTTGAAAGAGTATTATATAATTTTAACTCCATTGAATTTCCTCCATTCATTTATAGATAAGGTGTACTAACTTTGTACACCTTATCATTCTATTATATTTATTATTTAAGTTTCAGATGGATCAGGTTTTGCCGTTGGCTCTGGACTTGGATCCGGAGTTGGTGGAGCCGTTGGTGATACAGATGGCTCTGGACTTGGTGACACTGATGGTGAAGGTGTTGGCTCAACAGAAGGTCTTGGTGTAACTGTTGGTGCTGGAGTCTCTTCTAGCTTCTTATGAATATTACATGATTCTGTTGGAATTGTTTCTCCATCACTCGCCTTTTTGTATATTACACTTGGACAAACTCCTTCAATCGCTAATAATCCTGACTCTTCACAAATTGCATATTCTTTATCTAAATTCGCTGTTCCACATTTTTCTGTTGGAACTTTTGATTTTATAAACCAATCTGTAACTAAATTCGTACATCCTGCAGAAGGTAATAATCCTGAATCATGACAAACTGTAGCTTGAACAACATCATCAGGTTTAACAAATGTCTTAGGCTCTAATCCTGTATGAATTGACTTCATAACAGCTGACCAAATACCTCCAGCTGGGTTAGTTGGTGATGCTTTCGTATATTTAACTTCCTCATTTCTATCATATCCATACCAACAAGCAGCTGCATAATAAGAAGTAAATCCGCAAAGCCATCTATCAAAATCATCGTCAGTTGTACCGGTTTTAGCACAAACATCCATACCTGATATTTTACAATAAGTAGCCGTACCACCTCTACCATGTGTAGCAGCTGTTGCAACTCCCACAACTGGTTCAGTTAAAATACTCTTAATTATATAAGATTCAGATTTTCCAAACACTTCTGTTTTTGTTTGATGTGGTTCAATTACTGTATTTCCAGCTGAATCGACAACTTTTGTATAGAATGTTGGAGTTATATATGTTCCATCATTTGCAATTGTTGCATATGCTGCTGCCATTTGTAATGGTGTAAATTCAGCAGAACCAAGTGCTAAAGACAATCCTGTTGTTGATTGTACTTTCATATTCATTTTATTTAAATATTCAACTGATTTTGAAACACCAATTTGATTTAAAATTCTAACAGGTATAACATTTCCAGATATTTTTATTGCTTCTCTTACAGTTTGTTTTCCATAGAAAGAACCATAATAATTTTTAGGCCATGGCTTTCCATCAACACTAAATTCACTTGTTTGTTTATCATCATAAACAGATGCAGGTGAAATAACACCTTCTTGAACTGCAGGTCCAATTACAGCAATTGGTTTCATTGCAGAACCAATCTGTCTTGCAGATTGAGTTGCTCTATTCCAGTTTCCATTTGCTGTTTTTACTCCAAGTTGACCAACACAACCAACAACTTTTCCAGTAGATGGTTCAATAACTACCATAGCAGCTTGAGATTGTTCATTAACTAAAGTTCCATCTGCATTTTTATCTTTACCTGACATTATATATTTATCTTTTGCCATCTCTTCTTGCATTGTATTTTGAATACTTGATACTTGTGTTGTATAAATTTTGTAACCTCCACCATAAATCTTAGTTTCAGCCATTTCTCTAGTCATACCTTTTTCAGCCATCATTTGTTCTACTATTTCATTAATAGCTGCTTCAGTATGAGCTGTATATACAACTCCTGATACCAAAGAGCCTTGAGCAAAAGGTAAACCATTATCAACTTCAGTATTAGCTTCATCGTATTGTTCTTGACTTATATACCCAAGTTCTAACATTTTATTTAAAACAACTTTTGTTCTCTTTTTACCATTTTCAATATGGTTAGCTTTCTCTTCTTCAGTTCCTATATAAGGATTATATGAATTAGGTGTATGGTTTATACCAGCCATAAAAGCAGCCTCAGCAACAGTAACCTCTGATGCACTCTTATTAAAATAATATTCAGCTCCTAATTCAACACCATTAATATTATTTCCTCCAACAAATATAATGTTCAAATATAATTCCAATATATCATCTTTAGAAATCTCTTTTTCTATTTGAATAGCTCTTGCCATCTCTTTAACTTTTCTTAATGCAGAATCTTCATCCTCATCAGTAATATTCTTTACAAGCTGTTGTGTTATTGTACTACCACCAAATGAAGATTTACCACCATTTACAAGATATGTAACAGTTGCTGCACCAGTTCTCTTTATATCAACACCGCTATGTTCATAAAATCTCTCATCCTCTATTGCTACATATGCTTTAGGTAAATACTCTGGCATCTGCTCTAAGCTAATTATTTTTCTCTTTTCATTGCCATTTAACTCACACAATAAATTTCCATCAGCATCATAAACCTCTGAATTACTAAATTCAATTGTCAAGTCTTCTTTAGTCATCTTAAAATCAGCACCAAAGAATCCAAAGAAAATACCAGCTAAAATACCAGCTAAAATAAGTCCAGCCAATATTCCTAAAATCAATATTGCTATAAGAATTTTCTTAATTACTGACCACACTTTATTCTTTTTTGAATTTTTCTTCTTACCTTTTTTACCATTCTTTACTGGTTTTCTTACCTTAGTTGAAGCATTTCTTAATTCGTTTTCATCAAATTTATATTTTTTTGTTTCATCAGATACAGTTCTAATTTTTCTTGTCTCAGAACTTTGACTAGTTCTAGCTCTTGAACTAGTACTTCTTTTCCCACCATTTGATGAAGTTCTTCCACTTCTTCTATCCATAAAATCCTCCTCTACTGAAATATTCAATCTCAGTAAATATCTAAATTCTAATATACTTTAGTCCATTTTTTATCAATGGTATTATATTATACTTTTAAACAAATATAAAGTTTTTTTATACATTTTTTTCATTATCATCTGTATCTACTAATGCAAAATCAATTTCTCTTGCTTCCTTACTAGCTTTTATTACTTCAATTTTAACTTTATCACCAATTTTATAAACCTTATTTGATTTTTCACCAATTAAAGTTCTATTTGTTTCATTATAAATAAAATATTCATCGCCTAAATCTTCAAATCTAATTAATCCTTCTATTGTATTTTCAAGTTCAACAAATATTCCAAAATTAGTTACAGAAGAAATAATACCATCATATACATTTCCAATCTTATCTTCCATAAATTCAGCTTTTTTCATACTTTCAGCTTCTCTTTCAACCTTTTGGGCAACTTTCTCTCTTTCTGAAGAATTTTTTGCATACTTAGGGGCTTTTTCTGCAAATCTCTCTTTTTGTTTTTCAGAACTTGTAAAATACTCAGAAATTACCCTATGAATAAATAAATCTGGATATCTTCTGATTGGTGAAGTAAAGTGACAATAATATTTTCCCGCAATACCAAAATGACCTAGATTTTCGCTATCATACTTAGCCACCTTAAGAGTTCTTAATATTAAATTAGAAACAACTTTTTCTTCTGGTTTTCCTTTAACCTCTTCAAGTACTTTTGAAAAAGCAGAAGAATGTATTGTATCTTGACTAATATGAATCTTATAACCTAAGTTAAATAAAAATTTATTTAATTCTTTAACCTTGTCAATATCAGGTTCTTCGTGAACTCTATATATAAAAGGAACTTCAAGCCAATAAAATCTCTCAGCAACAGTTTCATTTGCTGTAAGCATAAATTGCTCAATTATTTCATTAGCAAAACTCGTTTCATATTTTTTTACATCAATACATTTTCCAGTAACATTATCTAAAACTATCTTGCTCTCAGGGACATCAAGATTTAAATATCCTTGTTTCATTCTTTTATTTTTCAATATTATAGCCAACTCTTCCATCAATTTAAAATGGCTAATATACTTACTATATCTTTTTAATACCTGTTCATCGCTTCCATCAAGAATCTTCTGAACATCAGTATAACTCATTCTTTCAGTTACTCTAATAATCCCTTTATAAATATCAGAAGCAACTACATTTCCATCTTCATCTATTTCCATTTGAACAGACAAAGTATACCTATCTTGACCTGCATTCAAACTACATAACCCATTTGAAAGCTCTCTTGGAAGCATTGGAATAACACGATCCAACATATAAATGCTTGTACCTCTTATTCTAGCTTCTCTATCTAATTTAGATCTATCCTTCACATAATGACTAACATCAGCAATATGAACATCTAAAATATAATGTTTTCCATCAGATGTTTTTTCAATCATTATAGCATCATCTAAGTCTTTAGCCTCTTCGCCATCAATTGTAAAAACAATTCTATCACGCAAATCAACTCTATTCTTAGCATCCTTCATATCTATTTTATCGCCAAAAGATTTTGCTTCTGTAACAACATCTTCTGGAAATCTTGCAGGCAATTTATATTCTTTAATCAAACTAAGCATATCTACTCCAGCCTGATTAACATTTCCTATAACTTCTATAATTTCGCCTTCTGCTTTTCTTCCCTTTTCAGGATATTTAGTTATTTTTACAACAACTTTATGATTATTTCTGGCTTTTCCAAAATGTTTTTTAGAAATAAAAATATCACTTCCAAATTTCTTATCATCAGGAACAACAAAGCCAAAATTTCTAGAATTTTGGAAAGTACCAACTAAAGTATCTTTTCCTCTTCTTATAATTTTTACAACTTTTCCTTCTTTACTTTTTCCAGATTCATCAACAATTTCAACTTCAACAACATCTTCATTCAAAGCACCATTAACACTTTTCGCTGGAATAAAAATATCTTTTTGTTCTTCATCGCCTTCTGGTGTGACAAATCCAAAACCTCTTTCATGTGCATTAAAAACACCAATTATTACTTCTTTCTCTTCCATAACCTCTCCATAAACAAAAGAAGCGATGAATACATGACTTCACCGCTCCATTCTTTTTCATTTAAAACTATATAGCCATATTTAAAATAGAAAGTACTATTGTTAAAATTACAAATATAGCAGAAAATAAGATTGTATAATTTTTTAATTTTCCTTCACGAGTTCTACCTTTATTTTTCTCATAGAAATTATTTCCTGAAGATCCCATTATACTTTCTGAAGCTCCACCTTTTTCACTTTTTTGTAAAAGAACTAATACTATTATAAATATACAACAAAGTACATATATTACTGACAAAACATTCATTAAAACGCTCATTATTTATTTCCTCCAACCTATTTGCTTAACTAATATAAAGATTTTAACATATCTTGATTAATTTTACAAATATATTTATACACTTTTTATTCTAAATTGTCAACACATCTCTTACATAGTGTTGGGTGATCATGGTCTTTTCCAACAGTTTCTGAATACATCCAGCATCTCTCACATTTTTCTCCATCAGCTACTTCAACCTTTATTCCAATTTCACCATCATCTTCTCTTTTATTATTATCAACTTCAACTTTTGAAACAATAAATACTGAAGTTAAAAGATCTGCATCTTTTAATAATTCTTCATATTTATCTTCTGTTGCATATAAAGTAACTTTCGCATTTAATGAATGACCAATTACTTTTTCCATTCTTGCTTCTTCAAGTTTTTTAGAAACCTCTTCTTTTAAAGCAATTATTTTATCCCATCTAGCTTCCAATTCTGGATTTTCATATTTAGGATTATATTCAGGATAATTTGTAAGCATAACACTTTCAACATTTTCTCCATCTCTATGAGGCATTGCTTGCCAAATTTCTTCAGCTGTATAACATGTCATAGGTGCTAAAATTTTAACTAATGCATCTAATATTTCATACATAACAGTTTGAGCTGATCTTCTTTCCAAAGAATCGGCCTTAGAAGTATATAATCTATCTTTTATAATATCTAAATAGAAAGTACTCATATCAACAACACAGAATTGATTTATTGCTTGATATGCATTATGGAATTCATATTCATCATAAGCTTTTATACAATCTTTAATTAATTTATTTAATCTTGTTAAAGCCCATTTATCAATTTCCATTAAATCTTCATATGCTACTGGTAAATTAACTTGAAAATCATATGTATTTCCAAGAATATATCTAGCAGTATTACGTATTTTTCTATAAACTTCTGTAACTTGTTTTATAATTGCTTTTGAAACACTAACATCAGATTTATAATCAGATGATAATACCCAAAGTCTTAAAACATCAGCACCAGATTCATTTATAATTTCTTGAGGTGCTATAACATTTCCAATAGACTTAGACATTTTTCTACCTTGATCATCAATTGTATAACCATGTGTTACAACCTCTTTATAAGGAGCTTTACCTTTTGTTGCAACAGATGTTAACATTGAAGATTGAAACCATCCTCTATATTGATCACTACCTTCTAAATATAAATCAGCTGGTGGTAATCCTCTTTCAGCTAAAACTGATTCATGAGTTGAACCAGAATCAAACCAAACATCCATAATGTCTGTTTCTTTCTTAAATTCTGTACAACCGCAAGAACATTTAGCTCCATCTGGCATTAATTCTTTTTCAGACATTTCAAACCATGCATTTGAACCTTTTTCTCTGAAAATATCTTGAACCTTTTTCAAGCTATCTGTTGTAACATATTCTTTTTCACAGTTCTTACAATAAAATACTGGAATTGGAACTCCCCAAGTACGTTGACGAGAAATACACCAATCATTTCTTTCTTCAACCATCTTAGAAATTCTTTCTTCACCCCATGCAGGATACCATTTAACAGTTTTTATTGCATCTAAAGTTTCTTTTCTAAATCCATCAACAGAAGCAAACCATTGACTTGTAGCTCTGAATATAATTGGATTTTTACATCTCCAACAATGTGGATAAGAGTGATTTACAACTTGACTTGCAAGTAATAATCCTTTTTCATCTAAATATTTTATAATTTCTTTATCTGATTTAGCATAATACATACCAGCAAAAGGACCAGCTTCAGCAGTTTGATGACCTTTACCATCAACGCAAACTATAATATCTAATCCATTTTTTAATCCACACAAATAATCTTCTTTACCATAGCTAGGAGCTGTGTGAACTGCACCTGTACCAGCATCTAAAGAAACATCAACTGTCTCAGGGCTTCCTAATACAACTTTTGAATCTCTATCCAAGAATGGATGTCTACACATAACGCCTTCTAATTCAGTCCCCTTCATTTCATTTATAACTTCATATTCATCTATCTCAGCAATTTTCATAACAGTTTCAACTAAAGCAGAAGCCATAATTAAAATTTCTTCACCAACTTTAACAAAGCTATAATCAAAATCTCCACCTATTGTAATTCCTGTATTTCCAGGTAAAGTCCAAGGTGTTGTTGTCCAAATAACAACAAAAGTATTTTTCTCATCAAATTTTCCTTTAGCATCTTTAACTGGGAATTTAACATATGCTGTATTTGAATTTACATTTTTGTATTCAATTTCAGCTTCAGCCAAAGCTGTTTCACAATCAGTACACCAGTAAACTGGTTTTAATCCTTTATATATATATCCTTTTTTATACATATCAGCAAAAACACCAATTTGTTTAGCTTCCATTTGAGGTTGATATGTAATATAAGGATGTTCCCAATCACCTAAAACACCAAGTCTTTTAAATCCTTCTGTTTGTTTGTCCTTATAATCCATAGTGAACTTCTTGCAAGTGTCTCTAAAAGTATTTACAGGAATTTCATCTCTATTTAGTCCTAATAATTGAATAGCCTTTTTTTCTGTTGGCATACCATGTGTATCATATCCAGGAATAAAAGGAGTCCAATAACCTCTTAAATTCTTATATCTAACAATAGTATCTTTTAAAACTTTATTTAAAGCATGTCCTATATGAATTTCTCCATTAGCATATGGAGGTCCATCATGCAATACAAAAGGTGTTTTACCTTTATTTTTCTCTAACATTTTTTCATAAATGTGTTGTTTCTCAAACACTTCTTCTAAAATTTTTGGTTCTTTCTCTGGCAAACCAGCTCTCATTTGAAAATTAGTTTTTGGCAAATTAAGAGTTTTACTATAATCTAATTTTTCTTCACTCATTTTCTTTCCTCCTATAATTTTATTTACGTCTCTGTATTTATTTTATATTTATACATATTTAATAACTGTTAATACTTTTTACATCATTTTTAATTTATTACCATTAGCTTTAATATATTTTTCTAAATCAGCTGGAGAAATTATAACAGTTGCAGTATTTACACCTGGATGTACACCAATCTTTTCTTCTTTGAATAGATCTTTATCTAAAATAACCTCAACAGCCTTTTGTTCATCATTAATAATCGCAAGAGGAGTAACCGCACCCGGTGTTAAATTTAAATATTTTTTTAATCTTTCTTCAGAAGCAAAACTCAATTTCGTTGCTAAACAAGATTTAGCAATTTCAACAAGATTAGCTTGTTTTTCTTCTTTCATAGTTACTAAGAAATGTCTTTTACCTTTTTGGTCTCTTAAAAACAAATTCTTACATATAGCTGCACCTTTAAAGAAATCCTTTCCAAGTGCATCCATTTCTTCCATATTTAAAACAGCTTTATGTTCAATCAATTCATATTGTATTCCAAGCTCTTTTAATCTTTGTAATATCTCTTCCATATTAGCTCCCCTTTCTTATTTATCTTAATAAAACATTGTTTTTATAATTGCCACCATTTCTAAATCACTTATTCATATGTTCTTTAATATCAAACAACCAATTTAATTTTTTATATAAATAATTTAATCGCCAAAGTTGTAATATTAAAGAACAAATCTGAAAAAATCAAAGATTTTTTCAGTAAATTTGTTCGTGTGCGAAAATTTATGAAATAAATTTTCTGTGCAATGTAATTTTATATATTAGGAAAGTTTCATAACTTTCCTAATATACAAAAAAGCAACTCATCCCGAATAGGACGAATTGCTCCGCGTTACCACCTAAATTAATTTTAAATAAATAAAACTCTCTCAAAATCTTTAACGCAATTACGCGATATATCTTACTTTATTCAGATACATAACTCCAAGGTGATAATAAATAAATATCCTTACTAGTATCACACCAACCACTAGCTCTCTTAAAGTATTTTCTATTTATCGTGTCCTTTTCAATGTTTTTATTATGAATGTATGTATTTTATCATCTTTGATTACATTTTTCAATAGGTTAATTCAATAAATTTGAAAAAGCCAATAATCTATGGTATAATGAACATGTCGAACCATAAGGTTCACAATTACTTTTTAGGAGGTGCTGTCATGATGCAGCAAAGGAAGTACAGCATAAGAGGCTTAGTGAAATTTGAGGACATTCCTCAGATTTGCGAACATGTTAGCCTCGACTTCGTCGATTTTTACTTGTCTATGACCAAGAAAGACAAGAAGGAAGATCGTCAAATCCAAAAAGGGTTCCGGAAGGAACACAGCTCTCGGTATATGAAGTATCGTGAGTTTAAGGTAGTAGGAAGTAATCTGGAGCATATGAAAAAGCTCTACGAACAGGTAAAACCGTATCTGTTCAAGGATTATACTCACCTGTAATCCTTCCCAGCACCGAGGGAGACACATTCATTGTGTCTCCCTTTTCTTTTATTTAATAGACATTTATTTTTTATTAATAATATACATTAAATCAATTTTCTGTCATTATATTTTATTAATATTCCAACCCAAACTTTAATATAGAAATATGTGACTAATACTTATTTTTGAACATGAAAAAAAGGCATATCACTATGCCTTTTTTATATGAATTCATATAATCATTTATTTTTCAAAACTGATTATTTTTTATTTACTAAATCTTTTAATGCTTTACCAGCTTTGAATACTGGAGCTTTTGATGCAGGTATTTTAATTTCTTCTTTAGTTTGTGGGTTTCTTCCTTTTCTAGCTGCTCTTTTTCTAACTTCAAAAGAACCGAATCCAACTAATTGAACTTTATCTCCTTTTGCTAATGATTCCATAACTGTGTTTACGAAAGCATTTATTGTTGCTTCAGCACCTTTTTTTGTGTCTCCTGTTTGTGCAGCTACTGCTGCGATTAATTCAGCTTTGTTCATCTTTTTACCTCCTAATAGATTTTAGTATTTATGTAGATTTTCAAATCTACAATATGTTTATTCGCCAAAGTCACCTAAAATCCTTCTTTTTTTTTTATTTTTTTACTAATTTTTCAATACTTTAGCAATTTTTTAAAATTTTTATTCACAAAAATGCATTTTTTTCAAAATGGCGTAAACCTTGTCTCCCTTAGGTAACATCTCAATTTCTTCCTTTGAAAACACTTTTAAAATTAATAATGAAGCTATAAAGACAATTACCGCAACAATTATAGCAATTATAGTAGCAATTCTTATTGGCAATATAATTCTAACAGCCATATATATTCCATAAGAAATAACTGACATCAATATTGTTGCTATAATTGGTTTTATTGCCAATCCAAATAATGAGAAATTCAATTTAACTGTTTTTATCAATACCGTATATACTATTATAAAAGAAATTAAATGGCATAATACAGACCCAATAGCTGCACCATTTTCATAAATTCCCTCTATAGGCATTAATAAAACATTTGCTATAATTTTAGCTATAACACCTATTCCTAATGCAATAACAGGTGTTTTTACTTTTCCAAATCCTTGTAAAATACCATTTATAGTCTGAGCTAAAATAGTAAATATTATAGTAAACGCAGATATTGCTAATAACATTCCTCCATCACTTGCATATGGGAAAAGTAATAATAATATCTCATTTGCATATAAAAACATTCCAGCTGTACAAGGCAATCCAATTATCAAACTAAGCAAAAGTGAAAATGAAACTCTTTTATTAATTGTATCCATATCATGTTTTGCATTTGCAGCAGATATTGCTGGAACAAGTGCTGTAGCAAATGCTACATTGAATGCAAGTGGTAATGATGTAAGTATATCCACTTTTGCACTTAATATACCATATTTAGCTTTTGCCACTTCTTCACCTAATATTGGCTTTAACATTTTTACAACAGTTGTTGAATCAACTAATTTATTTAAAGAAGATAATATAGCAGTTAAAGAAATTGGAATAGCAATCCATAAAATAGTTTTAACAATTTCTTTAATACTTTTATTTTCAGTTTTTACCCCATTTTCATTCTTAATAGAAATGAATTTTCTTTCCTTAATATAATATCTATACAAATAAATAAAACTAAATACAATTGCTGTACTAGTTGCTAATGTGGCTGCTGCTGCCATATATGTAGTATTTGTACTTGTTAACATTACAGCAATTTCTACAAATATAATAGTAAGTAATGTCTTCCAAAATTGTTCAAATGATTGTGCATTTGCAGTAGCTTTCATTTGTTGTCTACCACTAAAATATCCTCTAAGCACTGATGAAATAGCAACAAAAAATACACCAGGTGCTAATATCATCAATGTTACTTTTGACTCTGGAATTTCAAGCCACATATCTGAAATATAACCTGCTCCACAAAATAATAACAATGTTCCGATCATTCCTATTATTCCAAATGTCAATAATGCTACTTTAAAAACCCTATGAGCACCACTATTATCTCCTATTGCAATTCTTTCAGAAACTAACTTTGAAATAGCATTTGGTATTCCAATAGATGAAATCGAAAGTAACAAAGCATATATTTGATAGCTTCCCATGTATATAGCATTTCCAGAATCTCCAAAACCTTTTCTGTTAGTTAAATATAAAGTCTGAACCAACCCTAATACTTTTATTAATATCTGTGAGAATACTAATACCAATATCCCCTGTAAAAAAGTTTCTTTTTTCCCACCAGATCTTTTTTCTGTTTTTTCTAGCATACATTTTTCCTTTCTCTCAAATATCTTTTATTATATTTATATTAGTATTCAATTTCAAGTATTTTATTTTTATAATCCTTGGTAATCAAGTAAATAAATTTGAATGAATTTTTATTAGTAAATTTTACTACATTTTTCGCAAAAAGTATTGTATTTTTGCCGTTTTTATAGGATAATATAGATGTAAATTTTTGTGAAAGTGGTGAACATTTTGTTTAAATCAATTAATAATTTTATTTGGAAATATATAGACGCTTTTTTAAAAAAGCTAAAAACTGATAGAAATACCTTTTTTACATATGTGTTAACATTAATATCTGTATATATCTGTGTTGACAGAGTTGTAGAAATGCTATTCTTATGTTTCTCAGGAATATCGGTTTCATATTGGGGACCATTTGCATATACAATTGCTATACTTTGTCCTGTATTTGCCTTTTTATTTGGAGCAGGTTCCAAGTTTGCAACAGATGATGCAAAAAAATTCTCATTATTTGTTCTATATTATATAGCTTTATATATTGTAGCCTTATCAATGATAATGCAATGGGCTAACCAATTCTTATGGGTATTCTTATTCTCATTACCTAATTACACAGGTATTGTTGGTGGATTTATGGATGTTATAAAACCAGCATTTACTGCTCTTGCATGGTATTTGCCTATTGTATCAATCATGCCTGTTTTCAAAAAAATGTATACAGGTTGGGCAGATACAAAAGATATTCGAGATTCAGTTGCTGATTATAACGGTATCTCACTTTCACCAGAATCTGATAAAGTTGGTCCATACACTTGTGAAATGTTCATCTGTAAAGATGGTGAAACAGGAAAAACTATAAAAACTCCCGAATCAAGAAGATTCGAATCTACTCTTATTGTTGGTGTATCTGGATCAGGAAAAACGACAATGGCTTTTGAACCAATGATTGCTCGTGATATAGAAAAGAAGTTCTTCTTAAAAGAAGCTTCTAAAGAATTAGGGTTCGCAGCATTAAAAACTGGAATCGCAACAATAAAAGAACCTTATTCTAATGATTATTTAAACGCCAACTTTACTCTTGACATGTTAGATATCACACAAGGTAAAGAAAAAATATTTAATACTTATTTAAATAAATTAATTTATACATCTTCTGGTAAAAAGAACATCTACAAAAATCTTGGTATTACATACATGGCTCCAGATTATGAATCAATTTCTCATATAGAAAAAGTATTAAAAAATTATAGTATTCCATATAATATTGTAGATCCTAATGATATGAGTTCAATTGGATTAAACCCATTCGTATTTGATGATCCAGTAAAAACTTCTATTTCAATTTCAGCAGTTCTAAAAAGAATGTATGAAACAAATGAAGTTACTGTACAACAAGCTTATTATCAAAACATCACAACACAAGCAATTGAAAACTTATCATTATTATTAAAAGAAATATATCCAAAAACACATAATGGTCTATTACCTAACTTAGAAGACTTACTTATGATGTTAAATAATTTTGAACTAGTTGAAAAATTCTGCGAGAAAATGAAAAAAATTCCTGAACTTGCAGAAAAATATCAAATATTACTTACATACTTTCAAAATAACTTTTATGCTGGTTCATCAGGAATAGAAACAACAAAAAAATCATTACAAGCAGCTAGTGCACAACTTGAAAACTTGCTTCGTTTTCCTGGTGTAAGAAATATTTTATGTAACAGAACAAACAATATAAATTTTGATAAAGCATTAAAAAATGGTGAAGTTACTTTAATATGTACAAGACGTGGAGATTTAGGAGCTTCTGTAAACAAAGCATTCGGTCTATTCACTTTACTACTTATGCAACACTCTGTAATATCAAGACCTGGAACAGAAAAAACAAGAATTCCACACTTCTTATATATTGATGAATTTCCTCCATTTGTATGTAAAGCAACTGAAGATTTCTTTACTCTATTTAGAAAATATAGAGTTGGATTAATCATTTCAGCACAAAACTTATCACAATTTGGAACAAACAATACAATGACAAACAGTCAAAGTTATAGACAAACAATTCTTGCTAACTGTACTACAAAAATTGTCTTTGGTAACAATACTCCAGAAGACAACGAATGGTGGGAAAAAGAATTTGGAGAAAAACGTGAGTGGAAATTCAAGATGGATTACAACACAAATCCAAAAGATGGTTCAGATCCTGCATACGATCAAAAATATGGAGATATTCAATGGGCATACAAATCTAACTTTAAAGCTGGAAAAGTTCAATCTCAAAAATTCAAAGCTATCATTTACAAAACAAGAGATATTAAAGGAAAGATGGTTGTTGGTAAAGGAAAACTTGACTTCTTAGATTCTAAATATAAAGAAAAACATACGCCAAAACAATTTAACTTCTCTAAATATTATGAATCAGCAACTTCAACAAAAGAACCTTCAAATGATGTATTAGGATCACTTATAGGTTCTCCAAAATTTGATACAAATATGACAGATGACGATGGACCTATCAAATATAATTCAACTGATGCGAAATATTTTTTAGAAAATGACAATGCAATAACATATGATATTAACAAAAAGAAAAAATAAAATATTTATATTATATGAATTTTGAAAAGCTTTTATATAACATAAAAACAGAGTTTAATTAATTTAAACTCTGTTTTTTATTATCTATAACTTTTATCAGATACTTTCTATTATTCAATAAACTAAGATTTCTCCACTTTCTAAGGAATTATTACACATTATCTCCAAATATCATCATTCACAAACATAGTCAAAGCCATTACAAAAGCATCTTTAGTCAAATCAATTCTAGATATAACATCATGCGTTAAAAAACTAATTCCACCCTTTCCCTTTCGCAATTCTTTTTCATTGAAAATATCATCCATAACAGTTCCTAAATCTTCTTTTATAATTCTATCAACATATCTATCTGGAACTGGAAAGCCAGGACTAGTTCCCCAAGACTCAACACCATTATTATCTTTTATAACTGCCACATTTACAATAATCCATTTTCCTAACCTATTAGTTATTCCAGATTCAACACCTGCATAAAAATCAGCCTCTATTCCATTTTCTTTAGCATATTTTATTAAGTTGTCTACTCTATTTCTAGCACCTTGATAAATTTCATCATCAACAGGCTCATCACCTACCATAGAATCAACAGGTATTCCTTCAATCTCACAATCTTTATAAAACTTCAAAAAAGCCTGCTCTGTCCCAGCTATCTTTCCAGGATTCTTTGATCCAACTAATATTTTCATATAACCACACTTTCTATAATAAAATTTTAAATCCATTCATCATATTTACGAATATAAATTCTTTTAGCAATTATAGCTATCATACAATATAATACTGTTACAGTCAAAATTAAAACAATATATTCATATGCTATTGGTACCAAACCTATCATTCTACCTACAAAAGTAAAAGGTAATATAAGTCCAATTATTGATAATAAAATTGATGAAGCATATACTGCTTTATGAGCATTACTTTGGAAAAATGGTACCTTTGCAGTCCTTATCATATGCATTCCAGCTAAATTTGAAACAATACTATAACTAAACCAAATTGTTTGGAACACAGCTGCCTCTCTCACTCCTAGCACAAACCATAATGACACAAAAACAAGTAAATCAAAAGCAGAACTAATTGGCCCCATAAAAAGCATAAAATTCTTTAAACTTTTTATATCAAATTTCTTTGGTCTACGTAATGATTCTTTATCAACATTATCAAAAGGTAATGTCATTTGACCAAAATCATATAGCAATCCCTCTACTAATAATTGAATTGGTGTTTCAGGCAAAAATGGTAACGCAACACTAGCGACTATAACAGATAAAACTTCTCCAAAATTAAAACTTGTAGCAAGTTTTATATATTTTAAAAGATTCGCAAAAGTACGTCTTCCCTCATCTACCCCATCTAGTAAAACTTTCAAATCTTTTTCAAGCAATATTATATCAGCTGATTCCTTAGCAATATCAACAGCTGTATCTACTGAAACTCCAACATCTGAATTTGATAAAGAAGGACTATCATTTATTCCATCCCCCATATATCCAACAACATTTCCTGTATCTCTTAATATTCTAACTATTCTGGCCTTTTGAATTGGAGACAATTTAGCAAAAATATTATTTTTTCTCAATAGTCTAGCAACGCCCATATCTGCTAACTTATCAATCTCAGAACCTTCAACTATTCTTTGAGTATTTATTCCAACTTTATCACACACACATCTAGTAACATCAACATTATCACCAGTTAAAACAATAACTCTAACACCTGCTTTATTTAACTTAGACACAGACTCTCTCGCAGATTCTTTTGGTGGATCTAAAAATCCAATAAATCCTAAGAATGTCATACCTCTCTCGTCATCAACAGAAAAGCTTTCCATATTTTCATCAGCAAACTTTTCGCAAATTCCTACAACCCTTAAGCCATCTTTATTCATTTTTTTGCTAATAGATAATACATTTTTTCTTATTGTATCAGTCATATTAACTATTTGTCCTTCCATCTCAACAGATGTACAAATAGATAATATTTCTTCAATTGCACCTTTAGTAATAACAAATCTCTTTTTTTCCTGATCTGATACAACTACGGACAATCTTCTTCTAGTAAAATCAAATGGAATTTCATCAACTTTCACATATTGATCATTTAAAATTTCAAGTCCATTTTCAATAGCTCTTTTAATTACAGCTTCATCAATGTTACCTTTCAAACCAGTCTGAAAATTTGCATTTAAATATGCATATTTCAAAATCTTATCACTTGTTTTTCCTGTAGCATCTAAATACTTTTCCAAAACAATCTTATCTTCTGTTAACGTTCCTGTTTTATCAGTACATAAAATATTCATAGCACCAAAATTCTGAATTGAATCCAATTTTTTTACTATAGTTTTCTTTTTTGACATTCTCACAGCACCTTTTGATAAACAAGAAGACAATATCACTGGTAATAATAAAGGTGTGATTGTTATTGAAATAGCAACAGCAAATGTAAAAGCTGTAAGCAAATCATGTTTCCATGCATTAAACAAAAATATTATTGGAATAATCAAAACCATAAAACGAATTAATAATCTACTAATATTCTCAATACCTTTTTGAAAAGATGTTTTAGGCTTGTTAGGAGAAACACTTTTTGCAATCTTTCCAAAATAAGTACTATCTCCAACTTTAATAACTACTCCTTTTGCACTACCTGAAATAACATTTGTTCCCATGAAACAAATATTATCTAAATCTAATATACTTTCAATTTCTTCTTCATTTTCCGTATTAACAACCTTTTTAACAGACTCTGACTCTCCTGTTAAAGAAGATTGTCCAACATACAAATCTTTAGCTTCAATAATTCTCAAATCAGCAGGTATCATACTTCCAGCTGATAAATAAACAATATCACCAACCGTAACCATTTTTAAAGGAATATCTATCTTTTTTCCATCTCTTATAACTGTTGTAGTTGTTTCAACTAACTCCTTCAACTTCTGAGCCGCTTTATTTGACTTATATTCCTCTGTAAATTCAAGTAAAGTACTTACTACAACTAATACAATTATTACAATAATATTAGCAAAACTAGGGTTCTCTGGTAAAAAAACATCTGTATAAAATAAAATTAAAACAATTCCTAATAAAATACTATTAAAAGGACTAAACAAACTTTGTGAGAAATAATGATACCACTTTTTAGGCTTTGCCTGTTTTACTTCATTTTTTCCATACTTTTTTAAATTTTGATCTACTTCATTTTCAGTTAATCCTTTTTCATCAATTTCAAATTTTTTCAAAAATTCATCTTTATCTGTTAAACACTGTTCACCATATAATTTATTTATATCAATAACATCTTTTGTATTTTGCAATTCTAATTTCCTTCTTTCTAAAAAATATAAACAACAAAACTATAATTATGTAAAACCTTCAACTTTTGAAAAAACATCACCTAATTTTTCATTCAAAACCAAATTAGCATAATTGTCATAAGGAGTAGCTCCCTTATTTATTAAAACAAGTTTATTTCCATTATAATATCGTATCAAGCCACTCGCTGGAAATACTGTCAATGACGTTCCTGCAACAATTAAACAATCTGCATTAGAAATCAATTCAACTGCATTCATCAAACAGCTATCATCTAAAGATTCTTCATATAAAACAACATCTGGCTTTATAATCCCACCACATTCACATTTAGGAATTTTCTCATCACTATTAAACACATATTCTGCATCATAAAATTTATGGCATTTCATACAATAATTTCTATATACACTTCCATGTAGTTCATAAACATTTTTCGATCCAGCCTTTTGATGCAATCCATCAATATTCTGTGTAATAATACCTTTTAACTTACCGCACTTCTCAAGTTCAGCTAATTTCAAATGTGTAATATTAGGCTTATATTTTAAACAATTCATTTTATCTTTATAAAATTTATAAAATTCTTCTGTTTTTTTCATAAAAAAAGAATGACTTAAAATCATTTCAGGTGGATAATCATATTTTTGATTATACAAACCATCCACACTTCTAAAATCAGGAATGCCACTCTCTGTTGAAACACCAGCTCCCCCAAAGAACACAATATTATCACTATTCTTAATTATTTTAACCAATTCTTCTATACTTTTATTCATTTCATTTTCACTTCCAATTTTAATTTTTATATATTAATGAAACAAAAAATCCCTCCATTGACTTTGAAGGCAAAATTTTAATTGCCTTATTTACATCCTTATTTATCCCAGTATTATCTCCAGGAATAACATCTTTAATTTCAAGTCCAACATTTTTAATTTGTATATCAAAATTTTCCAAAGCCCAATCTAATAGCTTTTCATTTTCATATCTATTTATTGTGCATGTAGAATACACCATAACTCCACCATGTTTTAAAGCTTTATATGCACTTTCAAATAATTTCTTCTGCAATTTTACCAAATCATTAACTGTCTTTTCAGACCATCCTCTATATGTTTGAACCTTTGTAGCTACGAATCTACCTTCACCGCTACATGGAGCATCTAATAAAACTTTATCAAAAGCTTCTACATATTCATCGCCAAGCTTTTCACCACGTCTATTAATTACAGTAACTATATCTGCACCCTGCATTTGAACATTATATTTCAATCTTTCGCATCTAATTTTATCTAATTCATTTGCCAAAATTTCGCCATCGTTTTCCATCAGAGCTGCCATCTCCGTTGTTTTACTTCCTGGTGCTGCAGTCATATCCAATATCTTCTCTCCTTTTTTAGGATTTAAAGCTAGTGGAGGAACCATACTTGAAAGGCTCTGAAAATATATATAACCTTTTTCATAAATATCTAACTTCTGAATATCCTTTTCCTTAGCATTTTTAATAACCAAGGCATCAGAATACCAAGGAACTCTTTCAAACTTAATATTTCTTTCTCTAAAATATTTCATTAAATCATAAATATTATATTTGATAGTATTAACCCTCAATGTCAAATATCTATCATCAGTCATTCCAAGTAAAATCTTATCAACAGTTACAGGTGAATACATTTCATATAACTCATCTATAAACTTTTCTGGTAAACGTCTTTTAATCTCACTTACTGAAATCATTTTTTCTCACCTTTCACTATACATCTTATAAGCTTGCCTAATAATTTGTTTTTACAATATTTAAACAAGCTTATTAATAAATTAATCATCTATATCATCGTCATCTTCTTCAGAAGCAAAATATTCTCTACCTGATACACGTTTTTTATCTCTTTCCTCTTCAACCATTTTAGATATCATTTCTTTAACTTCAAAAGGCTTCTTTATATCCTTAATTTCAAATTCTGGAGTAGTTTTATCTGCTGAACAACAATGAATTGTACCAACTCCAAAAATTCTTTGAAGTAAAGAACGTTTCATTGTTAAATCCATTATTCTATACAATTTTACTTCCTCTTGATTTAAAGAAAATATTCCCGTATCAATTAATAATTTATCTTCCAATAAAGTATATTTTGTAAAAGATAGTGGTAATCCTAAAAAAGGCCTTTTTCTATCATTCCAAACTGTTTCTTTAACTTTCATATTCATTCCCCTTTTCCATTTTTTAATTCTTTTTAAGTATATCAAATAACTTATTCATGTTCAAGAATTGCTATCGCACATTTTATTCCATCAACTGCCGCGGACATAATTCCACCAGCATATCCTGGGCCTTCGCCACAAGGATATAATCCTTTGACAGACTCAGATTGCAGCAATTCATTTCTAATAATTCTAACTGGTGACGAACTTCTTGTTTCAACACCTGTCAAAATAGCATCATCATCTGCAAATCCTTTTATTTTAGTATCAAAATATTTTATTCCTTCTTTTAAAGTACTAGCAACAAAGTCTGGTAAAATCTCATTTAAATTTGAACACTTTACCCCAGGCCTATACGTAGGAATAATTTCTCCTATTTTCTCAGTTTTTTTATTTTCTAAAAAATCACCAAACCTTTGAATTGGAGCAAAATAATTTTCACCACCAAGTACAAAAGCTTTCTTCTCAAGATTTTTTTGAAAATCTAATCCAGCTAAAGGATTATCTCCTTCAAAATCTTCTGGAACAACATTTACAAGTACTGCACTATTGGCATTTTCTCCGTCTCTTGCAAATTTACTCATACCATTTGTAACAATGGTTCCTTCCTCACTAGATGATGCCATAACATATCCTCCTGGACACATACAAAAAGTATAACAAGATCTTCCAGTCTCAGGATTGTGATAAGCTAATTTATATTCAGCAGCAGGTAATTTAAGTTTACTTTTAGTCCCATACTGTGACTCATTAATCATTTTTTGCTTGTGTTCAATTCTTACACCAACAGAAAAGTTTTTTCTTTCCATTTTTACATTTTTTTCATGTAATACCATAAACATATCTCTTGCACTATGACCTATTGCTAGCACAACTGTATCTGTATCCATTCTTCTCTTATCAGTAATAACACAAGTAACCTTATTATCAATAAACTCTAAATCAACAACCTTTTCCTCAAATAAAAACTCTCCACCTTTTTCTATTATATAGTTTCTCATATTTGATATAATTTTTATTAAATTATCTGTTCCAATATGAGGCTTATTAATATATTTAATCTGTTCAGGAGCACCAAATTTCACAAATTCTTCTAATACATTTCTACAGTAAACACTGTGAATTCCAGAAGTAAGTTTTCCGTCAGAAAAAGTGCCTGCACCACCTTCACCAAACTGAATATTAGAATTAACTTTTAACTTTCCACCATTAATAAACTCATCGACATCTCTTTTACGATCTTCAACACGTTTTCCCTGTTCAACAATAATGGGCTTCATTCCATTATTAACAAGCACAAGTCCAACAAACAAACCAGCAGGCCCAGCACCAACAATAACAGGTCTACATCCGCTCTTTCTTCTAACATCAACCATGATATCAGAACAAATTCTCTCAACATGCTTAATTCTCTTATATTTCTCTTCATTATTCACAGATACATCAACAGTATAATTATAAAAAATATCATCTTTATTTCTAGCATCTATTGATTTTTTAAATATATAAAAATCATTTACGTCATTCTTATCAACACCATACTTCTTACATGCTCGAAATAAAACTTCATCATCTTCTATATCATCTCGTATCTTTACATTTTCCAATCTTATCATTTTACAAACATCTCCCTAATCCATTTTATATCTTCAATAGATTTATCAATATTAAATATTCCATTTCCAACTGGATAATAGACCGGAAATACTTTATATTCTTTTCCATTTATCTCTTTAACATAATACTTTTTTCTACATTGTGATACCGAAATTTTCTCATCTAATATAATTGAGCTAACTTGATTTCCAAAAGAAATTATAACTTTTGGATTAATTATTTCTATTTCTTTTTCTAGCAAATATAAATACTGTTTCAAAACTTCATCTGGCAATGGTCTAGCATCTACCTGAGTACACTTTCCAAGATTAGTTATAAAATATTTCTGTCTTTCAACTTCAGCATACACTTCATTTGCAAACTCATAATCCCAATCCTTTGGACGTTTTTCTAAAATTTTATTATATATTTCATTATCAACCAAACCGTGTTTCAAAAAATAATTTCCAAATATTTTTTGTTCCTATCCAAGGTGATTTTCTTCCCTTCCACTCTTTAGAACTAGCAATGTTTCTACCAGTTGGATTCATAAAAACAAAACAAATATCCGGATTATTTTCACACCCTCCATTATAAATTGAATCAAGTTCCTCACTACCGTACTTATTCTGCAACTTATCATATTCTTGATTTAAATCACTAATCTTCATCTTATATACCATCTCTTATTATCTATTGTATTTCTGTTATATCATATATTTCTTACATTCTCAACTAAGATTTATATCAATTACAATCAATTTTTTCTCCTCATAATTAACTAAAAAACATCTCGCCTTTTCTTTACAAAAACGTGTCAATAATATTTCTTTTTGATTACACTTGACAAAAAATATTGTTATTGCTATAATGTGATTATAAATTAGGATAATTTTACTCTTAATTATCCAACACACAAAAGTAATTTAAAACATACAGTAGATAAAATTTTAGGAAGTGATTCAAATGAAAAATATTAATTATGAAACAAAGGAAAACGCTACAACTCTAGCACTTACAGTAAGAAAAGAACATAGATTGCTCGTTATTAATAACGCACTACAAACAAGCAAAAGAATATCAATTAAAGTTATATTCTCTGCTATTACTCTTACGCTATTAAATTTATTTATATAGAAAAAAAAACGGATCTTAATTTGTATAAACATTTTTAAATCCGTTTTCTTTATTTTCCAAAAAACATAAAAATACGTCTTTACAATTAAATGTAAAGACGTATTTTTTATATTATAGTAAAGTTCTCTGAACTTCCTATAATATAAATACTTTGCACAGAAATTTGCACAGCAAATTTCGCACACGAACAATTAAATGTGGGCTGAACTCTATAATTTAAAATATAGAAAAATTTAATCAGCCCACTATTGTTCTTCTATTTTATTTTTTATCAACTGTATATGCAATGTGTAACTCTTTTTCAAATGTAGCCGGATCCTTAACTTCTAATGTAAATCCAACTCCTTGAACATATTTCAACACATCTCCTGTAGGAAGAATAGTTGATCCTATTAATTCATTAACATCATAAGTATAAGATGTTTCACCTATACTTAATACTACATTACCAATAACATTTGCTGTTTCAGCAATTGTTAACACAGCTGGTGATGTTGAAGTTATAGCATTTGAATGTGTTGTTGAAGAATCTTTCAAAATTGTATCAAACTCTTTAGAAAGATTTTCTGTAGTAGCAGTTGTATCTGCTCCATCATCTACTGGAATATATTTATTTTTTCCAATTGTCTTTAATACAAACTTAGCTAATGATGTTTCAGTATAATAATGATATTTTGATCCATCATCTGCTGTTTTAATTCCATCAAATGGAACAACACTATTCATAGCTTGATGTGTAGCATTTGTACAAACTCTTTGATATTCAGGAATAATATTACTTACTCGAGGTCCTCCCCAAGAATAGCTATCTCTTGTTACATAAACTTCTAATGACTTTGTACCATTAGCTGGAACAACTATACTATTATTCCATGTTAAAGTTGATGAATTATAATAACCACCTTCAGTATATGTTACATCATCAGAAGTAACACCTGTAATTCCTGAAATATTTGCAGTTAATCTTGTTACAGTTACTTCTCTTGAAGAAGAATTTCTTAATGTAATTGTAACTTTATTATTATTTGTATCAACATTTGAATCTGAAGTAATTACATCTGAAAGTTCAGAACACTTTGCTACATAAGCACATTGGCTTGTCAATCCCTTTTCAGTTCCTAAGCCTATTGAATATACCATATCAGCATGTGCTTTAACATTTGTAGCTGATGCTATAATATTTTCTACACTATTATTTTGATATGTTGGATATTTTTGGGCATTTGTTGACCCCTTACGAATAAGTCCAGTATAATCTTGTGGCGTTGATGGTGCACCATCTGATAAGAATATAACAACTTTCTTATCATTTGTTAATGTACCTCCAGTAAGTAGATTATCAGCTGCTACTAAACCATCATTAATATCTGTACCTTCAATTGATCTCAAGTTATTTATTCTTGAAATCGCACTAGCCTTAGCTTTATATGTGTATGTTGGTGAAGTTTCTGCATCTTTACTATATGCAATAATTGTTACAGTAGAATCTGTTTCAACTCCATCTGGGAATACCTTGTTTACTAATGCTTTTGCAGCTACTTTAAGTGCATCTAATCTTCCAATATTATTATCTGTCATACTTTTTGAAACATCAAGTACTAAAACTAAATCCATAGATTTTGTAACTTGAGCTGTAGCCGAAACACTAATTTTCTTAACAACATCAACAGTAGCTGATTTCTCAATACCATTAATTGTTGCAGTATTTACAATATCTTCATCAATATTAGTTGAAGTAACTTTAACTTTAAATGTTAATATTAGTTTTGCATTTGCAGCTAAATTTCCATTATATGATATTGTTCTAGTTTCAGCATCATAACTTCCATTTCCAACAATTATTCCATTTACTTTAATAATTATTGGATTAGCTTTTCCTTCAAGTGTTTCACTATATTCAACACCTTTTGGTAATGGATCAGTAATATTTACTTTTCCATCACTATCTGATTTATTTTCAGCAGTAATAGTATATTCTATAATATCACCATATTCTGCTTTTCCATCTCCTTCAGCATTTATAACCTCAGCTGTCTTCTCTGATTCAATCATAATCTCAACATTATTTGTTACTTTATTTGTAGTCTTTTCTGAAGAACCTTCTGGAATATACTTAGCAGTATTTTCAACTACATAAGATAACTCAGATTCATTTAAGATTCTCGTCTTAGCTTCAATTGTGATAATTACTTGATTTTCACCATTCTTCTTCAATAATCCAGACCATGAAACTTTTCCATTTTCATAAGTAACAGCTATTGGCGTATCTGTTTCATTAGATCTAATTGCACCTGTAACAATTACATCAGTTAATTTACTAATGTCTATATCATCTGTAATAGTTACTTTTGAATCTTCATCACCTGTATTAGTTCCAACAAGTACATATTTTAATGTTGAACGAACATCTACTGTCTTTCCATTGATATCATCACCTTCTGTATTTAATACTTGTTTTGTAACATTAATATTTGGTTTTACAATCTCATATGTTTTTTCATCAGTTGTAGTCTCGTTATTTACTATAACTTTGTTAGCCTCAATTCTAGCTTTTGTAACATTTTCACTTAAAGTATCTACTGAAACTTCAAATTCAATCGTTACTGTATGTCCTGCTTCCAATCTGTAATCGTTTAATGAAATTGTTCTCTTATCTTCGCTTACAGCAATACCTTGAGTAGCATTTCCATTATCTTTAACAGTTATTGTATTTTCAATTAATGATATTCCTGATTCTAATGTATCAGATACATCAATATTTTTATACTCAGTTCCACTATTTGAAACTGTAATTGTATATTTAATTTTGTCTCCCTCATGTACTGTTGTTCCTGTTGTTTGACCTTTAGCACATTCAGAAATTACACTAGTCTTTGTAGTATTGATAATAGGTTTCTTAACATCTGTAGGTGGCTCTGGATCTTCTCTATCAACTCCATTTACCGTTACTTTATTTGCAGTAAGTTTTGCTGATTCTGCTGGAACTTCTTTTCCATCTACTATTGTTGTTCCTAAATTATCTATAGTTACTCTAAATGTAATTGTTAATGGTGTATCTGCTGCTAATGAGTAATCAGTCAATGAAATTGATTTCTTATCATTTGCAACTATTACATTTGCACCTGTTATACTTGTGCTTAATGAACCATCTTTAAATGTCATTCCTGCTGGTAATGTATCATTCATATTTACAATTCCAGCAACCTTTCCATCATTAGAAATTGTAATTGTATATTCAATCTCATCACCCTCGTGAACTGTTGTAATTTTATCAACACCTTCACTATCTATCATTCCATAATCATCACATTTAACAACTTTACTTACTTTAGCTGTTGAAATCTTAGCTTTACCAATAGTTACATCTGTTGATGATGGTGGATTTCCATTATCAATTGTTGCTGTATTAGGAACCTTTTTCTCAACATTATCAATATCTTTAGCAATAACTTTAATTCTTAACTCACGAGATGCACCAGCAGCTAAGTTATTAATATTCCATTTTATTTCTGGATCATTAACATTAACTACATCGCCATCTATTTGAGTATATCCCATATATTTAAAATCACTAGGTATGATATCTGTAACAACAGCACTACCTACTTCTTCTCCTCTATTTGTAGCAGTTATAACATATTCAAACTCACCATCAACATTTACATGACTTTCAGTTACAGTACTTGTTTTGGCAATTACTATATCAGCTTTCTTAACATCTGTTGGTGGATTTGGATCAGTTGTTGGAACATTATTTACTTTAACAGTATTAGCATTTAATTTAGCACTCGTAGCATTGTTTCCATTGCTGTCTTTTCCAAGATCATCAATTGTAACCTTAAATGTAATTGTTAATTTCGCATGTGCTTCTAATGAATAACTGTTTAATTTAACAACATTATTATCAACAAATGCCCCTGCTACACCATTTAAAGAACCTGTTTTATATGTCATACCTGATGGGATAGGGTCTTCAACAGTTATATTACCTGCTACATCACCTTTATTTTCAATTGTAATTGTATATTCAATCTCATCACCTTCATGAACAGTTGAACCTGTTAATACTTTTGGCATTTGAGTACAATTTGTAATTTTACTTGCCTTAGTTGTTGAAATTACTGGTCTAGCCACATCAACATCTTTATGATCAGTTGGCTCTCCATCTTGTTTTACAGTATTAGTAATAGTTATTCTATCAGCACCATCTTTAGCTAACTCATTAGCTGTTACATAAACTCTCATTTCTCTTGTTTCTTTTGGTGCAATTGAATTAACGTTCCATGTTAATACTCCATTATTCTCTGAAACCACATCTGCGCAATTCATTGGAATAACTATATTATATCTTTTATAAGTTAAACCTTCTGGAATCTCATCTGTTACTATAACACTACCAGAATCAGTTCCTTTATTTTCAACTTTTAATACATAGAAGAATTCTTCTCCAACACTTACTAATGCTTTAGAAACATCCTTTGTAGTATTAATCATTGGCTTAATTACTTCATAATCTTTATCATCTGTTGTAGTTTTACCATCAACAACAACAGCATTTCTATCAATTACTTTTTTATAAATCTTATTACCAGCTTTATCAACTAAATAATCTGATTCATCTAATTCATCAACACTTACTTTGAATGTAATTGTTAATTTAGTATCTCCAGCTAATTCATAGTTAGAAATTACTAATTTTCCATTAGCTATAACAGCACCTGTATTTTCAAGACTTGCAGTTAAAGTATTCTCAACATAAGTTAAGCCATCTTTAATTTGGTCTTCAACATTTATAATCTTTGATACCGTACCATCATTAGAAATTGTAATTGTATATTCAATTTCATCTCCTTCATGTACCGTTGTTCCATCTAAAATTTCTGGATTCTTTGTACAATCAGTAATTCTACTTGTTTTTTGTGTAGAAATCATTGGTTTTCCAACTATAATTTCTACCTCATCAGTTGGTTCATTATCAACTAATACTTTATTAGGTATTGTCTCACTTACTTTGTTGAAACTTCCTACCCATACTGTTATAGTTGCTGTTCTTGACTCACCTACTTCTAAATCAAAAACATTCCATGTAACTGTTCTTGTAACTGAATCATAAGAAATATTATCTTTTTCATATTTATTTACTAACTCAGATGTTTTGTAATTTAATCTACTATCTAAAGTATCAGTTACAACCGCATTACCTTTTTCATTACCATTATTAGTTACAGTTATTGTATAAACAACACTTTCATTTTCTCTAATATAATCTACATCAGCTGCTGGTGTTGTTTTTGTAGCTGTAATATAAGGTTTCTTAACTTTCTCTGGTCCATCTGGATCTTCAATTGATTCACCATTTACAATGACTTCATTCTTTACGAAATCCGCTTCTGTTATTGGCGTACCATCAGTCTTTGTACCAGTTAATTCATTAACACTTACCTTAAATGTAACAACTAGTTTACCACCTGCTACTAATGAATAATCAGTAACACTTACTTTATTAGTTAAAGTATCATATTTTGCGACATTTCTTAATGTAGTTTTCACTTCAGAATTATCACTCGCAACAGTAACTAATTCTGCTTTTACTGAACTTGCAACATATGTTACACCTGTTTTCAAAGCATCCTCTAAAGATACATCTCCAGCAACTTTACCTGAGTTAGTTACTGTAATTGTATATTCAATTTCATCACCTGCGTGAACTGTTTTAACCTTGCTTATGCCATCACCATCTACCATTGCATAATCATCACATTTAACAACCCTACTTGCTTTAGTTGTTGAAATGATTGGTTTAGCAATAGTTACATCTGTTGATGACTCTGGTCCATCTTTTATTTCAGCCTTATTTGTAATAGTTTCTTCATTTCCATTAATTGATATTGGTGTAACTTTAATTTCAATTATTCTTGAAGATCTAGCTGGTAAATTTGTTACATTCCATGTAACTTTATTTTCTTCTACACTAATTGTATCTCCAGCTAATGCATCACCATAACTATCTATTCTTAAATTGCTTGGTACATTGTCCTCTACAACTGCAGAACCTTTCTCATCTCCATTGTTATCAACTACAATATAATATGAGAATTGTTTTCCAATCTCAGCATATTTACCTGCTTCAATTGAACTTGTTTTTGTAACATTCAAATCAGGTTTCTTAATCTCACCTGGTCCGTCTGGATCTTCAGTTGGTTCACCATTTACATTTACTGTATTTGCTTCAAATGTAGCTTTTGTAATCTTATTACCATTATCATCTACTCCAAGAGCTTTAACTCTTACTTTAAATGTAATAACAAGTTTACTTCCAGCTGCTAATTCGTAATCATCTAATGAAATTACTCCATTTTCAACCACAATACCTGTAACATCTTGATTTCCAACCTTAGCTATTAAAGATCCTTCAACAAACTCTACTTTATCTTTTAATTCATCTCTAACATTGATTTTATCAGAAACAACACCATTATTTTCAACAGTTATTGTATATTGAATTTCGTCATTTTCGTGAACAACATCAATGTTTGAACCTGTCATTCCATAAGCATCACATGTAGCAACTTGAGATGACTTAGTAACATCAATAGCAGGTTTTCCAATATTAACTTCTGTTGATGATGGTGGATTTCCATTATCAATTGTTGCTGTATTTGTAGTTTCAGCTTTAACACCAATTATATCTTTAACTGTAACTCTAATTTTTAATACTTTGGAACTTTTTGCTGCTAAATCTGTTACAGTCCATGTAACTGTATTTCCACTAACACTTACACTGTTACCAACATCTTGATCATCAACTTTTATATTACTTATATCAACTGTAAATTCAGCTGGTATATTATCTGTTATAACAGCATTTCCTTTTTCAGCTCCGTTATTTGTTGCAGTTATTATATAATCAAAACTTTCTCCAACACGTACATAATCTTTATCAGCTACTGTACTTTTTTTAGAAATTTCAATATTTGGTTTTTTAACCTCTGTTGGTGGATTTGGATCTTCTTTATCAATTCCATTTACTGTTACCTTATTTGCAGTAAGTTTTGCTAAAACAGCTTTTACTGTCTCTCCCTTATCATTTGTAGTTGTTCCTAAATCATCAACAACTGTATCAAATGTAATTACAAGAGTTGCACCTGCTTGCAATTTATAGTCTGTTAATGTGATAGTTTTTCCACTAACTTGTATTTTAGATTGTGCATCTGCTAAGTTAACTCTTACATTACCAGAAATGCTTAATCCCTCAGGAATAGTATCATTTAAATTGATTATTCCAGCTTCTGAACCCTTAGCATTTGAAACTGTAATTGTATACTCAATTTCGTCACCCTCGTGAACAGTCTTAACCTTGTCAATTCCATCACCATCAATCATTGAGTAATCATCACATTTAACAACCTTGCTTACCTTACTTGTTTCAATAATTGCTTTTTTAACATCTTTTGGTCCATCTGGATCTGGAATTGGATGTTCCTTATCACCATTAACTACAACATAGTTTGCATCAATTACTTTTGTACATGTTTTATTTCCATTTTCGTCTTCTACATAGTCATTTTCACCTAATGTATTTACCGTAACATTGAAAGTAATTATTAATTTCTCTCCAGCTTCTAATGTATAGCCACTTATTGAAATCTTATTACCAGTTACATTCATATTATCAACTGTTTTACTTACTCTTACAGAACTTTCATCAAGTGTTAATCCCTCTGGAATCTCATCTTCTACATTAATTACCTTTGAAGCAGAGCCCTTTTCATTTGAAACAGTAATCGTATAAGAAATTGTATCTCCTTCATGAACTGTAGAAACATTTCCAGTTTGTTTTAAGCCTTCTGGTTCAGTACATTCTGAAACAACACTTGTCTTAGTTGTTTCTATACAAGGTTTTTGTACTTCTTTGTCGCCACCCTCTTCTGGAATATTCTCATCATTAACAGTAGCAACGTTTGCATCAATTACCTTTTTATAAACATATTTATTATCTTCAACTTTAACTAAATCATTTTCAGTTAACCCATCAACTTTAACTACTAATGTAATTACTAATGAATCACCAGCAGCAAGTTCATAGTTTTCAACTTTTATACCTATAACTTTACCATCAGCATCTGTTACTTGTTCAGCAACACCTTTGTCATCAGTAACACTTACAAAAGATAATCCTGATTTAATAGTATCAGTTAAATTAACTTTACCCTTTTCAGCACCATTATTTGAAACTGTAATTGTATACTTAATCATGTCATTTTCATGAACTATGTTTACTTTACCAGTTTGATTATATTCAGTACACTCAATTACTTCACCTACTTTAGTAGTTGAAATCATTGGTTTCTTAACATCTGTAGGTGGATCTGGATCCTCTTTTGGATTCTCCTTATCACCATTTACAATAACCTTATTAGCTTCTAATTCAGCATGAGTATTTTTAGTTATTGTTCCATCTTCATTCTTTGTTTCACCTAAATCATCAACGCTAACTCTAAATGTAATGTTAAGTACAACACCAGCTTCAATTGTATAATCATTTAATGTTAAAACATTATCTATTACTTGAACATCAGCATTTATGGCTTCAGCATTCAAAGAACCAGCAACAAATGTCAATCCTCCTGGAATCTCATCTCTTAATGAAACAAGATCTGAAGCAGTTCCCTTTTCATTTGAAACTGTAATTGTATACTCAATCTCGTCACCTTCGTGAACAGTCTTAACCTTGTCAATTCCGTCACCATCAATCATTCCATAATCGTCACACTTAACAACCTTACTTGCCTTACTTGTTTCAACATAAGGTTTTACAACATTATAATCCTTATCTCCACCATCTGGTGTCTTATCAGTAGTTTCCTTTGAATTTACAGTTACCTTATTAGCATCAATTTTTCCAGAAGTAGCTGGAGAACCATCTGCATTTTCTCCTAATGGATTAACTGTTGCAACAAAAGAAATTTCCAATGTTGTATCTGCTGCTAATTCATAATCTTCTAATGAAACCTCACCATTCTCAAATTTTACTGGAACATCAGCCTTATCAACTTCTAAAGAACCTTCTTTAAATGTCAAACCTTCCTTTATTGCATCTGAAACACTAATCTTCTCAGCAATATCACCAGTATTTTTTATTGTTAATGTATATTTAATTTCATCATTTTCATGAACTGTTGTACCTTCAAACTCTTCTCTATCACATTTTACAATCTCACTAGTCTTAATTGTATCTATGATAGTATTATGTGTTTCATTAGTCTTCTCACCATTTACAACAGCCACATTTCTAATAGTTCCAGTAGCACCTTCTAAAACTCTAACTGTAAAGCTTAAAAGTTTTGCTTCCTCACCTTCAGCAAAATCAATTGACCAATAAATTTTCTTTGCACCATCAATTTCTTTTACATCAGCATCTTCAGCTATTTCAACTAGTTCTGTCTGAACAGGTACAGCATCTGAAACTTTAATTCCTTTTTTAGCTTCTTTACTTATATTTTTTACTTCTATTGTATAAGTAATCAAATCTCCTGCTACAACTGTTTTCTTATCTTGTGAAGAAAATTTCTTAGCTGTAACATTTGACTCATCAATATTAATATTTGTAAACTTTCCAGACAAATCTAATTTTTGCCATGAAACCATTAAATCTTCTGTAATTTGTCTTTCTGTTTCTTCGACTCTTTCTGTAACGTACTCTTGATTTGGAACATTAGCATTTGTTGTAGCTGTTGTTGTTCCATTTCTTGTTACGTTAGCATTAACATTAGCTGTCGTTTCTGAACTTGTTCCATTAACTGTAGTATTTTCAGTATTATTAGAAACATCAGTACTATTTGTATTTTCATTTGAAACATTCTCATTTGGAGTTGTTTCATTCTGTGATTGACTATCATCTTTTCTCTCATTATCAACAACTTTGCTATTTTCTGATTCTCTTTGTGCAATTTCATCACTTGCACTAGTTGAACCATCATCTTTTAAGAAAGCAACAGCTCCAATAATAGCAATAATAATTAAAATACAAGTAGCTACAATAGCAGCAATAGTTTTTTTATCAAGAGCCTTTAATCGATCTTTCATTTTATCCTCCTTTCTCAGGTTCAAATAATTCAATAAAACTCATATTCAAAATCAGTCATTATTCTTAACAACTTCTCTTGCCTTAGTTATAAGTCTTTTTTTATTTCCATTTGAACACGTTATTAATGTCACTTCTTTTGTATTACCATCAACTGATTCAACACATGAAACGTCATTTGGATCAATTATATAATAATCGAAAACTTCATAATCTACTGTCCTATTTTTCTTATCTGTAATTTGAATTATGTCACCTTTTTCAAGATATTTTGTTTTTCCGAACATCGTCCCATCTCTGTTGTTATGTCCAGCAAATGTGACATTGCCAATTTCATTTAATTCATTTCCCCAGAATTTAGTAATAGATAATTTCATTCCTTTATTATCTGTCCTATCCAATATTGGATATTTCAAATCAATCTTTGGAATAGTTATAATACCCACTACCGTATAATCATCTATCTTAATGTCTTCTGAAATTTGTGTATCACTATCATTTTCGTTATCATATTTACTATTAAATTCTTCAACAACATCTGATAATCGCTTTTCGTTTATCTGATTTCTACCATATTTAATAACAATCAATAAAATTGTCACTAAAATAACAACAACAAGTAAAATTATCAAAAAATTCAAAAATTTCTTTTTACTCATTAATGTTTTTTTCCTTATTTGTCTTTTTCTTTATAAGAACAGCAACTATTAATAAAACAATTGCAACTCCTAATATAACGAAAAGGACAATACTATCATAAGTAATTGGTAATTTTGATGTTGTTTTAACTATATTTTTATCTTTAACAAATTCTTTATCTTCATTTTGGAAACATGTTAAAAATTGAACATCCTCAATCTCTTTTGAATCATTTCTAATCCAAAGAATATATTGGTCACCTGTTTTAGAATCAAGTGGTTGCTCAATTTTCATATCAGAAACTAAATTCCAACCTTCTGCTCGTGGCATTAATTGGTAGTATAGATCATAAAATTCTTTACACATCCTTATATTTTCATATAGTTCTGATTTTGCCTTCAAGCTATTAAGCTCTTCAGCTAAATCCATAAATCTGTTGTACTCTTCTGTATTTGGTAATTTTACTAAGCTATAATAATACTCTGAATCGCTGTCATCTGTAATATCTACTCTTCCTCTAGTTGTAGTATAAACAATACCATTTTCTGTTCTCTGAGTAACAGTTTTTTGTGTAGTATCTACAGCAATTCTTTTTGTAACATTATTTACTAGGTCAATTACATCATATGAAATACAATCCTTAAGATCAATTTCAATTCCATCAGCTAAATAATTTCCTTCTAAATCTCTTACGTATACATATACTGTTCCATTTGAAAAATAATCAGTATATCTTTTTTTAGTAACATGTATAACGTACTTACCATCCGAAGTTTCTTTTTCAGCTCTTATGTAATCTAAATCATCTTTGTTTGCAGTATTACTATTTGTAAATGCATATTCATACTCTTTATCTAATGTAGAGTCTAAATAAATGATGTACTCATTATTTTCTTTATTTAAAACTGTCAAACCATCATTAGCTGCTAAAACTTCATTAGAAAAAAATAAAATGAATAAAAACATTACACAAAAAGCAAGTCTAATGCCCAATGTTTTCTTCATTTTTTCACCTCCTATCAACAAATTTCAGAAATATTTTTTTGCGCTTTTATTCTATAATCTTTTCCTATATTTGTCAATACATTTTTCGCTAATTCTAGCCATTTTTCAGCATTTTTTTCACATTAAATATCCCTGATATACAATTATTATTCAAAACATAATTTAAAAATGTCTTTTAATTATTTGACTTTCAATTTAATAGAAATTAAATTATACCAATTGTATAACCAAGCTCACATCTAACTTAAAAACTTATATTTATCTATATATACTAAACATATTAGAATAACAAAAAAAAGCAAGCATATTACATGCTTGCCTCTTTTCTAATTGTACTCAATTGATTGAAAAATCAGGAATTTACCATATTCGCAATACTCAACCCAACCAACAGGATTTTTAGCATATACCTGCATAGATTTCAGTTTTCTCTTCTGATCAAACATTGCAAACTCATATTCATTCAAAATGGCAAATTCCTGAAAATAAGTAATTCTTTCTTTTGGTAAACAGCCATCCCTCTGAATAAGTTCATCTTTGCCTAACATTCTGGCATTCACCATACTTAGCAAAGATACATTGGCATCATCCTCCGAAAAATGATGAAAAAACTTCTTCAATACAGCAACTTTTTCCCTATCTTGCTGTACTAAAATTACAATGCTTTCATCATGTTCTTCTACCCTGGCTATACCATTAAACTTGGTATACTCCTCATTTTCAACATTCAATCTGCCACTCTCAGTCCAATCAATAATCTCAAACTTCTCATGATCATTAATTATTGAAATAGCAGATCTCAGTAACGAATCCTTTTTTACTCTACATGACTTCTCCTTTTTGAACCCATCAGGATATTCTTCTTTAATCCTCTTCACAAGTTCATTCTTAACAGAAGTCGGCAGACCTGCCCAGTAAACCGCTCCGTCAATGTATTTCAAATGTGGTTCATTGAGTAAATCAAAGTTTACTTGAATAAGTGAACATCCATCTGAAAAAAGCATCAACTGATTAGCTACTTCAGCCTCTTCAAAAATCCGTCCTTCAATTTCATACTTCTTACCCATGCTGCAACCTCCTTAGCTATAGCCATAGCTGTATGAATAATTTAATTAGATACAATAAAATTATAGCACGATTTACATAATATTTCAATTACACTTCAAATTCATTTTTTATTCTATCTTTAGCTAGCTCTAACGCTTTTTTTCTAGCACTAATCATATTTTTTTCATCTGATGACAATTCAGCTAAAGTTCTACCATCTGCTAATTCAAATATCTCATCAAATCCAAATCCATTTTCTCCTCTACAGTTTTCAGACACCAATCCATCTAAACTTGCAACAACAGAAATAGTTTTATATCCATCAGAAATACCAATTGCCGTACTAAATTTAACATTTCTATTTTCTTTTGGCACACCTTTCATACGTTCTAATATTGCTTCATTTCTTTCTCTATCTGATCCAGCATGCCACCTTTTAGTATAAACTCCTGGAAAGCCATCCAAAAAAGCAACTTCTATACCAGAATCATCAGCAATAACAATTGAGTTTTCCAAAGTTTTAGCAATCTCTTCTGCTTTCTTCTTAGCATTATCCTCAAAAGTATTTTTATCTTCCTCAACATCAATCTCGATACCAGCATCTTTTAATGAAATAATTTCATAATCTTCCATAATCTCTTTTGCCTCTGCTATTTTTCCTTTATTTGAAGAAGCCATAACAATTCTTTTCAATTAAATTCCTCCTTTTTGAAAAAAGTATTTATATTATAGAAGTTCAGAGAACTTTCCTATAACATAAAAAAATGCCTTGAGAAAGATTCTCAAAGCATTCTTATATTAAATTATTTTAAATTTAATCCTTTTCTTCCAGCATAAATAGCAACATCACCTAATTGATCTTCGATGTTTAATAATCTGTTGTATTTTGCAACTCTATCAGTTCTGCAAGGAGCACCAGTCTTTAATTGACCAGCATTTGTAGCAACAGCAACATCAGCTAATGTTGTATCTTCTGTTTCACCACTTCTATGAGAAACAACAGCTGTCATTCCATTTTTCTTAGCTAATTCAATAGCATCTAAAGTTTCTGTTAAAGTACCAATTTGATTTAATTTAATTAATATACTATTTGAAACTCCTAAATCAATACCTTTTTGTAATCTTTTAATATTTGTAACGAATAAATCATCACCAACTAATTGAATTTTATCACCTAAAGCTTCAGTTAATTTTTTCCATCCTTCCCAATCTTCTTCTGATAAACCATCTTCAATTGAGATAATTGGATATCTATTTACTAAATCTTCATAGAAAGCAATCATTTCATCACAAGTTTTTGTAACACCAATTTTCCAGAAATGATATTTTCCTTCTTCACCGATTTTTTTAGCTTCATCATACATTTCAGTTGCAGCAACGTCTAATGCTAAGCAAACTTCTTCACCTGGTTTGTATCCAGCTTTTTCAATAGCTTCCATAATTAAAGCTAAAGCTTCATCTTCATCTTTAACATCTGGAGCGAATCCACCTTCATCACCAACACCAGTAGCTAATCCTTTTGATTTTAAAACTTTCTTTAAGTTATGATAAATTTCACAACACATTCTAATACATTCTGAGAATGTTTTAGCTCCAACTGGCATAATCATGAATTCTTGTACACTAAGTGTAGAATCAGCATGTTTACCACCATTCATAATATTCATCATTGGAGTTGGTAATGTTTTAGCATTTGTTCCACCAATGTATTGATATAATTCCATTCCTAAAGAAGCTGCTGCTGCTTTAGCAACTGCTAAAGAAACACCTAATGTAGCATTAGCTCCTAATTTTCCTTTATTTTCAGTTCCATCTAATTCAATTAAAGCTTTATCTAATTGAACTTGATCATAAACGTTCATTCCTACAACGTGTTCTCTAATAATTGTGTTAACATTTTCTACTGCTTTTAAAACACCTTTTCCTAAGTATCTTGAAGCATCTCCATCACGTAATTCTACAGCTTCAAAACTTCCAGTAGAAGCTCCAGATGGTACCATAGCAACTCCGCTATATCCACCAGCAGTTACTTCAACTTGAACAGTTGGATTTCCTCTAGAATCTAAAATTTCTAAAGCTTTTACGTCATCAATTTCTAAATAATCTCTCATTATTTCGACCTCCTATAATATTTATAATTAACTTATAATTATATTTGAATTTAAAGATATATTATATGTATATATCTTTCAGTCCGTTTCAAATTCTATCACAATTATATTACATTTTCAAGCCCCGTTTTACCAATATTTTCACAAACATATTATTTATATAATTCGATATACTTTTCTAAAATCTTTCTATCTCTCAAAACAACAAACTTTGTACTATAAACAGATGAATATTCAGAAGGAACAATTTCTTCAATGCACTTAGTTATAAGAGCCAAAGCTTCTTCAGGCTCTTCCCAAATCAATTTAGCACCTTCATTTTTTTCTTTCTCTGTAACATCTAATTTCTTAGTATCAACTAAAACTTTCCCAACAAAAACATATGAAGTCTGTCTAAAATCATTAAAAGATTTATATTCTTCTGTTATTCCAAGATTATCTATAATTTCAACTTCACAACCAGTTTCTTCTAAAACTTCTCTTTTGAATGCCTCTTCTGGTGTTTCATTTCCTTCAAGACCACCTCCTGGAAGTTTATATTCATTTTTATTAGCCTTATTAAACACAGCTATTCTTCCATCATCTCTAACAACAATTCCTCTTGCGCCTCTTCTTATTTTTGACTTCTCACTCTCTGTATTTACAGCAACCTCTCCTATATCCTCATCAGTTATTCTTGCTATTAAATTCATATACACCCTCCTATTTTCTCTTTTTCTCCCAAACTTTTATAACTACACTTAAAGATAGAGTTGATAACGTATTTCTTTTAACTCCATTTTTATTCTCCTTCTATATATCTTTAACAACCTTTCTAGTTCGTTCTAAAAACTCTTCCTTATTTGATAAAGCTTGTCTCAACTTTCCAACGGCTTCATCATACTCTTTATCTTCTAAACATACTTTAGCATATCCATTCTCTCCATATTTTTCTAATAAATGCTGATATACCCTTTCAACTTGTCCTTCCTCTGATAAACCAATATAATTCTTTTTTCCATATGAATATGATCTTTTTATTGTATCATCAATATCTATAATTGTTCTATCCGCAGTACTTACAATCTTACCATATATAGTTCGTGGTTCATGATTGCAAGATGCTCTATGATCTTCAATAGCCTCTTTGATTATAGTTCTTTGATCATTATTAAACCATTTTTTAATATTCTCATCTTCCATAAACATTTCTGCAGATATTATTTCATGTCTTTTTCTATCAACAAAATGTCCCAAATCATGATAAGCTGCCACAGTATATACTATATTTAAATCAACATCATATCTAGAAGCCAATTCCAAACTTCTTCTTATTACAGTCTTTATATGACTTATTCCATGTGCGAATTCGTTTCTATCATATAGAGGAAAAATCTCTTTCTCAATATATTCAACTAAATCCTTATTTACATTTTTCATCATAAAAAAATCCTTTCATAATTATAAAATCATTACTACATTCCATTTTCTAAATAAACCTGTATTTGTTTTACTATATGTGGAATATTATAATTTCCTGCAAATTTATTAATATCCAAAAGGCTTTTATCAATCACAACCCATTCTAGTTTATTCTTCTCTTCCACTAATTCAACATCATGTTTTAAAACGCCAAAATAAACCTGCAAATTATTTTCATACTTAAAATAATTTAAATCCATAAAATGCTCTAGCTCTATATCATTACGACTAATACCTGTTTCTTCAAATAATTCTCTATATGCCGCATCATCATTAGACTCACCGTTCTCAACTTTTCCACCGACAAAATTATATAATCCTTTATATGGTTCTTTTGCTCTAATACAAAAAAGAACTTGATCCATCTTTTGGTTAAAAACAACTACTAAATTTAATTTCTTCACTTTCATCACCTTTTCAATACATCTAAAATATTTTATAATCTTATCTTGTCTTTTTAATATAATCATTAATAAATTTTTTTGATGGTGTATATATATTCTTTGGTAAATCATCTAAGCTAAACCATTCCCATTTATCTTCTTTTTCTGGTTCCATAGCAATTAGTTCTCCACTTGCAGATTTTGCAACTATTTGTAATGTTACAAAATGTCGATCTGTTGCAATATCATCAGACGCTCCAAATAGTACTAAATCATCTATATCAAGATTAGTCTCCTCTTTTATTTCCCTTTTAGCTCCCTCAAACATAGTTTCAAACATTTCTTGCTTACCACCAGGTAAAGACCAACAATCTGGTTCCTGTATTCCTCCAGTATCTTTTCTTTTCGATAATCTATGTCCAAGTAGTACTTTATTATCTCTTAAAATCATTACTCCAATTCCGACTCTAACAACATTATCCATAATAATCGTCCTTTCAAGCTTTATTCTTATCTATATTTCTAATATATTCAAATAACTTTTGGAATTCTTCGTCATGTAACAACAATCCTTCAACTTTCTCTTCCACCCTCTTTTCTAAATCCTCATAAAAAACATACTTAACCTCTGATACTTCTCCATCTTCAAAAGCATAATCCTCTATTTTTTTGTTACATCTCAATAGATATACATATTGAAATTCCATATTTTTTGGATCCTTTGTATTTTTTATTGTTACAATATGTTGTAAATCTTCTTCTTTTGTTTCTACTCCTAATTCTTCTTTTAATTCTCTAAGTGCTCCAGCAATTACATTTTCTCCGGCTTTTATGTGTCCTGCTCCAGATATATCCCAACAATTAGGATGTGATTTCTTACTAGCACTTCTTTTTTGTAACAATAGTTCATCTTTATCATTTATTATCCAAATATGTGCTGTTCTATGAAAGTTACCATCTTCGTGCGCTTTTTGCTTTTCTTTTACTACTCCTATTGAATTATTATTTTCATCAAAAATATCTATATATTCCATAAAACACCTCTTAATTTTTAATTCAAATTTTATTCATCATGCAACTTACCTTAATTTTTTAATTGTAACACTGCCACACACTCCACATGACTCGTAAAAGGAAACATATCAACAGGTGTAACATCGCCAATATCATACTTCTCACTTAAGATTTTTAAATCTCTCGCCAATGTTGCAGGATTACAACTAACATAAACAATTTTCTTAGGACAAATTTTCATAATTGTATCTAAAGCAACTTTATCACAACCTTTTCTTGGCGGATCAATAAAAATCATATCAGCACTAATATTATTTTTTTCTATAAATTCTGGCAATTCTTTTTCAACATCACCAACAAAAAATTCTGCATTTTTAATACCATTCTCTTTTGCATTTCTTCTAGCATCTTCAATAGCTTGTGATACTGTTTCAATTCCATATAACTTCTTAATATTTTTTGAAGCACAAATTCCAATTGTTCCAATCCCACAATATAAATCAAACACTGTTTCATCTCCATTTAATTCCGCTTTTTCAATAGCTGTAGAATATAGCTTTTCTGTTTGAATTGGATTAACTTGATAAAATGACATTGGAGATATTTTAAATTTAAACCCTAATAAATCATCATAAATATATCCATCTCCATACAAAATAATATTTTTATTGCCTAATATTACATTCGTGTTTTTAGAATTTATATTTTTAACAATTGTTTTTATCTCGCTATATTTTTCAGAAATATATTTAACTAACTCATTTTCCTTATCAATTTTTTCTTCATTACTAACAATAGTTACCATTACTTCATTAGTCTTAACACCCATTCTTAAAACTAAATGACGTATCTGTCCTCTTTGATTTTTCTCATCATATACAGAAATATCATTATTCTTTATAAACTCAAATATATCATTTGCAATATTCTGCAATAATTTATTTTGTATCATGCATTTTTTCGTTTCTATGATTCTGTGTGAACGTTGTGCAAACACTCCAATAACTGGCTCACCTTGTTCATTAATTCCCACCGGATACTGTAACTTATTTCTATAAAAATAGGGGTTGTCCATTCCTATAACTGGATTAACATTAACACTAATTCCTTGTTTTCTTAACGAACTTTCAACTATGCTCCTCTTTATTTCTAATGTTTTAACATATTCCATATGTCTCATCGAACAACCACCACATTTTGAAAAAGTATCACAATCAGCTTCTTTTCTAAATTCTGATATACTATTGATTTTTTCTACCTTAGCAAATGCATGTGATGATAATACTTTTAGAATTTTTATTTCAACTTTCTCTCCTTTAATCACATTTGGAACAAAAACAGTAAAACCATCTATTTTAGCAATTCCTTCCCCATTACATCCGTTATCTATTATCTCAACTTCATATATTTCATTTTTCTTTATTTCCATATCAAACTCTCTTCTAATTATTATAGTATATATATTTTATCAGGATTTCAATAAAATCTCAATTCCTAATTTAGTTAAAGCTTAAATTTGCTCAGTTTTGTTGTTTATGTAAACTTTTCGTGTTATAATAAATTTATGATATATACATTTAGTTTAATTTGAATAATTTCATTTTTTACTCGACTTATTAAGTCATATGTTTATATCACAGTGTTGTTTATTCACTCAAGACATCACCCGCAAATAATTTTGCACACAAAATATGAAAGGATGAAAAAAGATGGCTCAAAACAATCAATCACAAAGAAACGAATTTTGTAGGGAGGTTTGTAAATTACTTAAAGATTTTGTTCGTCGGGACTTTATCAAAGACAAAGTCTTGGAAGAACCACAATATTTGAAAAAGACAGCTCTAAAATTGAATAGGACTGCTCTCATCATGAATTGCATTTTTGCACTATTCAGCTATCTTACCCTGGCCGGGAATTATGCTATCGAGCATGGATTGGGCATCTTGGGAATAGCTTTGTACATGCTGTATGACACACAAGTAATCGTACGTCTCGTTTATAATCAATGGAATGAGAATCTTTCAACTGAATTCGACTTCTTAAAAGAAGATTCCTTAACAATGATTGGTAGCAAGATTTTGGCAAAAGTAAGTTGGAATGTATTCCTGAAAGAAGGAAATAAGTGGAAACAAGCAACAAACGAGGAAATCACAAGTTGTATTGGAAATTACCTTGTTAGTTACTGGACCATAGAAAATAATTATATAGTCAACATTATTCAAATTATAACGACATTCATAATGTTGTTGTTAACGATATTGACCAATAATACGATTCCTCAGTATCTATTTATTCCATTTATTTGCATATCAAGTTTAGTATCTTTGCTTTGTTTTACCTACGACAGGATTCAACATTCTAAATTTACTACGGTAGATCGCAAATTTAAAAATGAGAAGTCCATACTTAAAAACGACATTTTGAGAGTTGTTCCAATCATCTCTCAAGATCAAGAAACTCGTTTAAATAGGTATACTTCTATTAGTCAAAGCCACTTTGAAACGAAGAAAACTTTGATAACAAAAGATTTCAAAACAAACATAATCTCTACTTTAGTGCACATTGCATTCTCTTGTATTCTAATCTTAAGCTATGTGTACGGTAGTGGAAAAATCGATCTTTCTACCGTGGCAGGATTAGCAGCAACACTTGTTGTTTACAATACTGCAATCAGATCTTTTGAAAACATTTTGAGAATCATAACCGAAAGATCTCAAAAATGGGATGTTTTAGAAAAAGAAATTTCCATGATGGAAAACATTCTTAACATCTACAATCTTCAAAAAGAAGAAAAAACCGAATCAATAAATTCGCTAAACATCTCTCCTTTTGAAATTGCATATGCTGAAACATCCGAAAATGACAAATCCTTTAGATTAATTCTTGACCGAAATTTGTCATTTGAAAAAGGTGATTGTGTATCTTTAACCGGAGCAAGTGGAAGTGGTAAATCGACTTTTCTAAAAGTAACCACAAAACGTATTAGATTCAAAGAAGTAAAGCAATCCAAAATCACTCCAGTAAACTACGTTTACTACGATGAAAGCATAGATTTTGGAAGCATGCCACTCTGGGATGAAATCTTTTGTTTAGACGGAAAAACACGTATCAAACCTACACCAGACGAATTAGCAAAAATGGAATATATCCTCAAAGAAATGAAACTTTACCAGGAAATTTCCGAACAATGCAAAGACTTCTGGACATGGTTACAAGAAAATACGGTAAACAGTCTATCCAAAGGCCAAAAACAACGTCTCATTGTGTCAAAGATTTTGTTTTGGCTAAATCCAGACATTGATATTGTTGCACTAGATGAATGCACTTCTGGTCTCGATGCAGAAGCTGATGACGATGATAATGCTGACGCTTTGAAAGTTTTACAATTTATCATTGCCTACTGCAATCGTGATAAAAAGAGAATTCTCTTCTTGGCTACTCACCAAGATATCGAAAATCTCTGCAATCACAGATTGCACTTCAGAAGAACCTCTGGCAGAACAATCATACAAAAGATTCGTTGATCCTTTTTTAGGCGTACTTGCAACTTTGCAAGTACGCCTCTTTCATTTTTATAAAATAATACAGATTAATCCTCCACTTCCCTCATTAACAATCCTTTGCAATGTTTCTTGAATTTTCATTTGAGCCTCTTCTGGCATTCTTGCTAACTTATTTTGCAACCCTTCATTAACCAAATCATGCACACTCTTTCCAAAAATATTTGAATCCCAAATTTTCTTTTTATCTTCTTCAAACTCAGAAAGTAAATAATTAACTAATTCTTCAGATTGCTTTTCACTTCCAACAATAGGTGAAATCTCAGTCTCAGTATTTATCCTAATCATATGTAAAGATGGAGCTTTAGCTTTCAATTTAACACCAAACTTTGATCCTTGTTTTATAATTTCTGGCTCTTCTAATATCAAGTCATCCACTGTTGGATTAACAATTCCATATCCTCTTTCATTAACCTCATGTAAAGCATATTCAAGTTTATCATATTCTTTCTTTATTTTTGAAAATTCTGTAATCTTAGCAAACAACTTTCCTTCATCAGATATTTCTTCACCTGTAATTTCTGTAAGTACTTTATAAAACAATTCTTCTTTCAAACTAATATTTAATTCAACATTACCTGTTCCTAATTCAATTTTAGTAATCTCTGTTCTAGTTATAACTTGCGTTGACTGCAACTTTCTAACATCATCATTAATCTCCTTTAGCTTTTTCGTTTCTGAAAAACATTCTTTTATTTCATTAAATAATTCAGTTTTAATTTCATTTGTATCTTGCAAACCTTCTATCCATCTAGGAAATCTAATATTTATTTGTTCGATTGGAAATTCTAATAATATCTTAGAAAAAATATCATTAATATTATCTAAAGATAATTCAGTACAATTTAATGAAACAACAGCTGTACTATACTTAGCTTCCAATTGCTTTGCCAACCTTTCACATTCATCACTTGTAGGATCAGCAGAATTTAATACAATAACAAAAGGCTTTTGCTTAGCCGATAATTCTCTTGCAACTCTCTCTTCAGGCTCAACATAATCTTCTCTTGGTATTCCTGTAATTGAACCATCGGTTGTAACTAAAATAGCAATACTTGAATGTTCTTCTATAACCTTTTTAGTTCCAATTTCAGCAGCTCTTTCAAAAGGAATCTCTTCTGCAGACCATGGCGTTTTGACCATTCTAGGCATATCATCTTCTAAATATCCAATTGCATTATTAACCAAATATCCAACACAATCAACCATTCTAGTTTTTAATTTCAAATTATCTGCAATCGTAATTTCAACAGCTTCATTAGGAATAAACTTTGGCTCTGTCGTCATAATTGTTTTTCCTGCAGCACTTTGTGGCAATTCATCAATTGCTCTTTCTTTTTTATATTCATTATCAATATTCGGTAATACTAAAAGTTCCATAAACTTTTTAATAAATGTTGATTTTCCAGTTCTAACAGGACCAACAACACCAACATATATATCTCCATCTGTTCTTTCAGCAATATCCTTGTATATATCCAAATTTTCCATAACACCCTCCTAAATCTCAATTGGACTACTACTTTTAATTAATATATATTTTGAATTTTATAATTTATGCAACTAATTTTATGTTTTATTATTTATAAAATTGTCTATACTATATTTAAAACTTATTCATAAGGAGCTAAAAATATATGTCAAATAACAAATTTTTAGATGAACTATTTTCTTTTGATCCCAAAACACACTATTCTTACAATCTTTCTGAAACACAAATTTCAAATAACGAAATAGAAAAAAAGATATATAAAAAAGTTTCTAAATATTTACAAGAAAACTTAACATTTTTGACAGTTCAATATAATGCATTAATTAATAGTGACATAACAATTAGAAAATTCATTTTAAATGCAAAAGGAAAACAATATAAATCAGCATTAATTTACATCGATGGAATGGTAAACTCAGATATAATTAACCATTACGTTTTAAATCCTCTAATGCATAAAAATCCAACTAATACAGATACCTCTTCTGAAACTTTAATAATAAATAAAAACACAGATTTAAATTTCCACACAACAAACACACCTGATTTAGAAGATTTAATTTACAATTCATTAATTTCACAAAATTCTATTCAAAAAGAAAATGATTTTTCTTCAATCATTGCAAAAATAAATAGTGGTTTTACATGCCTTATAATCGATACAATAGACCAAGCATTTTGCATTGAGGCAAAAGGATATCAAACCAGAAGCATTTCAAAACCAGAAAATGAAGTTGTCGTCAGAGGTTCACAAGAAGCTTTTGTTGAAAACATAAGAACTAACACTTCCATGTTAAGACGTATCATAAACAACGAAAATCTAATAATAGAACAATTAAATATTGGAAAAGTTACTAAAACAATTGTAGCTTTTTGTTACATGAAAAACATTGCAAATGAAGATTTAATAAATGAAGTTCGTTTCAGATTAAATAATATTGACATTGACACAATAATAAACTCTGGTACTCTAGAACAGTTAATACAAGATGATTCTGGAATCTTATTTCCACAAACTTTTGCAACTGAGCGATGTGACAGAGCTTGTAATAATATTTTAGAAGGTAGAGTTGTAATCTTAGTTAACGGAAATCCTTATTCACTTATTGTACCTGCTGTTCTTGTTGACTTTATAACATCGCCTGAAGATATGAATTTAAAACATCAATACGGAAATTTAATTCGTATAATCCGTTGTTTAGCATTTTTTGTAGCAATGTTTTTACCTGCATTTTATGTAGCAATAACAAATTTTCATCAAGAACTTTTACCAACAGATTTAGTATTTGCAATTTCATCCATGCGAAAATCTATCCCCTTTCCAGTAATAGTAGAACTACTAATCATGGAAATATCTTTTGAACTAATCAGAGAAGCAAGTCTAAGAGTTCCTGCTCCCATAGGTTCAACAATAGGAATCATAGGTGGATTAATCCTCGGAGAAGCCGCAGTATCTGCAAATCTAGTAACTCCACTATTAATCATTATAGTTGCTATCACTGGAATTTGCTCATATGCTATCCCCGACTTTTCGCTAAACTTCACCATAAGAACTTTTCGTTTTATGTATATAATACTTTCATACATTGCTGGATTTTTAGGAATCAGCTTTGGAATGTTTATACAATTAATTTTGTTATCTAACTTGCAATCATTTGGCGTATCTTATTTTTCTCCATATCTCCCACCAAGTGACAAAAACAACGACTCAAGTTTCTTAATAAAACCTATCTGGAAAAAGGAAAAAAGAAGCTCTTTCTTAAACACAAAAAGGCCTAAACAAGAAGAAAAAATAAGTATGAAATGGAAATATTAGGAGGTATTATATGAACGTAAAAATTGGAAAAACTGAAGCAATCTTATTAATCTTAATTGTTATGATTAATAAAATTTTATTAAATATTCCAAAAGAGATTATAAGACAATCGCAAACTGGTGCACCCATAAATTTAATATACACAACCATATTAGCCATATTAATCACTTTACTAATTTGTAAATTATTCAAAAAATTTCCAAATGAAGATATTATTGAAATTTCAGAATATATTGGAAAAAAACCTTTAAAAATATTAGTTGGCTCTCTATTTATTCTTCTATTTACCATCATTATAATAACAGTTATTTATGAGTTTTCAAATCTTTTACAATTAATCTACTTTCCAAATACTCCACAATATTTAATATTTCTAATATTTCTAAGTTGTATGGGCGTAGCAAATAAAATTGGATTCAAAGCTATCGTAAAAACAAACAGTGTTATTATTCCAATCATACTTCTTAGTCTAATAATTATCTTTTTTGGAACATTTGAAGACTTAAATTTTACAAGACTTAATCCAATTTTGGGTACAAACATAAAAAACACATTTTTAAAAGGGAGTCTTAATATCTTTGGATATGGTGGCTTATTATATTTATTTTTTATACTTCCTTTTTTAAAAAATAAAAATGAATTTAAAAAAATAGCTTTGACATCTATAATTATTTCTGGACTTTTCTTAATTTTTACAACAATAATTTTACTTTCAATTTTCCCATTTATAATAAATAGTGAAGAAATAATGTCTATGTATCTTTTAACACGTTCCATAGAACTTGGAAAATTTCTTCAACGAACAGATGCTATATTTATATTTTTATGGATTATTTCTTCGTTCTCTTATTTGAGTATATCCTTAATGTTTATAAATAATATTTTTGCAAAATTAACTAACTGTACAAAATCACATAATTATTCCTTTTCATTTTTAAGTTTATTTTTTGCTTTATTAGTTTTATTTCAAAATCAATCACTATTTAAATATTTGGAAACTACATTTTACAAATATTTTGTTTTAGCACTATTAGTGCTATGTTTGATCATTTTAATAATAGGATACTTTAAAAGAAAGGAACCACTTTAATATGAAAAAAACTATACTAATTTCAGCAATAATATTTGCAGTTTGCATAACATTCGCCAGTTCCCATGATGTACGTGGTACTGAAGAATTAACATATATTATTGCTCTAGGAATAGATAAATCAAATTCAGAAGATGAACCTTTTACATTATCAATTCAAATAGCCAAAACTGATTCTTCCGAATCTGGTGGAACTCAGATAACAACAGAAACTCAAACAACAAATTGTAATTCTTTCAACCTAGGCTTAGCTATCTTTAATCTCGAAAATGTTAATCAGATAAATCTTTCTCATTGTACTGCACTAATAATTTCAGAAGAACTTGCTACAGAAAGATTAGACGATATAATAAACACACTTGCAAATAACATAGAAATACGACCAACTTGTAATGTTCTTATATGCCAAGACAAAGCCTCTGATTTTTTAAAAACTGCTTCTGAAATTGAAGATATTTCTTCAAAATATTATAGTTCATTTATAGAATCTGCTAAAATAACCTCTTATATTACTCCATGTAAACTTTCAAACTTTTACTCTTCACTTCATAATGATGTTTTAGAACCCGTAGCACTTTACTGCTTTACCAAAGGAAATACAATAGAAAGTTTAGGATTAGCTATTTTCAAAAATTATAAAATGGTTGGAAGAACATCAGGACTCGAAACAATTTGTTACAACATATTAACTAATAATTTTGAAGAAGCAACAATTGATATTTATAATTATCAAACACCAGATACTCCATTAAGTGTTAATATAAGCTCACTAGATAAAACAAAAATTAAAGTTAAATTAGAAAATAATAAACCAAAAATTCAATGTCAGATAAATGTTAATTCGAAAATTCTATCAGCTAATAAGGATTTTGATTTTTCGACTGAAGATGCACGAAAAAAAATAGAAGCAGAAATAAATAAATTTATTGATGATTCATGTACAGCTTTCTTATACAAAACATCACAAGATTTTGGGTCAGATATAATAGGCTTTAAAGGGCACTTCAATCAAAACTTTCTTACCCAAGACTCTCTCGATAAATATAATTGGGATGAATTATACAAAGAAGCTGACTTTGAAGTAACTTGCACAAACCATTTACTATCAGGATTTTTATTTTCAAAAACTTAAGTTAGAAAGGAATTAAACAATGACTGTTGTAATAATATTGTTAGCTATATACTGCTTTTTAGAAGCTAGTTCATACGCAATTTACGAATATAAAGAAAACAAAATCCGGAGCTGTCAGTATAATCATACTGGCAAGCTTCCGGATTAGTTCTTCCCATATTTAGCATATTTTTATAAATTAAAAGCCTCTGGTAACAATTGATCAATTGTATAAGAATCTATTTTTCCATCATAATATGCATAAATTTTAAAATCTTTTGAAACAAATTCTGACATAAATTGTCTGCAATAACCACAAGGCAAACACTTATCAAGTTTATCGTTTTTTGAGTCGCCACCAACTACAATAATATATTCAAAATCCATCTCCCCTTCAGAAATTGCCTTAGCAAAAGCAACTCTCTCTGCACAGATTGATTGAATACCTTGATTGTTAATATTGCATCCTGTATATTCTTTGCCACTCTTCATTTTTAAAAGAGCACCAACTTTATAACTTTTGCAATATGCTTTTTCTCTAGCTTCTAAAGCTCTTTTTATTTGTTCTTCCATATTCATATACCCTTTCCAAAATAAATATATTTAATATTAGTATTTACTATTTTAACACAATTTAATAATTAAAATCATCATATTTCAACATTTTTAGACAAAAAAAATATAGACATTTGAACATTTTAAAACATTCAAGTGTCTATATTGATTATTATTGTAATCCATATTTTTTCTTAAATTTATCTGCTCTACCACCAGTAGTTTCTCTCTTTAAGTTTCCTGTCCAGTATGGATGACATTTTGAACATATATCAACTTTCATATCTTTTTTTGTTGAATTTGTTTCCATTACGTTTCCACAAGCACATGTAATTGTTGCTGCTTCATAATTTGGATGTATTCCTTCTCTCATGTAATTCACCTCTTCCTTACTATTCTTAACAATATCTTTTATATATTACCACAACTAATCTTATTTTTCAATACTTTATTTATTTTTAGTTGTGTTTTTGTCTGATTTGTTATTTTCCGTGTCACCTTTAACTTGGGTAACTACATTGTCAACTGTATTTGAAACTGTACTTTTTACATTATCACTGAAAGAAACTCTCTTAACCAATTTTGATGTAATATTAAATAAACATGCTATTATTAAAATTAAAAGACCTATTTTTCTCCACCATTTAGCTAACATATTAGTACTCCTTTCAATAAAGTTACACAATATATTATACTTGCATTATTTTGATTTGTCAATCAAAATACGTGTTTTTATCACATTTCATTTTCATATTAATTTCTAAATAAATAAAACCATTTTTTCACAACTCTTTTTCCCATATTAAAGAAACTTAACTTTTCAACACTAGAATCAGCTACCAATTCAACACTTGCAACTTCCTCACCATTAACTCTATAAAAGACATTTCCTAATACATCTCCTTTTTGAATTGGAGCTATTATATCTCCATTAATTATCACTTCTTGCTCAACATTTCCATCTTCTTTTTTCTTCATAACTTTTCCAACTGAATCAGAATATTTTACAGCAACTTCCGCTTCTGTTCCTTTCATAACAGGTACTTTCATGACTTCACAATCTTTTTCAGCCAATTTTTTATATTGATAATTACTAAAACCATAATCTAATAATTTTCTAGCGCAACTAAATCTCTCTTTAGTTGTAGGTGCTCTCATAACAACAGCAATCAACGACAAATTCTCCCTTGTAGCACTCGCAGATAAATTAAACAAAGCCAATGACGTAGATCCTGTTTTCAAGCCAGTAGCTCCTTGGTAATTCTTTATTAATTTATTTGTATTCACTAACTCTGATTTTCCATCTCTCAATGAATCCATCCAAATAGTTGTATATTTAGTAATCTCTGGATGATTTTTAAGCAATTCTCTAGACATAAGTGCAATATCATAACTAGAAGTCTCGTGTCCATCTTCATCTATTCCATGGCAATTCTTAAATGTTGTATCATTCATTCCTAATTCTTTGGCTCTTTGATTCATTTTTTCAACAAACATTTCTTCACTACCTGCTATATGTTCTGCCATAGCAACAGTACAATCATTAGCAGAAACAACACAAATTGCCTTCAACATTTCATCAACTGTAAGTTCTTCTGTTGCATCTAACCAAATTTGAGATCCTCCCATACTTGAAGCATTCTCACTACATGCAATTTTATCAGAATATGATAATCTACCAGAATCAATTTCTTCCATAATAAGTAAAATCGTCATAACTTTTGTTACACTTGCAGGACGTAATTTTTCATGAGCATTATGTTCATACAAAACTTCTCCAGTATCCTGAGAAATTAAAATAGCTGACTCACAACCTAAATCCAAAAAGTTCTCTCCGATTTCTCCAGAGGTTTCTACAAGTGCATTCTCCGACCAGGTTGGAATTGTCACATAAGTTGCTCTCACAACCTCTGTCATACAAAAAAAGCATATACACAAAAAAGCAAAATATATTTTTCTTTTCATACCATATCTCCTCTACCTTTTTTTAATGTATATGCTTAACTAATTATTTATAAAACTCATTTCACAAATTTTAAAGAACAATAGTGGGCTGATTAAATTTTTCTATATTTTAAATTATAAAGTTCAGCCCACATTTAATTGTTCGCGTGCGAAATTTGCTATGCAAATTTCTGTGCAAAGTATTTATATTATAGGAAGTTCAGAGAACTTTCCTATAATATAAAAAATAGAAAGAAATAGTAATTCCTTTCTACTTTATTTCTTTATTTATAAAAATTCTTTTTCATAAGTGAAAGATCCAAATCTTCAGAAACCTCATCACCAGCTCCATGTTCAGTAAATTGCCAACCTATCGTATGTTTTTGAAGCCTTGCATTTGAAGCACCATCTTGTTTAGTATCAAAATACCAATAATCTGGTATTTTACCTTCTTCAGGATAATATGCAATCCAAAACTTAGTCTTTAGCTTACTCAAATATAAATTTGCAGTTTGTGCATTTGTGTATACAATTGATTCTATATCTTCATCACTTAATTGATCTATTAATTCTTGAACGAGCTCTGCTCTTGCATCCCATATATTATCAGCTCTACCATTTCCTTCATGTTTTTCAACATCTAATGCAACTGGTAACAAACAATACTTTCCAGAATTTTTATTTATAAACTCTTTTATAAACTCAACTTCCTCTTTTATTTCTTTATCATTTAATGCCTCATCTAAAAAGTAAAATCCATAAGGAATTTTTAAATATTCACATGCCTTTATATAATCTTCATAATGCTCATCATAGTAAAAATTTCCCTTTTCTCCATATCCTCGTCCACCAGCTCTTATATACACATAACTAATCTTATTTTCTAATAAGAAAACTTCAAATTCTTCCATATCAGCAAAGTTCTTGCCTATGTTAAACTGTGAAACATCTGATACAAGCACTTTTTCAGAATTAATTTCTTTATAATATTGAACATTATCTGCTCTAATATATCCATTAGTTTTACCATCAATTTTTACCTTACACCATTCTATGTCATCCTGTTCAAATTCATCTAATATATATACATTTTGACCTTTGTGTAATAATTTTAATTGCTTAACATTTTCAGTTTCAGCCTTTGCATAAAAAGGAACATCCTCAGAAATAATAACACCATGAATTGAATCATCAATTTCTTCTTGATTTTTTTTCTCCAAATATTTTCTAACACCAACAAAACTAATTACTAATATTCCTATTGTAATCAATAATACAAATATCAATACTTTTCTTTTCATATATATATTATTCCTCCATTAAGTACATTTATTTTCAAATTTCTACAACCATTTTATCATTTAAATATGAATATTGTCTACTAAGATTTGTATGTTAACATAAATCGTGGTATAATATTAGAACAAAAAACAAATAGGAGGCGTTTTTATGAAACACACAACAGAGTTTATAACACGGTACGCCAAGGTAAGCTCAACTTCTGAGCTTAAGCGCGAATACAACCACCATTTTGAAAAAGGAGGTCTTGCAAACTGCAAGCCAGCATGCACTGATTTTTATAATCATTTTTTTCAGGCATGCAAATTTGATAATGCTATCTTTTATCCTGTCCGGGTAGCCAATGTTTATGTATTAACAATAAGAGAAAAGAGCTATCTCTTCTCTTCTGCAGAGCAGTTATACAAAAAACTTGTTTATCGGGATATCGTTCACCCATCAGATGAACTCAGACGTTTGTTTGAAACATATGAATTAATTGATTTTCAAAGAATTTCTGAACTCACAGGTTGCACACTAGTAAAACTACCAATCTATTCATATATGACAGATGAAACTGACGTATTTGAAAGATGTGCAGGTAAAGGCAAAATGACTTATATTCCTTGCCTATTTGAGGATAAGATGGTTAGAGAATTCTGGATTCAAACAAATCTCTTAACACCTGGTTTAACGAAACAATTTAAAAATTATCATAGATTTACAAAAATTTCAGATGCTTTTTTCGTACCACAAGAAGCATTAGAAGAAATGTTTGAAGATCTTCCTTTCTCAATCTAGAGTAACACGCGAAAACGTGATGACAATACACTATTATGTATGTCATCACGTTTTTCTTTTTAATAAAATTATCCAATATTCAAACTTTTTGCCAAAAAGCCCTTGTATTTTTCCAAAAACTATGTTATATTATCTACTAGTCAGTTAAAAAATAAATGGAGGTGCATAAAGTCATGGCAAAATGTGCAATTTGTAATAAAGATATAAATTTCGGAAATCAATTAAGTATCACACGTTCACACATTAGTAAAAGATCAACAAGAACTTTTAAACCAAATTTAAGAAGAATAAAAGCTATCGTTAATGGTCAACCAAAAAGAATAACAGTATGCGCAAAATGCTTACGTTCTGGAAAAGTTACAAGAGCTTAATTAGATTAATAAAGCAAAAGAGGTATTGATTGCATCATACCTCTTTTTTGTGTTATCTAAGTATTTATTCATATTCTATATATTATTTAATTTTTTCAATTAGCATTAATTGCTTTTTATACCAAATATTAACTTCAAAAAACCTCTTAGGAATTTTGGAGATTTTTTTACTACAACCTTCACGCTCATCATCCTTTCTAAAAAGAAGATTTTAATATAACAACCTTTTTAGCATGATAGCCACATAATTCCAATCGCAATAACAACAATTCCAACTATAACAAGCCACCATGTAACAGGTAATAATAACACCATTATAGTTCCAAGTCCAAATCCAATTAAACATACTGCAATTGTTTTCTTTAATCCTCTAAACATGCTATTTTCCTCCCCCATCTCTTTATATATTATATTATTTGTTATATAATAATGTTCAAATTATGATATTAAATTATATTAAAAAAGGAAGTATAATATGAAAACAAAAAAAGAATCAAAAGAAATATTACATATCTTACGAGATTTCTATCCAGAAGCAACTTGCAGTTTAGATTTTGAAACACCATTTCAAATAGTAATAGCAGTAATGTTATCAGCTCAATGTACTGATGAACGAGTTAATAAAACAACTCCTCTTCTTTTTAAAGATTATGGTACTCCTGAAAAAATGGCAAAAATGGACTTAAAAAAATTAGAAGAAATAATTCACCCATGTGGTTTTTATAAAAATAAAGCAAAAAATGCATTAGCATGTAGTCAAAAATTAGTTACAGAATTTAATTCAATCGTTCCAAACAATATGGAAGCTTTAATGAGTTTACCAGGAGTTGGTAGAAAAAGTGCAAATGTAATAATGCTAGAAGCCTTTCATGATGCTCAAGGAATCGCAGTAGATACACACGCACGTAGAATCTCTAATAAAATAGGCTTTTCAAAACAAAATGATCCTGAAAAAATTGAACAAGATTTATTAAAGCAATTTTCAAAAGAAGATTGGGTTGACGTTAATCACTTATTCGTTTGGCATGGAAGATATACATGTACAGCCAGATCTCCAAAATGTGAAAAATGTCCTATCACAAAATATTGTAATGAATATAAATCTAAAAAAATCATATAATAATTACTAAAGAGGTGTATGTAACTTTGACAAATATCAAATGTTCTTATGATTGTATATATCAAAATCAACGGATTTTGCAATTATCAAACTGTACAATCAAAAAAATTAAACTCAAATACTGATTGCATCTATTATGAGAAAAAAACTTCGTGAATAATCACGAAGTTTTTTCTATATTATTTTCTTAATTATTTATTCTTTGTAAAACAATACTTTGTTGCAATTCCTAATCCAGTTGTTACCCATACAAATGCTAATATTCCACCTAATACAGGTATTTGATAAATAATCCATGTAATAGCTGTAACAATAGCTACCCAAATTGGTAATTTTACATTAGGTTTCTTTGCTTCAAAATATTTAGCTAACGAAATATTTGTAATAGCCATTGAAATAATAAGAATTAACATTAATAATGCCAACATTCCTATTGCAACTGTTGAAGTCACTCTCAAAACAAATAATAATACTATTAATATTGGAGCTAAAATCAAAGTTGCAATTCCAATTCCAAATGATGAAATACCAATATATTTCTTACAATTCTCTACAAATCTTGGTAATAATTTAATAAATATAATCATTACAACCATTGTTATAACAAAATATTTAGCAAAATCTAAAACATATCTTGTAACAACATCAATTGCAGTTTCTTTTTCTTCTACGTGTTTATCAAAATTAATATTATTAATTTGAGCATTCTCATTAATCGTTGCTTCTGTTTCTGAAGTATAATTTAAATCTCCATATATCATTGCAGTTTCTTTAATTTCCATATTACTAACTGATGCATTAAAGTTTCTTTCAAATGTTCCTTTTAAAACAATGTGCTCAGCTGAAATATTTGCATCATATAAAACATGTGCATTCTCTCCAAAATTAACGTCTTTTGCAACACAGAAAATTTCTCTATTTATTGTTGCAGAAATCTCTAAATTAGAAGCACAAATAAAAGCATTACCATTTAAAATAACATTTTCACCTAATTTAGCATTGTTAGCACATATAAAAAGATCTCCATTAATTGTTTCATTTTCAATCGTAACATTGCTTCCTAATAAATACGCATTTCCGTTTATAATTTCATCTTTTAATTCAACACTCTCATTTAGATTATAGACTGTTTTATCATTTACATTTTTTTGATCAAGTACTATTCCATCAACAACTTGTCTCATATTATCCTCATCCAATGAAATTGGAACAGGAATTCCTGCTGGATCTGTTGCTTCAGTTGCCATAACAGTTGAAGCCAAAATAGCAAAAACAGATGCAAGAATAATTAAACTTACAATAAGTTTCTTTTTCATAACTTTTTTTCCTTTCTTCTTTTTATTTTTAAAATTTTAATATCATAAATTTTAGCTTTCACAAAATTACATTTTCAAACATAATTTTATGAAACGTTTTTTAAAATTTTCTCTAAATATTTTTTAAAGATTCAATAGCTACTTTAAAATCATCAGCATTTAATACATAACTACCAGATACTAATATATTCGCACCAGCTTCAACAGCATCTTTTCCAGTAATATCATTTATTCCGCCATCAACTTCAATATCCACTTCTAAATCATTATTGTCACAATATTTTTTTAATGCTTCTAGTTTTTCTAGAGCAACAGGCATAAAAGATTGTCCACCTTTTCCAGGAACAACAGACATAACTAAAACCATATGTATATATGGCAAAAACTCATAAACCTCATCTATACTTGTATCTGGATTAACAGCTAATCCAACCTTTACTCCATTTTCTTTCAAATATCTTATATTTTCTAAAACTTCATCTTTATCTTTACATGCTTCTATATGAAAAGTAATTCTATCAACACCTTGATCAATAAAATAATCAAAATGTTCTTTAGGATTTTCAACCATTAAATGAACATCAATTGGTGTCATTGTTATATTATGAATTTTTAAAGTATAATCTCTCATCTTCAAAACTGTATTTTTTTCAACAAAGTCTCCATCCATAACATCTATATGAAAATAATCAATTTTCGCAGTTTCAATGTTATAAAAATAATCAACTGCATCTTCCTCATCAATATCTAAAACTGATACTGCAACTTCTGCCATCTTTATTCCTCTTTTCTATTTTATTTAAGGCGAACAATCTATTTATTGCTCGCCTTTTATTTCTGCTTTTATTAAATTAAAAACTTAATGTTGTTGTTGAATTCAAATCAATTTGTTTTGTTCCTTTTAAAACACCATCTATATATACTTTCACTGTGATTGTACCAATTCCACTTATTTGAGCACTTATGTTTTCAGTAGCTGGGCTAATTGATTTACTATAAACAGTATCTAATGAAGAATCATCTTTACCAGCTTTAATTTCAACTTTAACACTTTCAGGGGCGATTTCTTTTCCCTCTTCATCTAATTTAGGTGTATAACCACTTAATGTTTTTATATTAGCTGTTACTGTACCTTTCTTTAATTCAGGTAATTTATTAACAGTAATTGTAATTGTATCTCCTGCTTTTGCTTTATCTGTAATATTTTGTTTTAATACAATTCCATTTGATTTATCACTATTTTCAGTAGTTTCAACTTTTACTGCAAATCCAGCAGCCTCTAATGCTTGCCTTGCAGCAGCTTCTGTTTGACCTAATACATTAGGAACATCAATCTTATCAGATCCTGAACTTACTGTAATTGTAAGATCTGCATTCTCTTTAAACTCAATATCTTTTTGAATACTTTGTCTAATAATTAATCCTTCTTTTAAACTATCACTAGCTTCTTCTTCATACTTAATTGTTCCTGTATATCCTAAACTTTTTAGAAGACTTTCTGCTTCTTCTTTAGTCTTACCTGTTAAGTCAATCATTTTAAGAGTTTTAACTTCTTTTGCTTTTCTTACATAAATAGTAATTTGATCTTTAGCCTTGATCTTTCTATTTTCAACATATGCAGGAGTTTGTTTAACTACTTGACCAGGTTCAACAGTTTCACCATTTATAGTTTCATCTTCTACATATTCAATTTTCAAATCATTTTTCTTTTTAAATTCCGTTTTGTTATATATTTCAACCGCTTGTGCTTCTGTAAGTCTTGTTCCTGCTGAATTCTTAACTAAATTAGGTATTTGCACATCTTTTGATTTAGTTAAATTCATGACCAATATTGTTCCACCTAAAGCCAATCCAAATAACAAAATAGCAATCAATATAAATGAAATCAATACATGGTCTTTCATGAATCCGAAAAAACCTCTTTTTTTCTTTCTCTTAGGTCTATACTCTTCTTCTTCATCATCTTCTTCTTCATCTTTACGAACTTTACTATCTATATCATATAAAGTTGATAACTTTTGTGTTTGTAATGTATCAAATTTTTTATTTAATTTAACAAAATCATCATCTGGTCTTTTCAATGCTGTACTTAAATCTATTAACATTTCAGTCGCATTTTGATACCTATCTGCTGGATCCTTTTGCATAGCCTTTAAAATTATATTATTAACACTTATAGGAATTTGAGGATTCAATTTTCTTGGTTCAATTGGCTCCTCTTGAACTTGCATTAAAGCCACGGAAACTGGTGTATCAGCATCAAATGGTACTCTTCCTGTAAGCATTTCATACATAACAATACCTAATGAATAAATATCAGATTTAGCATCTGTAACTCCACCTTTAGCATGCTCTGGTGAAAAATAATGCACAGATCCTATTGTTGTCCCAAAAGCAGTTATCGTTGAATTTGAAACAGCTTTAGCAATACCAAAATCAGTAACTTTAGCCATTCCATCTTCTGTAATAATTATATTATGTGGTTTTATATCTCTATGTATCAAATTATTTCTATGAGCAGTCTCTAAAGCTGAAGCAATTTGAATAGCAATATTTACAGACCATTTCCAAGAAAGTTTCCCATCTTCAACTATAATCTCTTTTAGAGTCTTTCCTTGAATAAGTTCCATAACAATATAATAAACATCGCCTTCATTACCAACATCATATATTGAAACTATATTTGGATGTGTTAGACTAGCAGCCGTCTGTGCCTCTGATCTAAACCTCTTAATAAAATCAATATCTGTAATAAATTCTTCTTTTAAAACTTTTACCGCAACAAATCTATTAAGCACATGACATTTTGCCTTGTACACTGTTGCCATTCCACCATTACCTATTTTTTCTAATATTTCATACCTATTAGCAAGCATTCTTCCTATTAGATTCATATATTTATCTCTCCCTTTAAAAAGATATCAAAAATTATTATCTATTATCTATAACTATTACTGTTATATTATCTAATCCACCTGCATTATTTGCTTCATCAACTAATACATTTGTAACGTCTTCTTCAGTGTTATCTTTAACTATACTAAGTATTTTTTCTTCTCTAAGCATATTAGTCAAGCCATCTGAACAAATAATTAATATATCATTTTTATTTAATACAGTATATATCATATCAGGTTCTACTTCTTCATCTGTTCCCAAAGCTTTTATAAGTAAATTTTTCTTTGGATGATTATATGCTTCTTCTCTAGTTATTTCACCATCTTGAATTAATTTTTCAACATAACTATGATCAGTAGTAATCTTCTTCATTTTATTCTTACGAATACGATATATTCTACTATCACCAATATGTCCTATATATATTTTATTTTTATATATTAATAACACCTCAAGTGTCGTTCCCATATCTTGCAATTCTTCATCTTGCTCAGACTCTTCATATATAGCTGAATTTGCAAACGCAATAGCATCTTCCAAAAAATCTAAAATTGATTGCTTATCTTTTGATATATCAGCAAACTTTTCATTTATAAATTTTGAAACAGCTGTTATAGCTACTCTGCTAGCAATTTCTCCACCTTTGTAGCCTCCCATTCCATCAGCTAATATATATAGTTTAAATCCATTTTCTTTATTTTCAGATACAAGAAAACTATCCTGATTCATACTTCTAGTCCTTCCAATATCCGTCCTAGTAAATACTTTCATCTTTTACTCCTTTTTTAATTCTGCCCTTCTAAGTTGTCCACAAGCTGCATCAATATCTGATCCTAGCTCTCTACGAATTGTTGCAACAATCCCATTATCATTTAAGTAATCTCTAAACTTTATAATATTATCATTTGTACTTTTTGTATATTTACCATTCTCAATTTTATTTATAGGAATTAAATTAACATGGCAAAGCATTCCTTTTAATAATTTAACTAATTCTCTTGCATCATCTAAATTATCATTATTGTCCTTTGCTAAAGCATATTCAAATGAAATCCTTTTATTTGTTATTTTTATATATTCTTTACATGCTTTCATCAATTCTTCAATTGGATACGCCTTATTTACTGGCATCATCTCACTTCTTTTTTCATTATTACTACTGTGTAATGAAACTGATAATGTGCATTGAATATTTTCTTGTGCCAATCTATAAATATTTGGAACTACCCCACTAGTTGAAATACTTATATGTCTTGTTCCAATATTAAGTCCCTTTGGATGATTAATAATGCTTATTGCTTTTATAACATTATCATAATTATCTAAAGGCTCTCCTATTCCCATAAAAACTATATTAGAAATTCTAACATTCTCTTCTCTTTGAACAGCTAAAATCTGTTCTACAATCTCACCTGCTTCCAAGCTCCTTGAAAAAGGTATTCCTGTTGATGCACAGAATTTACATCCCATTTTACATCCTATTTGAGAAGATACACATATAGAATAACCGTATTTATATTGCATTAAAACAGATTCTATTGCATTTCCATCTAAAACATCAAAAAGAAATTTCTTTGTTCCATCTTTTGATTCTAACTTTCTAATTATATTAAAAATATGTAAATCATATTTTTCTTTTAAAGCTTCTCTCAATTCTTTTGAAAGATTTGTCATCTCATCAAAAGATTGTACATTTTCTTGATGAATCCACTTAAAAATCTGTTCAGCCCTAAAAGGCTTTTCACCTAAAAGCTGCATCTCTTCTTTTAATTCATCTAATGTAAAACTCTTAATGTTCGTTTTCAAAAAAAGCCCTCCAATGCTATTTTATATAGGAATGTTATACCATATACCAAATTTTTTTTCAATAGTTTTTACATATTATAAAAACCAGAATATAAATATTTTTAATACTCTGGTTTTTATTTTTAATCAATATTAATTTTTTCTTTTATTATGTATTCTGGTCTTCCTTTACTCTCGTCATAAATTCTTGAAATATACTCTGATAACACCCATAATGAAAGCAATTGAACTCCTGCAAAAAAAGTTATACATACCATTATTGATGTCCATCCAGGAGTTAAATTATTCCACTGTCCAAAATACGAACATAATGAATAAATCAAGACTGCAATAGAAAACAAAATAGATATTACTCCAAGCCCTCCAACAATTTTCATTGGTTTAGTTGAAAAACTTAAAATCCCATCACTAGCAAGCTTAGACATTTTCTTAAACGGATATTTTGTTGTTCCTAATTTTCTTTCAGGTCTATCATATAAAAAAGCTTTCTGTTCAAATCCTACCCAACTAAATAATCCTCTTAAAAATTTATTATGTTCTGGCAAACTATTTATAACATCAATAACTTTTCTATCAACTAATCTAAAATCACCTGTATTCTTTGGAATTTCAACTTCTGACATAGCATTTAAAAAACTATAAAACATTTGAGCAGTTAATATTTTAAAAGCAGATTCTCCCTTTCTAGTTTTTCTCTTTCCATAAATTACTTCGTTTCCTTCTTCCCATAATTTAAGCATGTCAGGAATAAGTTCAGGTGGATCTTGTAAATCAGCATCCATAATCACAATAGCGTCACCTGTTATATATTTAATTCCAGCAGTAACAGCTGCTTGATGTCCAAAATTTCTTGAAAAAGATATAACTTTAACACATTTATCATTATTAGCAATATCTTTTAAAATTTTCAAAGTTTTATCTTTACTTCCATCATTTACAAATATAATTTCATACTCATACTTATCTGATAAGCTCTTCAAAACCGTACTAACCCTATCATAACAAAGATGAGCTACCTCTTCTTCATAATACATGGGAATTACAACAGATATTTTATTCATACTAAATCCTCTTCAACACGTTATACTAAATCAATTTTTCTAAAAATGATTATATTACTAGTCAATTTAAATTTGAAGCACCAAAACGTACGTGTGCACATGAGGATTTTCAAATTTAAATTAACGACATAAGATGATTATTTTAGATCTTTTTCAGTTTCTTTAACAATATATATAGGACGATTTTTTATCTCCATATACTCTTTAGACATATACTGTCCCATAATACCAAGACAGAAAAGTTGAACACCACTAACAAACAAAACAATACATACCAAAGAAGGCCAACCAGAAACAGGATCTCCATATAAACAAGTTTTAATAATAATTGCAATAATCATAATAAAAGCTAAAAAGCAAAATAGAATTCCAGCTAATGTAGCAATCATCAATGGAGCAGTTGAAAATGCTGTAATACCATCTAAAGCATAAACAAACAATTTCCAAAAATTCCATTTAGTTTTACCGGCAGAACGTTCAATATTATCATAAGCAATCCACTTTGTATTAAATCCAACCCAACTAAAAATTCCTTTTGAAAATCTATTATACTCAGTAACTTGTAAAATGCTATCAACCATTTGTCTAGACATCAATCTAAAATCTCTAGCACCATCAACTATTTCTGTTTTTGTCATTTTATTTATTATTTTATAAAATAACCTTGAGAAAAACGAAATAATTGGATTTTCGCCTTTTCTTGTTTTTCTCTTAGTTGCAACACAATCATAATCTGTAGTCAATAAAGTTTCATACATTTCTGGAATTAAATCTGGTGGGTCTTGTAAATCAACATCCATTATAGCGACATAATCGCCAGTTGAAGCCTGAAGTCCTGCATACATTGCCGCTTCTTTTCCAAAATTTCTTGAAAATGAAACAAATCTTACCCTTGAATCCTTTTTTGCATACTCTTTAGCTATTTCTAAAGTTTTATCTTTTGAACCATCATTAACAAAAATATATTCAAAGTCAGCCTCCATTTTAGCTGATACTTCAGTAATTTTGTCATAAAAAATCTTTATTGCTTCTTCCTCGTTATATACCGGTACAATTATTGATATTTTATTCATATACATTCCTTCTTCATATTTTTATTTTTTATCATATATCCAATAATACTGCATCTTATAGAATTTGTCCAACATTTTTTTAGACTCATCTGAAAGTTCTGATGCATAAGCATTATTTTCTAAATAAAATACACTATTAATAGCTTGAACATTTTTTCTTAAATCATTTGATGCTTTCATAAATTCATTTCCGCCATAACCAGCTAATTCCAAAAATTTATTCATCAAATAATTAGGACTAATTTTTTCACCTTTTCCCACAAAATCATTTTGTAATACTTCTTTAGCCTTATCATTTGCCCAAATGATATATGGAGTATCATAATAATTAGTTGCCCCTTCTTCTGTGCTTAAATCAAAATCAATCCCTAACATATTATAAACACTATTATCATTTCCAAGCCATGGATTATGATCTCCAAATAAAATTAATACAACAGGTTCAGAATCATCTCTCAATTCTTCTACTAGTTTATAAATCTGTTCTCCTGTATCTTCGATTCCATTCATATAATTATCAAATATATTACATTCAGAATCTGTATAACCATCTTTTCTAACCAAATATTCTTTTCCATCACCTTTAGTATCCAAATATGGTCCATGATTTTGATAAGTAACATTAAAACTAAAATAAGGTGTATTAGAATTTTCTTTATGTTGTCTATACAAAGATAATATCTCTGACATTATTACATCATCTTCAGCTATATGATCTTTAGAATATTCTTCATATTTATTTTCTAAAAAATAATAATTATCAAATCCTAAATTTTTATTAATATTAAGTCTATTATAAAACCATTCATACCCTGGATGAGACCCCTCTGTATAATATCCTTGTTCTTTAAAATATTTTACATATGAATTAGTTTCTTTTCTTAAAGATGGTAATGTACTATAACCTGTCAAAAATTTTCTTTCAGTATCTACTGTACCTGCAGCAAATATATTAGTTACAAGTTCTCCAGAATATGATTCTTCTTCTAATTTATGAATTTTTTCATAAGGATCATTTAAAAATTCAATTTCATCAAATTTTGAAAAATCATTATATGCTTCTAGCATGATGCCTATTACATTAACTTTTTTATCTTCTTCTATATTGTCATATGTATATTCTGATAACATATTTTCTACTTCTTTTTTATTATATCCTTGTGGTTTTTCAATCTTAATTGATGAATAGCTATGCAAAAAAGAATAAATTGTTCCTCTTTCAATATACTGATTTATAGGAGACCATAAATTATAAAAGTTTCCGTCATTTCTTGTTTTTTCATACGAATCTGATGAAGCATAAATCTTTTCCACAGAAACTCCACCAATAATCAATAACACAAGTGCAACAATACCAGAAATTACTTTTCCTTTTGCTGTTGACTTTCTTTTCTCTTTTTTCTTATCAAAAACAAAGAAACACACAATCGCTATGATAATAAATATAGCAATATACATTATCATCTGATTAGTAAATTCAATAGTATATCTTTTCTGAATTGTTAAAGCTTCTCTTATTAATGAAATATCCTCTATTAATAAATTATCATTTCTTAATTCCATTTTAAAATTATTTACAAGTGTAATCATATATGCAACAGCCGTTGAAACCGCAAATGATATACTAGTCTTTTTAGTAAGCACATAAAACAATACAGACAAATAATATATTGGCAAGAAATTTAATAATAATATCCAGAAATTATTAAAATATGTATTATACATTTCTGTTCCAAGTACTCCAACAGAAAATTTTAGAGTTACTTTCATAACAAAATAAGATAATAATGCTAGCACTATTAATGCAAAAAATCTAGAATTTCTTAATTTAGTAACTACATTTTTTACATGATCTTCTACACTAACTGTATTTTCTAATTTAAATATTTTTTTCTCTTTAAATATATCTAATATTTTTTTCAATCCGATTGACGCAATAATAAATACAAATGGTCTATATGTAAATGCATATCTTCCTTGAACTTCTATAATTAAATATATTAATGTTGCACCAATTACATAAATAATATATGATTTTTCTTCGTCCTTTTTAGAAGCCAAAACACCTACTAATGCTAATATCCATATGATTAGCCAAATTACTTGATCATAATCAACAATGAATGTTTCGAACTTTTCTGTTCTTATCCCCGTACTTCCTAACGTTTCTTGAGTTAAATGTGATAAAGACCATGAATTTCCAAATTCATTCCAGAAAATATTTGCTTTTGCAACAAACATTTTTATTATCTTAACATTACATATCTCTTCTTTTACTTTTTCAATTTCATATTCATGTAAATTTTCTTGATTAGTATATTCCCAATATAGTTTTTCAGTCCATCTTCCATTGTTCTCAACATCTAATCCAATTACTACTTTATACAAACTTCCCATTTCTGGAGTATTTTTAACTACACCTGCACTTCTCAATATAAACATTGGAACCGTTGTAATTACAATATACACCATAAATAAAGGAAGTAATTTCTTTACAATATTTTTTATTGTATCTTCTTTTTTCAACAATCTATATATACTTACACAAATAATAGTTAATATTGTCAAAATTGACTCTGGTCTTACTAGATTAGCTATTCCAAGTATCAATCCAACTAAAGAAAACCTAACCCAATTCTTTGTTACTATTTTTTCTTCAAAAAGTAAATCAAATCCCACCAATGTTAAAAATAAAAATAAGTGTTGATTAGAAAGTATATTACTATACAACATAGGATTAATAAAAACTGAATATAATATAGTAATAATTTGAGCTGTTTTCTTATTTGTAATCCTATTTATAATTCTATACATCAACGCTATTCCACAAATAGCCAAAAATACATTAATTAATTTTAAAAATACAATTTTATTAAATAACTTTAAACATATCGCTTGTATTAAGACAAAATAAATCTGAAAATTATACGCATTTAAATAGTTTTGACTAGACTCTTCTAAACTACCATCTAAATAGTCCTCAGAAATATCATATAATGTTTTAAAATCTGAAAGTTGTGGATTTCGTATTTCCAATACAACCGCTGTTCTTATAAGAAATGAAACAAGTAATAAAATAATTAAAAACTTTTTATGACTTATATCAAATCTGCTAACAACATATATTGCACCAGCTAATACAATAATTGCACTTATAACGCCAAAGCTTCCATTAAATATTCCCAAAAGCACTAAAAAGAACGCTATACCAAAAATCCATTTTATTGCTATATCACATATATTTTTTAATTTTTCCATATACATTCCTTTATTCTAACTTTACTTCTTATTAGAATATTTTTCAATAATAGCATCCGCAATTCTTTGGCTGGCTTTTCCGTCTCCATAAGGATTTGCACTATGTGCCATTTTGTCATATTCTTCCTTATTCTCTAATAATTCTTTTGTTAATTTATATATAGTTTCTTCATCTGTTCCAGCTAATTTTAAAGTTCCAGCATCAATTCCTTCTGGTCTTTCTGTTGTATCTCTCAATACTAATACAGGTTTTCCTAAAGATGGAGCCTCTTCTTGGATTCCACCACTATCTGTTAAAATCAAATATGATTTAGCTAAGAAATTGTGAAAATCAATTACCTCAAGTGGATCAATTAATTTTACTTTATCATCATCACCAAAGATTTCATTTGCAACTTCTCTAACTTTGGGATTTAAATGAACAGGATATACAACCTTAACATCTGAAAATTCATCAGTTATTCTCTTTATTGCTTTAAACATTCCTCTCATCGGCTCTCCAAGATTTTCTCTTCTATGAGCTGTAAGAAGAATCATTCTATCATTTCCTATCCAATCAAATATTGGATGAGCATAATCTTCTTTTACAGTTGTTGCCAACGCATCAATTGCAGTATTTCCTGTAACATAAATTTTTGCTTCATCTTTATTTTCTTTTAATAAACTTTTTTTACTATTCTCTGTTGGAGCAAAATGCATATCCGCCATAACCCCAACCATTTGTCTATTCATTTCTTCTGGATATGGTGAATATTTATTCCATGTACGAAGTCCAGCTTCAACATGTCCAATATCAACTTGATTATAATAAGCAGCTAAAGCACCTGCAAATGTTGTTGTAGTATCACCATGAACTAAAACAATGTCAGGTTTTACTTCTTTTATAACACCCTCTAATCCATACAATACTCTACTTGTAATATCGCTTAAAGTTTGTCCTTGCTTCATAATATCCAAATCATAATCAGGTTTTATATCAAAAACTTCTAAAACTTGATCAAGCATTTGTCTATGTTGCGCCGTAACACATACAATACATTCAATCTCTTTTCTACTCTTTAATTCTTTAACAAGAGGTGCCATCTTTATGGCTTCAGGTCTTGTCCCAAATACAGTCATTACTTTAATCATTTCTATCATCTCCTAATTCATTTTATTTTTTTCTAAATAATATATTAAATCAGCAAAAAGCTTATTAAAATACTTCAAATAAAATCCCTTTCCAAATCCAGTTAAATATATATTTAATTTATAATTTGGAAATTTTTCTTTTACTTTTGTCCTAGCCCACTTAACACCTTGATTAAATTTCTTTTTATCTTTTGCTTTAGCTAATCTTTTTATGTATGTAGCTAACATATATCTAACATAAATATATTCTAATTCATTAGTATACATTTCTAAGCCATTTTTCTCATAAAATTCAACTAATTTATCTAACATTTTATTTATATCTAATAACTTATCAGAATATGTATAAGTTACTGAATTAGGTCTTTGAATATATTGATATAAGTTTTCTTCAACATTCGCTATACTTTTAATGTATGGAATTAATTTATACAAAAACAAAACATCCTCAAACCAAATACCTGGTTCAAACCATAACTCCTTGTTTTCAAAAATTTCTCTTTTATATATTTTATTCCAAACAACAGTATACATATTTAATAATAATTTGCTTTTCTCTTCTTTAGTCATTTCAGTTGATTCAAAATCTACACCTGAATATATTTCAAGATTTTTATCTGGATACACACAATTTACATTACTAGCTACAACATCAAAATCTTTCTCAATAGCCTTTTCATATAATTTTTCAAACATATTTTCAGAAACATAATCATCTGAATCAACAAAGGCAATATACTTTCCAGTAGCATTCTCAATTCCAGAATTTCGTGCTACACTCTGTCCTTGATTTTCTTGAGAAATAATTGTAATCATATCAGGATATTTTTCTTTATATTCATTAAGAATATCTATTGATTTATCTTTTGAACCATCATTTACTAAAATAATCTCAATATTCTTCTTAGTTTGATTAACCAAAGAATCTAAACATTTTACTAAATACTTTTCTGCATTATATACAGGAACAATTATACTTATATCTTTCATATTACTCCTTATTTTTCTTCTGATAATTTAAATAAATATTTTACATTACTATCGAAAAATCTTTTCATTCTTTTTGGTTCTGTTGTTATTCTATATAACCATTCTAAGTGAAATTTTATAAAAAACTTTGGAGCTCTTTTTTTAGTTCCACTTAGCACATCAAAACTTCCTCCTACACCAATAAAAATACCTTTATTAAATTTTTCAAAATTCTTATTTATCAATAATTCTTGAGCTGGTATTCCTAAAGCAACTAACACTAAGTCTGGAGATAATTTTTCTATTTCATCAAAAACTTTTTGTCTATCTTCAACATATCCGTTTTCAATACCTTTTATCTCTATATTTGGATAATCTTTTTCTAAAACTTCTTTTAATTTTTCAACAACTTCTTTTTTAGCTCCAAATAAAAATACACTTTTTTTAGTATCATTACATTCTTTTAATAAATGCTCAACTAATCCCACGCCAGTTATCGTCTCTTTTTGAGGATATCCTAATATCTTTGCACCTTTTATAATTCCAATTCCATCTGGAACAATAGTAACATATTCTTGCAATAAGCAATCAGCAAGTTCTTTATTACTATTAGCAATCATAAGTGTTTCTGGATTAGCAGTTACAATAAATCTTTTCTTTTCATTTTTTAAATCTTTATCTATATCTTCAAAAAATTTTTTCTCTCCGTCTGGATATATCTTATCAAAAAATCTTCTCAATTCATTTTTCTTTTCATAAATTTCTGGTTCATCACCTATAGCAACATTTAAAGTAATACCAGCAACCATTGCTAAAAATACAAATGGGAATATTTCATTCAATATATGTCCTGATAAATATGCAGCCGCCATTCCAACAGCTAAAGCCATCATATATACAACTCTTCTTAAATATAAATTTTCTTTGAATTTTCTTAAGAATTGTATAACAGCAAATACAAATACAAAAATATATGGAAAAATAAATAATATCATTCCTATCCAACCTAAAGCATCAACTTGAGATTGAAAATCTCTTTCTGGCCATACAAATGAACTTGATCTAGTAAATGAAATTCCAACTAAATAATCTGATATTCTATTATCACGTTCCAATATTCTATTAATTAATAATGCTCTCATTTTTCTATTTCCAGCACGTTCGTACTTAGGAACATTCATCATTAAATCAAACCAAAAATCGACATCATCTGTATATGGATAAACTTGATAAATATAATATCCGTTAATTTCCTCATTATCCACATTTTCCATTATATATGCTATTTTATCAATCTCTCCATCTGATCCTGCTACATCTGTATTATCAGTCGTTTGCTTTCCAATAGCTAAATCTGCTCCGAAATTTCCAGACATAGTTCTAACCTTAAATGGTGAAAAGGCATAAACAACAGCTATAACCACTACAGAAACAATCAAGCAATAAAAATTCTTTTGTTTGAAAATTTCTGAAACTTTTTCTCTATGAATAATTTTTTCAAGTATATATATACATACAGTTGCAACCATTGCTAATATTCCACCAATAGCTCCAACTCTAGTAGTTATAGCTATCATAGCTATAATATGTAAAGTTAATACAATCCATTCTTTTATTTTCTTTTCCTTAAATGCTATATATGTAAGAATTGGAACTAATATAATCATAACACCTGATAATTGGTTTCCTGATTGGAATAAACCTCTTGTTGTATATCCAACCCAATCATTTAATTTCTCTGAATCTGGTTTAATACCTTTAGTAAACCATTCTACCATATTTCCAGATATAGTATCTTGTTCCAAAGAATAAGATAAATATGAAAATTTAAATAAATTACTTATTATCATTGTTAAAGAAATTATTAAAGAAACACTAATAACAATTTTCTTTATATCTTTATAGTTTAGTTTTATGTTATATATTATATAAATTAAAGCAACAGGTATACACATTCTAGCCAAATATAGCAATTCTCCAAAAGGACTATACTTAGCTTCAACTAGTCTCACTTTAAAACCTACGGCATTAATATGATGAAACACCATATATATAAGCACTGCTACAGCATATCCTATAAACAATTTTGTACTTTTATTTTTTCTTGCATGAATCATTATCATAACAAGCATTATAAATACTAATGCAAATCTTATGACAGTAGCTAATGAAACTCCAACAATTTGAATGCTTTTATCAAATAAACTCATGTAAATATCTAACACTGGTTGCATAATCATAAAAGCAACAAAAATCTTTTTTACAATATCTTTTAAATTTGTTTTGTTTTCCATTTTATTTCCTCTCTAAATTATTTTTTCCACTTTTCGTATTATATCACTATTTTCTGATTTATACATACTAACTTCTGATTTATATGCATCTAGTAGTTTTTTATCATCAAGAACTTTCTTTATTCCACAATATAAAGCCTCATCATTATTCTCAGTAATCAAACCATATTGGTCTTTCAATATTTCCCTTGCCCCAGCCACTTCTGTTGAAACGCAAGGTACTCCTAAAATTATAGCTTCATATAACACTGTTGGCAAACCTTCCAAAATAGAAGATAAAATAAACAAATCTGCTTTTTTTACATAAGGAAAAGGATTATCTTTTCTTCCCAACATAAAAAATGTATCTTCGATTTTTTGTTCTTTTATAGTATTTTCAAGTTTTTCTTTCTCCAAGCCATCACCAATCAAATAAGAATTAATTTTATATCCATCATCAATTAGCTTTTTATGTACATTAATAAATCTTTCATAATTTTTTTGAGACTCTAGTCTTCCAACAGAAATTAAATTTATAACATCTTTTGAAAATTCAATATCTATTTTTTCATTACCTTTATTTTTTATTTCATCAACATCTATAATATTATGAATAGTTTGAATTTTATCATCATCTAAATCATAATAAGATTTATAAACTTCTCTAACTCTATCTGATACACAAACAGACATGTTCATCTTTTTCAAAGATTCTTTAACTAAGTTATAATATCTCTTTGAATCATTTTGAACAGAAATATCAGTATGCATCCAAGCAATTTTATTAGGCGTATCCCCGTTTGCTACAAATATATGTGAAAATCCATCACTAAAAGCAATTTCAGTATCATATTTTTTAGTTAAAATATTTTTCCTTGCCTCAACAATTTTATTTCTAATCCTACCAGACTTTAAAGAAATAACTAAAGATAACTTTTTTAGAAATTCACTAACATTCTTTTCTTTCATGATTCTTTTTATACTAACATCCACTGAAGAAAAGAACTTATTACCTTCTATTATGTTCACATATTCTGGAATTTTAACATTCATATCTTCATAGTAATGCAATACCAATAAATCAATATTATATTTTTCCGGATCCAAATTCACTAATAAATTTGTAATTACCTTAGTAATTCCACCCATCACTAAATTATCAACAACAAACAAGATATTCTTAGGCATTTTTACCTCCTAATATAGAGCTTAATATTCCAAATTTTTTATGATAAAATAACTCACAAATAATTTTATATTTAATACTTTGCATTTTATAATATTTATTTTTTCTCCATTTAGGAAACTTGTCTTTCATAACACTAACAACTTTATCTATATTGCCTATTCCCTCCTTATAAGAAAAAAATCTTAGAGAAGCAGCATGCAATAGATGCTCAATATATATGTATTCTAATTCTTCCATATATTCTGTGTCTTTGAAGTCATTATACAATTTCTCTACAGCATAAAATATATCCTCTATTTTGGAATTATATGTAGCATACCTCATAGTTGAATTTTCTCTTATAACATAATCATATACTCTATCAGGAATATAACCAATTTTTTTCGTATATTTTGCAAGTGTAGGAATAGTCGCTAAATCTTCATAAATCTTGTTTTCTAAAAATCTAACATTATTATCAATAAATATTTTTCTTTTAACAATTCTATTGCAAGGTGAAGTTTCAGATACTATATACTTTCTAACTACATCATCTGTATTTAAAAAATAATGTTGTTTTTCTTCTTTTCTCCCATTTATTATTTCATAGTAATCAAAACAAACAATATCCAAATCATCACATTCTGCCTTATTTAAAGCTAACTGGTACGAATTCTCTTCTAAATAATCATCACTGTCTAAAAAAGCTAAGAATTCACCAGAAGCATTTTCGATTCCAACATTTCTAGCCACTGCTTGTCCCGCATTTTCTTGTTTAATGGCTTTAATCATATCAGGATATTTAGCAACATATTCATCTATAATTTCTTGAGAATTATCAATACTTCCATCATTAACTAAAATAATTTCTTTACTTTCTACATTTTGATTTATTACTGAATCAATACATTTTTTCAAATATTTTTCTGCATTATAAACAGGAATAATTATACTAATTTTAATCATTTTCTCTCCTTTATAAAGCAAATTTCAACCTTATTAAAAGTTTTCTAACCTTTCTTTTAAAAGTATCAGTCATCACATAATTAATGACTTTTCTTTTCTTAATTTCTTTTTTATATTCTTTTTTTATTTCTTTATGCATATTCTCCATCTTATATATTGCAAAATTTGCAATATAAGACATGTACATTGATTTAGCATATTCGTCTGAAAATTGAATTTTGTTTACTTCATCTACTAAAAAATCATATCCCTTTAAGAAATCAAAAGCAGATTTTTTAGCCTTTTCAAAAGAATTATTTCTAGTAATGCTATTTTGTGTTTGCATATAAAAATATCCATTGAAATTTGTAAATATAACTTTATTTGCTTTTACAATAACTAATGGTATCAAAGCAAAATCCTCATGATATATACCTTTCATAAATTGTAAATTACTATTTTTCCAGAAATCCAAACGATATGCGTACCCGCAAGCTGGTTCAAAACATTGTTTTGAATTAACTACAAACTTTATTGCCTCTTCACCTGATAAGCAGTTACTTCCACCTTTTTCCGTCGTTTTAAGCACATTTCCAGACTCATCAACATCAACCAAATTGTATCCTACCACATCAACTCCTGCATTTTTTTCAATTGCATCATTAACTTTTTCCAACAATTCAGCATCAACATAATCATCAGAATCTATAAATATTATGTACTCCCCTTTTGCTCTTTCAACTCCATAATTTCTAGCATCGCTTAATCCACCATTCTCTTTTACAAAACCATAAACTTTATCAGGATATTTAGCAACATATTCATCTATGATTTTTTGAGAATTGTCTTTGGTTCCATCATTTACAAGTAATAATTCAAAATCTTGATTTGTCTGATTTAATATACTTTCAATGCACTTAGCTAAATACTTTTCAACATTATAAACAGGAACAATAATACTAAATCTCATTTTACTTTCCTCTCATTTTTTCAATAATTCTCTTAATAGCTTTTATAGGGTGGGTTAAATAAAACTTACGCAACTCATCTTTATTTAACTTTTCTCTTGCAACATCTTCATCATGATATTTAGCTATATATTTATTTAATTTTTCTCTATATATTCTCGCCTCTTCCTTTTCCTCAGCAGTATGCCAAGAACCAGAAAAATGATGTATAGTAGCACTATTTTCAGTTAAATGAATTTCTCCAGTAGCCCAATCTTTTGGACAAAAGTAATCATACGGATACAATGTAACAACTCCATCTTTTAACTCTTGATATGAAGATTCCAATTTTAAACCATATTTCTCATGAGTCAAATTAGTTATTCTAACAACATTAGTTGTTAAATCCATATTTCCATTTTCATCAATAAAATTCAAATCAGTATATTCATCTAATAAATCTTTAATCCATTCATTACCTTTCTCAGCAGCCATCAAACCAGTAGGAATCATGTTATTATTCTCAAAACTTGAAAAAGCTCTATGCTTTAAAAACTCGTCAATAGGTTTTATAATTTCAACATCAGTATCCATATAAACCCCACCTTCTAAATATAAAGCATACAATCTAACATAATCCGTAACAAATGCAAACTTTCGAGCAGTATATGCTTGCTCCACATACTTATTTGAATGTATATCGAAATTATCTTCATTCCATTCTTTAATCTCATAATCAGGACAATATTTTTTCCATGATTCTATACATTTTTTTGCAAGTTCTGGTTTTTCTCCTCTACCGAACCAACAATAATGAATTACTTTAGGAATTGCCATATTATTCACTCACCTTTTCTTTTGATCTTTTTATTTTTTCTTTTAAAGCTTTAATATTTTCATTTCTTTCATCTTTATTAAATAATATAAATATATTGATAATTAATCCTAATACTCCCAATATAGCACAAGCTAATATTAGTTTGATCCAAGAATTAATATGTAAAACAAATCCAATACCAAATGCTAAAACAACTAAAATAACAACAGATAACACATTTTTCAATATTGCAGGATAAAAAGTTGTAATCTTATAATCTAAACATTTAGCTCCATATATAGGTAAAAATGTTAATAATCTAAGAACATTATAAAAAGCTCCTACTGCAACAATATATATAATCTTTGCATCTTCATTATGTATAAAATTCAACCCAATAAATACTGTTAAAATACTACAAACACTAAAAGAAATTAATGCTATTGATGAAATTTTTATTTTATTTTTAACTGTAAAAATATTGTATAAAGGCTCTAATGGTAAAGCAAAAATCAAATTACAACATGTTATGATTGTTAACAACTCTAATAAATTAGCATTTTGAGTTGGAACCCATAACTGATAAAATTCTTTTCCAAAACCAATCAAAATTGCTATTGGAATAGCAGCAAACAATCCCATTAACTTAATAGCTGAAATTAATTGTTTTTTCATTCCCTCAACATCACCTTCAGCATATGATATTGTAAGCTGAGGAGCGAAAATTGCCGCTAACGTTCCAAACAATGAAAGTACAATGTTAGACATTGTTTTTGATAAATTCATTACACCCATTGCAACAGAATTTACAAAAATATTTGTTATTAATAAATCTAAACCAGATGATAAAATTGAACTTAATTTAGATACTGAATTCCAAATTCCTGACGAAATTAACTCTTTTACATATTTTATATCAAATTCTTTTTTTGAAATCTTTAATTCTGGAACTAATTGTCTTTTATAAATAATATGACTAATCAAATTATTCAAACCTAACGCAAGCATTGCTATTCCAACATAAAATGTAAATGGTTTGAAAAATGTATAACAAGCAACTAATATAACAGCTTTAATTATAATACCTCTTATATTAGCAATAGCCGTTTTATCTAATCTATTTACTACAAAAGTTGAAACTGAAAAAATTGAAGAAAATAAAGATACAATAAAATTGGCAAATATCAATGCCCATAAAATCTTTATATCTATAACTAAATTTGAAGAAATATTTAATATACTTCCTAAAAATACTATAACGAACGAAAATACAACTGTTAAAACCACTGCCAAAAATAAATTAGCAAAAAATACAGCGGTAAAATATTTATTTGCTTCTTTTTGATTCTTTTGATGCAACTTTATTGTAATATATCTACCAGCCATAGAATTAAGTGCAACAGTAATTAATTGTGCATACTCTACAAAGTTATTTGCTAGCCCAACAAAACCATTAGCCTCAACACCAATATGATTAACAATATATGGAGTCAAGAAAAAACTAATTGCTAAATTAACCGCATATGCTATTGTCTGAGCTATCAAATTAATGTACATCTGTTTTTTCATATTTTTATTCCTCTCTTTTGTTTCCTTCCCATTAGAAATGGCATATACCTATTTACCACATATATAATAATTCTTTCAACTGCTAAAAGTAAAACAAATACTATCATACCTGTAACATATCCAAAAGAATGTATACCCAAAATTTTATTAAATAGAATATATATTATATTCAAATGTGTAGCCATAACAATTAATGTATTTCTTCCCCAATACATTATCTCATCAATATCAATTAATTTTGAGATTTCCAAAATCAAATATGTTCCTATCAATGAATTTATCAAATAAAGTATATGATTATTAAAAACCAAATTATTCAAATCAACTAAACCATTTATCTTACTCAAAATTACTGACAAAATAGCAATAACAATCAAACCATACCATGGCATGTTTCTTTTTCTTATTAAATTCATTGTATAATTTCCTATCATTATAAATCCAACAGCAATACAAATTCTACCTAAAAATAAACATATAAGTCCATAATCCTTCATCATAAAATTGCCCAAAGTATAAATTATAGCACTAATTATGCAAATCACATATTCATTTTTAAGTAAATTTTTCAAAACAAAAAATATTACTTCTCCAAAAAACAATGCTGGTAAGAACCACAAAGTATCAATTCCAACACCACAAATAGTAGCCTTTACATTTTGAACAAATACCTCTCTATTAAAATCATTCACTATAGCAAAAACTATTATTGAAAAAATACTAAAAAATACATATGGGATAAGTATCCCCTTTATTCTTTTCTTAACAAATTTCCAGATATCTTTTTCGTCTTTATATGCAATTAACATTCCAGAAATAATGAAAAATAAAGGCATATGAAATGAATATAACCATATAACAAAAAATCTATCAACAATTTGTCTATTAAAAGCATATACATGTCCAATAACAACAAGTAAAATTCCTATTCCTTTTGCCACATCCAAATATGTTAAACGTTCTTTCTTATTTTCCATTAAACTACTTCCTTATTATTTATTAAACTAATTCCAATCAATATTGGAATCATTGCAAACATTGTATACATATATCTATATTCACCACTTACAGGTGAAGCTAAACAAGTTAACCATAACACTAAAACTGGTACAAATATTAATAATTTTTTGTACTCTTTTTTATAAATTACATACCCAAAGCTTACAACAACTAACCAAAATACAAATCCAATACTAAATAGCATTGAAATAATTGGTATATTTCTTTTTTCAATAAATGAATCATAATTATTCCATCTTGCATTTTCAAGCAAACTTTGCTGTTCTATTGGCAAAACAATTTTGCCATCATTATCAGAATTAACTGTACTTCTAGCAACAACCCAATACTGAAATTCAGGATACCAATATCCATAACTGTTACATAATAAAGATTCAACCGCTGTTTTAGGATATTTGAAACACAACTTAGCCCAAGTTGTTATAAAAGTCTTTTTATCTTTCTTAAAATATTCATCATCAAATGTTGCTTTAACATTATCAGATAATCTAGGATCATATAATTCATCTAAATCCCTTGTTTTAAGATATTTATGTATATTTTCCTTTTCTTCGTCAGTTAGTTCATCAGAATGTTCTTTAACAATTCTAGCAAACTGCTGTAACGGTATAGATAAAGCTTCTCTTGAAGATCCCTTCTCAACACCTAATACATTAAATACTGGACCTTTCCATATAGCATAAGCACATAATATAAATAAAAATATACCAGTAATTTTTTTATAATATTTTCTATATGCTAATAATATTATTGGTAAAGTTAATACCACAACATAAATTCCATTATTTCTAAATAAAATAACTGAAATCATACTTAAAACAAAAAGCAATATATTCTTTTTACTATCAAAGAAATTTCCTTTAGATGAAACAATTTCATAAAGCATAATTACAAAAATTAACATACATACTGCAAAAGGTATATCCTTCCACATTGTTATACTATACATTCCATTTACTGGATATAAAGCTAAAAATAATAAACTAATTATTCTCCACCTACAGTCAATGTTTTTCTTTGCCATGTAGTATATTCCAAAAGAAAAGCTTGCAGATAAAATTAACATCTGAAATATACTATATAATGCGATTCCTAAATTATAATTTCCAACCGCTTTCCCAATATTCATAAATATAGCTATAAATGCTGTATGAGTCACAGGATGATGATTAGTTAGCTGTGTTAAACCAAGGCCTTGACAAATTTGATCAAATGAATCAGGTGTAGTAATACCTGGATAATATTTTAACAAATACGGAATCCACACTATAAATATAACCAACCAAACTAATAAAAATGACCTCTTATTGCAAGTAAAATATTTAGCTTCTATATTACTTAATTTTAATTCTTTCAAACGCCAAAATAATTTGCATAATATTGAATAAATAACAAGTGTAAATCCACAAACTTTGCACATAGCCCTAACAAACACTCTCTTATTATAGAACAAACCATCTAGATTCAAATACACATCCAAACTATTTCCAACGATTTCCATCAAAGCAAGGATTACAGCAATTATAATACAAGTAATTTTTAATCTTTTATCATCTATTTTAGACACATCACTTAATAACCAATAGGAAAAAAATAATACCAATATCCAAACAACAGAATTTGCAGAAAACGCCTCTGTAAAACCTTTGGATATATCTAAATTAATATTAAGTGAAATTATTGCAAAAATCGATACTATAAAAATTATTATATTTTTAAAGCCAATCTTTTTCTCGTTCACCTTATTCCTCCATTTTTTTCAACTCTTTATATTTGTCATGAAACTCATTTAATTTAATCTCAAACTCTTGTCTTGATTTATTAACAATCGTCTGTAATATCAATCCAACAAAAAATGATTGCACACCACACAATAAGAAAAACACGCAAGCTAAAAATGAAGGCATTCTTGGAACAAGTCCAGTATGCAAATATTCATTAAACACTGGTATAAAAAATGCAAATCCTAAAAGAAATAATATAGCAGATATTAATGAGAAAAATGATAATGGTTTGTAATTTTTATACAAAGTACCTATTAATTTTAAAACCTTAAATCCATCTGTATATGTATTTAATTTTGATACACTACCTTCAGGTCTATCTCTATATTGAATAATAACATTTTCAACGCTCATATTTTTGTCCAAAGCATGTATTGTCATCTCTGTTTCAATTTCAAAGCCTTTAGATAACACTGGAAAAGTTTTTACAAATTCATAACTAAAAGCTCTATAACCTGTCATAACATCCCTTATCTTTCCATTATAAATTATATTAATTAATCCTCTAACCAAAACATTTCCTAAGTTATGAAAAGCTCTCTTATTTTCAGTAAAATATGTAGATGATAATCTATCACCAACAACCATATCAACATTTTTATCTAATACAGCATTACACATTTCTTGAGCATATTCAGCAGGATAAGTATCGTCTCCATCTGTCATTATATAACATTCAGCATCTATGTCTCTAAACATTCTTCTAATAACATTACCTTTGCCCTGTTTTCTTTCATATCTAACAACAGCTCCAGCTTCTCTTGCAATCTCAGCTGTTTTATCAGTTGAATTATTGTCATAAACATAAATCGTTGCCTCTGGTAACGCTCTTTTAAAATCTTCTACAACTTTTCTAACAGTTTTCGCTTCATTGTAGCAAGGTATCAATACTGCTATTTTATCCATTATAAAATCTCCAATCAATATTTTTAATCACTCGTATCTTATCATAATATAAATAATTTGTCCATAAAATATACCATCGTAAAGTAATATTTTATTGCTTTTTTCACTTTTTTAACATATACTGTAATATAGAAAAAATATAATTATATTTTTCTCTTTTATCACTTTAAAAGTGAGGTAATATATATGAAAAAATACAAATTGGCACTAGTTGGTGCAACAGGTTTAGTAGGAAGAAAAGCACTTCAAGTTTTAGAAGAATTCAACCTTCCAATCTCAGAATATGCATTCTTCTGTTCAGCAAGATCTGCTGGTCAAAAAATTGAATTTATGGGAAAGGAATATACTGCTCGCGAACTAACAGAAAATTCATTTGACGAAGGTTTTGACTTTGCAATCTTTTCAGCAGGTGGAGACACATCAAAAAAATTCTCTCCAATTGCAGCATCAAAAGGTTGTATTGTTGTTGATAATAGTAGTGCATTTAGAATGGATCCTGATGTTCCATTGGTAGTTCCAGAAGTAAATATGCACGCTGCTTTTAAAAATAAGGGCATAATTGCAAATCCAAATTGTTCAACAATTCAAGCAGTTCTTCCGCTAAAAGCTTTAGACGAAAAATATCATATTAAAAGAGTTGTATACTCTACATATCAAGCTGTATCAGGTGGTGGAAAAGCTGCAGTAGATGATTTTTACAATACACAAAAGGGGCTAGAACCTAAAAAATGGCCACACCCAATATATAATAACTGTCTTCCACATATTGATGTATTCTTAGAAAATGGCTATACAAAAGAAGAAATGAAAATGATAAATGAAACAAGGAAAATATTAGAAAAACCAGATTTAAGAATTACAGCAACAACTGTACGTGTTCCTGTTATAAATTCACATAGTGAATCTATAAATCTAGAATTTGAAAAGGACTTTGATATAGCAGATGTATTTTCTACATTAAGAAATTATCCTGGTATAATAGTTGAAGATGATCCATCAACAAACACTTATCCTCTTGCCACTCATGCAACAGAACATAATGAAGTATTTGTTGGAAGAATTCGTAGAGATGATTCTGTTGATTCAGGATTAAACTTATGGGTAGTTGCAGACAATATTAGAAAAGGTGCTGCAACAAATGCTATACAAATAGTAGAAAAATTAATAGAACATGATAATCAATAGTAAATACATTAAAACAAGGTAGAAATTTCTTTTACCTTGTTTTAAATTTTTATAACACAATAAAACACTAAAATACTATTAAATTATATATGGATTACATTGCTATTATTTTTGGATTTTTTATAAAAAAATATTGCAAAACCAAAATAAAACCTGTATAATAATAAAGTCACTTAGGGGTATAGTGTCAATGGTAGCACATCGGTCTCCAAAACCGCCTGTGTGGGTTCGAATCCTACTACCCCTGCCATAACTAAAAAAAGAAAGCTATTTAGCTTTCTTTTTTTAGTTACTTTAATGATTTTCCCAACTATGTGAAATAATACTTTTGTATCCACTTTCATACTATTACTTCATTATACTTGGGATAGTTATTATTATCTTTGATAAAACCAATCTAAATCTACTCTTCCATTTATACCATTAACATTTCCATCACTAGTATATTGCCAGAAATTATATTTTCCCGTATAGTCCGTCTGACTAGATGTATAATGTGCAACCCATATCCAATATTTTTCAAGCAAAGGAATGTCAAAATAATCATAGAAGAAATTTCTACTTGCATAAACACCAGCTTGATGTCCAGCATTCACCATCTTCTCACAAAATGCTAAAGATGCGTCTGTAACATTAGCCTTATCTGTTTTTCCATTAGCAACAGCATTCTTTATAGCCTTATCCTCAACATCAATAAATATAGGTAATTCAAACCTCTTGTTTTTAATTAATGATAAACACACATCTGCTTCCTCAATTCCTTCAGCTCTATTAAAAGCATAAGAATAGAAATATCCACCAACAGCTATTCCCAATCTTTTACATGCCCAATAGTTTCTTTCAAAAAATTGATCAAAAATAACTTTCTTACTACTTGACCAATATTCCCCAATTTTCAATAAAGCAAATGTAACTCCACTTTTCTTAACTGCATCCCAATCAATTTCACCTTGATAATGTGAAACATCAATTCCAAAGGATTTAGTAAGTGCAGTAATATCGATTTCAACTTCTCTAGACTGGATTACCGTTTCACCATCAGAAGCAACATTTTTTACCGTTATTTTGTGATATCCAAGCTTTAGTCCTTTATCTCCCAAGTTATAATAAAATCCTGGTAACGGCGTTGTATCAATTCCACCATATTCATTATTGGCAGGCTCATCAAATAATTCAGATCTTTTCTCTCTTGTTGCCTCTCCAATATATTTACCATCTACATATATTAGTACTTTATCATTTTTCTCCGAACTCAACACCCAACCTGATACACATAATGAATCTGAAATATATCCATTAGATTGAATAGGATATTCTACAATCATATTTCCTGAATATCCAGGAACCTTAAGCACTCCAGAAAATCTACTATTTGAAATAATATATGTTATTCCATCAGTATCTGTATATTCACCATTATATGTATATGTAAGTTTACCGTCTTCAAAATACCATCTACCAGCAGCGTTTTGAGCAACCCCTGTATAATTGTAATCTACTTTTCCATTAACCACATTACGCCATTCTTTGTTTACTTCAAACATTCCATTAGTGTTTTTATCAACAGTAATATATACTTTATTATTTTCAATTATATAGCCTACTTCTCCATCAAACCATGTATCTGTATATTCATATGATATTTTTCCATTTTCAAAAAGCCATTTTCCATTCTTATTTTCAGCAAGTCCAGTATACTTTTCATCAGCCTTTCCATTAACAATCATATACCACTCGCCATCAAATTCCATCATTTTAGTAATATTATCTACATAGCTATTATGAACAACATATATTCCTGTATCATCTTTTGCTAATCCGTTATAATGATAAGTAATTTGTCCATCTTCTATATACCATCTACCATTTATGTTTATGCCAGTTCCTGTATAATGTTCCTCTATCTTACCATCTACAACCATTTTCCAGTCATTTTTTCTTAGTTCTACTAATCTTCTTTCTTCCTTTGAAAATGTTTCTTTAACATGGCTATTTTCTATAACATATACAGTATCATTTTCAGCAGCAACACTAGTATATTTATATGTTATATCTCCATTTTCAATATACCATTTGCCATTTCTATTCGCTCCTACTCCTGTATAATGTTCATCTATTTTGCCATCTACAACCATTTTCCAGTCATTTTTTCTTAGTTCTACTAATCTCTTTTCTCCTTTAGAAAATGTTTCTTTAACATGGCTATTTTCTACAACATATACAGTATCATCTTCAGCAGCAACGTTAGTATATTTATATGTTATATCTCCATTTTCAATATACCATTTGCCATTTCTATTTGCTCCTACTCCTGTATAATGTTCATCTATTTTGCCATCTACAACCATTTTCCAGTCATTTTTTCTTAGTTCTACCAATCTTCTTTCTTTCTTTGAAAATGTTTCTTTAACATGGCTATTTTCTATAACATATACAGTATCATCTTCAGCAACAACGTTAGTATATTTATATGTTATATCTCCATTTTCAATATACCATTTACCATTTCTATTTGCTCCTACTCCTGTATAATTTTCATCTATTTTACCATCTACAACCATCTTCCAGTCATTTTTTCTTAATTCTACTAATCTTTTTTCTTCTTTAGAAAATGCCTCTTTAGCAAAACTATTTTCTATAACATATACAATTCCATTTTCTTCTATAACACCTGTATATTTATATGTAATAGTTCCATTTTCAACATACCATTTTCCATTTCTATTTGCACCCATTCCAGTATAATTATAATCAATTTTACCGTTTACAACCATCTTCCAATCATTATCAATTTCAATTAAACCATCTTTTATTTCAGTACTATAACTACTTACAGTATTCTCGCTTTCAATACTATCTTGATTTATTACATTCTCATTATCTTCTTCGATTTCATTTTTTTCATCTTCTATTATCTCGTCAACTTGTAATTCATTTTCAGAAAAGCTTGTATTTTCTTCATTTTTCACTATTCCATCATCTGCATCTAATTTTTCTTTTGATTCAACTCCATTCAATAATTCATCACTAACCATTGCATAGCTAGTCATAGCACTTGAAAAAACAATTAAGCAAAGTGATATAACGCAAATAATTTTTCTTTTCATTTGTTTCTCTCCTTTTTTATCATCTACACAAAATTATACTAAAGCAATCTCAAAATATCAATATAAAACGCCTATTAATTCTTTGTAATTTTTTCCATTTTATTCTTGACATTTTTTAGCTATCAATATATAATCACAAAAAATAAAAGGGCTATACCAGAAAGGAATTTCTATGTACAGCTCTTTTTTTAAATCATTTTCTCTCATAACAATCATATTAATCTTTATATCAATATTTACTCTAAAATACTCACAAAGTTCTTTCATAAATAGCACTAATGAAACATTTAATTCAAACAAATTCAACTGGCCACTTCCCGGAAATAAGAACATCACATCACCATTTGGTCCAAGAAAATCTCCAACTGGAGGTGCATCATCATACCACTCAGGTCTTGATATTGCTGCTTCAGAAGGCACACCAATCCACACATGTTTTCCTGGCAAAGTTATATTTACACGGATTCAAAGGTGCAGGAGGATATACAATAACAGTGCAAAATGACATTATCACTGCATCATATTGTCATATTTCTCCCAATTTTCTCTATTCGGTTGGTCAATCAATTTCTAGTAATTCAATAATAGCTTATGTTGGACCAAAATACGTATATAACGTCATTGGAAATCCATATAAAGATTCCAAACGGAAATCCAACAAATGGAGCCACAACAGGATGCCATTTGCATCTAACTATAAAAAAAGACGGCAAAGCCGTCAATCCATTAAACTATTTTTAATTTTCTGGTCTATCAGTTGAATCATCTTCATCATCCCAATCAATATCAAAGCTTTGCCCACACTCAGGACAAATAATCTCCTCTATTTCCTCATCATAATCAGTTTGAAATTCAAATCCACAATAAGGACACGTTATGAAAAAATCATAATCTTCTAATTCAACCATTTTTTCAAAATATTTTAATTTTTCTTCTAAAACAGAAATTCTCATTTCATAATCTAAATTTCTATTTTCGATAGATTTAATCTTTTCATCATATACATCTAATACATGTGAACAATCATCAACTACGATAGACACAATATCATCAAGTTGCTCTTTTGCCTTTTCCAAAGCTTCTTTATCTTTAATTGTGTTCTCTAAAGTTTCAATCATCTTTTGATATTGCTCTTCTAAATTTGACACTAACTTAAGTCTCCTTCTGACTAAATTCTTTCCATGTACTCACCAGTTCTAGTATCAATTCTTATAACATCACCTATATTAACAAATAAAGGTACTGATATTTCATATCCATTTTCAAGAGTTGCTGGTTTTCCAGAAGTTGTTGTTGTGTTTCCACTAAATCCAGGTTCAGTATATGTAACTTCTAATTCAACAAACATTGGTGGTTCAACTGCAAATACTTTTCCTTTGAATGAAAGTATTTTACAAGTCATATTTTCTTTAATGAATTTTAAAGCATCACCAATTTGCTCTTTGTTAAGAGGCATTTGCTCATATGTTTCATTATCCATGAAATAATACAAGTCTTCATCATTGTAAAGATATTGCATATCTCTTTTTTCAATTTCTGCACCTTGTAATTTTTCTGATGGATTGAATGTTTTTTCTAAAACAGATCCATTGATTACATTTTTTAATTTTGTTCTTACGAAAGCAGCTCCTTTTCCTGGTTTTACGTGTTGAAATTCAACAACTTTATATACAGAACCATCCATTTCAAATGTTGTTCCGTTTCTTAAATCTCCTGCCATGTATACCTCTGCCATTGTTATTCCTCCCTTATTTATATTTAATTTTAATTTTTTACTTCATATTTTAAAAGTCTTTTAATATATTACTATATTTTATGCATAAAATCAAGTGTTTGCGACATTTTCATTAACTTTTTATTCTATACATGTATAATTGTTGGCTCTTTTGGTGATCTAGTTAATTTTTGTGAGCCCAATTTTGTTACAAGCAAAGTATCTTCTATTCTAATACCAAATTGGCCTGGTTTATATACTCCCGGTTCAATCGTAACAACCATATTTTCTTTTAAAGGCTGATCATAAACTATTCCGAAAAACGGTTCTTCATGAATATTCAAACCAACTCCATGTCCTAAAGAATGTAGTGGTACAAATCCATTTTGTTTCAAATCAATATTTGAATTCTGAGCTATTGCTTTCATATTTTTTCCATCTTTTATGTCCTTTTCACTCATTTCATTATTTTTTAAACAAATCTCATAAGGTTCCTTAAATTCATCTTCCATATAATTAACAAATATCATTCTGGTCATATCTGAACAATATCCTTGATATTTACACCCCATATCAATTAATATAATATCCCCATCTTTTATCTTCCTATTTCCAGGAACTGCATGTGGCATTGAAGAATTGTGTCCAGATGCAACAATTGGGTCAAATGAAACTCCTTCTGCTCCATTCGTTTTAAAAAATCTTTCAATTTCAAAAGCAATTTCTTTCTCACTCATTCCAATCTTTATAAAATGTTGTAAATGTTCAAAACATTTATCTGTTATTTCACAAGCTTTTTCTATATATTTTATTTCACGTTCATCTTTTATAATTCTTTGTGCTTCTATTATATGCTCTGTTTCCATAAGATTAACTCTATATCTTTGAAGCAAATCTTTATATTCTGCATAAGTAACAAAATTTTCCTCAAAACCAACATTTTCACAAAACATAAAAAATGCAGCATAATCATCTTTAGTTAAATTCTTCTTATCATTTACCAAAATTTCATCTTCAATAGTTAATATTGTATTAACCGCTTCAACATACCTACTATCTGTTATGAAAAAATTTTCTTTTAACGTTATTAGAAGAACACCCTCAGCTTCAATGCCTGTTAAATACTTAATATTAACCGGATTTGAAACTATCATGCCTTGTAAATTTTGAGTTCTCAATCTATCTCTAAGCCATTTAATTTTAATATTCATAAAAAATAGTATCCCCCTTTTTCATTTTATTATCTGCACTTTATTGTAAGAATTTATTTATAATCCATTGACCAGAAAAGAACATCCACAACTGAGCAAATAAAACTTGTTCTGGTATAACCATTGCTAAAATTGCAGAAGCAACAATAAATGGTCCAAATGGAATATATTCATCTGTCTTTTTTATTTTAGAAATTAATAAAAATAAACTAATTATTGCACCTAATAAAAAAGATAAAACTGAAATTGAAATAATATTCCTAAACCCAAAGAATAATCCTAATGCTCCCATTAGTTTAACATCACCCATTCCCATAGCTTCTTTTCCTGCTATAAGTCCACCAAGTAATGTTATTATTAGGAAAATTCCAGCACCAGCAGCCATTCCTTCAAATCTATTCAATGCCAACGTCATACCTGTTGGGCTATTAATTCCTTCAAAGAAAGTAATTAACAATCCTGCTTCAAAAATTGTTAAAACTAATCTATTAGGAATTATTTGCTTTTTCAAATCAATTATAAAAGCTGATACCAATAGAGGTAACAAAATCAAATAACTAATTAATTTTATATTTGCATACCAATTTGACTTGTCAATTCCAGTTACATATACAATACCTGCATACAAAATAAACATAACTGTCATTAATCCATAATGAGGTACAAATTCATCTTTAAATTTTTTCAAAGATCCTTTTTCTATAATTCTTTCGTGATTCATCAATCTTTCATTTGCTAAGCCAATAGCCTGTCCAACTACACAGCCTAATAAACCAATAAACAAATAAACTAATATATGTATATTATTAAAATACATTTTACTTTTTACCCTTCTCTCTTAAGTATTTTTTTATTATAGCATTTTCTATAGGTCTTTTTACTTTTGTAATGAATATATCTTTTTCTCCTACCTGCTTTACTAAAATAGAAAACATTTTCATTCTTTTAGCTCCAACAACATCTGTAAATATCTGATCTCCAACAACAGCAACTTGTTCTGGTTTCATCTCTAATTTTTCCAGTGCTCTTTTAAATCCTGATTTCAAAGGCTTTTTAGCAAACATTACATATTTTATTCCCAATTTTTTAGCAACTGTTTCAACTTTTTCTTTTTTATTACTATTTGATAAAATAATACACTTTATACCTTCACTTTTTAAATTTTCGCACCAATCTTCAGCACCATCAATTAAATTTTTATAATAGTCAATAAGTGTATTATCAACATCCAATATCAATGCTTCAAGCTTATTTTTCTTTAGTAATGTAGCATTTATATCAATTACACTATTTAAATATAAATCTGGATAAACATTCATTTTTTTCCTCCAATTATCATCATTATATTATCAATATGTTTACTTTTTGTCAATTTATAAAATACATAATATATTCATATTTTTATTTGTTTTCATTTATCCTATATGTTATAATTTTTTATAAATGAATTTTATAAAATCTAAAGGAGAAAAAATGAATAAACCAATTAACTTTTTAAAAAATCACAAAACTCTAAGTATTACTATATTATTTATCTTAGTAGCAATTATTATAATTAGTATTTTACTATATCAACATAAAAAAAACGCCATACCAACTCAAACTATCCAAACATCTCAAAAAGAAAATGAAATTTCCCCTGCAAAACAAAATATCATTCTAAATTTAGATTCAAAAGGATTAGAAGTTGGAACAAAATTTGCAATATTTGAAAATATAACAGAACTTAGTAAAATTACATCACCTAAAACTGCAGATACAGAAATAACTAAAATTCCTACAGATAATCAAAACAATATCGAAAAAACATTCATAATTATATCTTTAGAAGATCCAGCTTTTGAAGAAACAACTTCAAATATAAAAGATTATGAAACAGGTACATTAACCGAAAATGGTTTTGAAATCACAACATCAAATGAGGATCTAGTTGCTCTATCAAAACTTGATGCAGAAAATCTACAAAATTCAATAACAGTAATAAATAGCAATTACCAAGAAGATAACAGTTGGGATATTGCTGAAGATGCAGTTGATACAAAAGTTGATCTAAATAAAGAAAAACACGCTAACGGACCTAAGTACTATATTAGAATTTCATATACATCAAATATAGTTGCAATATATACAAAAGATGATTCAGGAGATTACAATAATCTAGTAAAAACAATGGTATGCTCAACTGGTACAGCCACTCCAAGAGGTGGTGTTTACAAATTAAATTACAAATACAGATGGCTTCCACTATTTGGCGGAGTATATGGTCAATACTGTACAAGAATAACAGGAAATATTCTATTCCACTCTGTACCTTATTTAAGAAATTACCAGCCAGATTCACTCGAATATTGGGAATATGATAAATTAGGAACATCAGCATCTGCTGGCTGTGTTAGACTTACTGTCGCAGACGCAAAATGGATTTACGAAAATTGTGCAAGCGGCTGCTACGTAGAATTCTGCACAACATTAAATGTAGCTAAGCCATCTGCTGCAAAAATTTCTTCAAATGAAACTTGTAGAAATTATGACCCAACTGATCCAGTGGCCAACAATCCATGGAGAAATTATGTAGAGCCAACACCTTCACCTGAACCATCAACTACTCCATCAGAAAGTCCAAAGCCAGACCAAACACCTTCACCAACACCAGAAGAAACAGAAAAACCAAATCCAGGCGAAGATTCCGGAGAAAATAAAGATCCAAATAAAGAACCTACACCTTCACCAGACACTGGTAAAGATGAAAATCCTGATACAGGTAAAAATTCTGAATCTTCATCAGAATCAACTTCTGAAAATGTATAAAATAAACATATAAAATCAAACAAATAAACAAAGGAGAAATTAATGAGTAAAACTAATACACTAGAAAAAAATAAAAAACATAATCTTAAATTATATTTTTTATACAAAACTTTTTCATGGGATCTATTATTTTACTATGCTATTTCATTCATGTTTTTGAATGCATATAAAGGTTTGTCTGCAGCAGAAATTATCTTTGCAGACTCCTTTTTTCCATTCTTCAAAGTTTTGTTACAAATTCCAGCAACATTGTTTGTAGAAAAAACAAATAAAAGAACAGGATTAATTGTAGGAAACTTAGCACTTTTTATATATGTTCTTTTTGTTCTAGGTTGCCACTCTATGTATATAATGATCATCGGAAATATATTTATGGCATTAGGATTTGTACTAAAAAATCTGTGTGAATCTAACCTAGTATATGACTCTTTACCTAAATCAAATAAAAAGCAAAAAATATTTTCTAAAATTGATGGAAAAAGTTCTGCCGCCTACTATGTATTAGAAGCTCTTTCATGTGGAGCATCTGGATTCTTATATAATATTAATCCTAACATTCCGATAATTGCATGTTTACTATGCACATTATTTTCTGTTATACTTTCACATCTGTTTATAGAAGTTGAAGACATCACAAATCCAGATGAAAATCATATAAAAATTAAAAATGCAAGAATTGGATTAAAAAAATATATTCGTGATTTAAAAAATGCTTTTAAATTTATTTTCTCATCCCCTCGTTTGAAATCACTTATATATTTTAATGCAATTTTTATGGCAATAATCTATTTACTTATAAGTTATAGAAGAAGCTTACTTTCTGAAATGGGAGTATCTGCTCAAAACATAGGTTTAATATTTGCAGTATTAGAACTTCTATCAAGTATAGCTTCTGCCTACACTTCAAAAATAAACAAAAAATTAAAAAATAAATCATTAACATACTTAAGTCTTTATTTTATATTTTCTATAATAGTATCAGGACTTGTGGTAGTATTAACCGTTCCATATAATGTTGAATTAAGTATAGTTATATTAATGTTAGCAATTCAATTTTTAGCCAAAGGACCATATTACACTTTAATAAAACAATACCTAAGTAGCTTTTCAAGCAGCACTATGAGAATAAAAATTTTCTCAGCAAATAATTTAATTGAAGGAATTATAACAGGAATAATTTCATTCATTGGTTCATGGCTACTTCTTTTCACAGACACTGCTCATGCATCAATCATTATAGGATGTTCTAGTTTCGTAATTGTAATAATATTACTTGAGTACATGAGTAGCCGTGTAGGTCTTGATCCTGAAAAATATACTAAAAAAGACATCGAATTCCGTGAAGTTGAATAAATTAATCTTTATTTACAAAATATATGTTTTCCAATTGTTATAACTTGTGGCCTAGACCAAATCCACTTACTTGTAGCTGTACTTGGATTAAAATAATATATACAACCATATGTTGGATCCCAACCATTAATTGCATCTTGAGCTGCCTTTCTAGCTGTTGAATCAGGAGTTAAATTTATCTGTCCATCAGAAACCGCATCAAATGCACCAGACTGATATACAACTCCTGCTACTGTATTTGGAAAAGATGAATTTGAAACTCTATTTAAAACAATAGCAGCAACAGCAACCTGTCCAACATATGGTTCTCCTCTTGCCTCTGAATAAACAACTTTACTCAATAAATTCAAGTCATTACTACCGTTTCCTCCCCCTGAGCTTGAGCTCTTTGAAGTTATTCCCATCGCACTTAAAGTAGCCTTTCCTGCAATACCATCAGCAGTTAATCCATTTGCTTTTTGAAATTTCTTTACAGCTTTTTCTGTACCACTTCCATAAATTCCATCTACACTCCCTGAGTAATAACCCCATCTTTTTAATTTTTCTTGAATTTGTCTAACCTCGCTTCCACTAGAACCTCTTCTAGATGTTGCCCAAACACTAATCGTTACACTAATAATTAATAATATAATTGTTAAAATAAAAAAAACTTTCCTTTTCATACCATATCTCCTAAATATAGTATTACTTAAGAAAGTCAATTTATTCATTTTATTTAAAATAATCCAACAATATTTTCATAATCATCTAAATTTATATTCTCAGCAGATGGAACTTCAGGCAACCCAGGCATTGTAAAAATCTTTCCTGTAATTGCAACAATAAATTCAGCTCCATTTTTTAATATAATCTCTCTTACATGAATATTAAAATCATCTTTACATTCTAGATTTTTAGCATCATCTGAAAAAGAATATTGAGTCTTCGCAATACACACAGGATAATTACTATATCCTAATTTCTCAATTCTTCTTATTTCATTCAAAGCCTCTTCAGAAAATTCAACATCTTTTGCACCATATACTTTTTGTGCAACATCTCTTATTTTCTCTTCAATAGATTCCTTTAATTGATATGAAAATTCCAAATTACTCTTATTCTCAGATTCTTCTAAAACTTTATTAGCTAAATCAATAGCACCTTCTGAGCCTTTAGCCCAAACCTCGGCTAAACTCATCTTAATTCCAACTTCATTAAGTTTATCTTCTAATAATTTAATTTCATTATCTGTATCTTGCACATATCTATTTACAGCAACTACAACAGGTAATTTAAATTTATTTTTAATATTATCCACATGTTTTAATAAATTATGTATTCCATTTTCCAAACATTCTAAATTTTCATTTTGAATATCAGAAATTGCTTGTCCACCATGATATTTTAATGCTTTAATTGTTGCAACACAAACTACACAACTAGGAACAATTCCAGTATTTCTACATTTAATATCTAAAAACTTCTCAGCTCCTAGGTCAGCTCCAAACCCAGCTTCTGTTACAACATACTCTCCTAGCTTCATAGCCATTTTTGTAGCCACAACACTATTACATCCATGAGCAATATTAGCAAAAGGTCCACCATGAATTAATGCAGGATTTCCTTCTAATGTTTGTACAATATTAGGATTAAATGCATCTTTCAATAAAACTGTCATTGCACCTTCTGCTTTTAAATCTCTTGCAAATACAGGTTCATCATCATAGTTATAACCTATAATTATATTTCCTAAACGTCTTCTTAAATCTTCCAAATCTTTAGCTAAACAGAAAATAGCCATAATTTCTGAAGCAACACTTATATCGAAACCATCTTCTCTCCTAACCATTCTCTTTTCATTTGAAAGACCAATTTCAATTTTTCTCAAAGCTCTATCATTAATATCTAAACATCTCTTCCAAGTAATATTTTTTATATTTAACTTATTTCCAAAATATAAATGATTATCAATCATTGCAGCTAGCAAATTGTTTGCCGCAGTAATAGCATGAATATCTCCAGTAAAATGAAGATTAATGTCTTCCATAGGAATTACTTGAGCATATCCTCCACCAGTTGCACCACCCTTAATCCCAAAAACAGGGCCTAAAGAAGGTTCTCTTAATGCCAAAATAGTTTTCTTTCCTAATTTATTCAATGCGTCAGCCAAACCAATAGAAATAGTTGTTTTACCTTCTCCTAAAGGTGTAGGATTTATTGCAGTAACAAGTACAACTTTTCCATCATCTTTTGTATTCAATTCATTCATATACTTACCATATATCTTAGCTTTATATTTTCCATATTGTTCAACATATTCATCAGATATACCTAATTTATTAGTAATCTCCGTTATTTTTTTTGGAGTAACACTTCTTGCTATCTCAATATCATTCATACTTACACCTATCTTTCATCATATATTTTATTAAAACATTCCATATAATAAACCAACTAAAACACCTATAATAGCTCCAACTAGTACTTGTAATGGTGTATGTCCTAATACTTCTACTAATTTCTCAGATACAACAATTCCTGAATTAGCTGCATTTTCAACTAACTTATTCAATAAAGTTGCTTGTTTTCCAGCAGCTCTTCTAACACCTGCAGCATCATACATTACAATAGCAGAAAAAACGCAAGACATTGCAAAAATTCCACTTTCTACACCATATTCTTGCCCAATTAAAGTAGTCAAAGTAGCAACAACAGCTGAATGAGAACTTGGCATTCCACCAGCTCCAACGAGTCTTTTAAAATTTGGTTTTTTATTTACAATCCAATCAGTTATGAACTTCACAATTTGTATAGCAAGCCATACACAAAAAGGAACACATAAAAATTTATTATTAAAAATATTATTCATTTATTTTTCTCCTGTATTTAAGTTATTGTTGAGGATCAAAATCCTCTTCTTTAACTTCCCCATTCTCATTAATTAATATTGCTATTTTTTTCTCTGCCTCTTCAATTTCTTTATTACAAGCCTTTGCAATTTTCATACCATCTTCAAATTTTTTTATTGATTCATCTAATTTCAAATTATCTTTTTCTAAAGACTGTACTATCTCTTCTAAAGAATCTAACATTTCCTCAAAATCTTGCTTTTCCTTCATATCTAAATCCTTTCTAAATTAAATAATCTTTGCATCAATTTTTCCGTCATTTAATCTGACATTAATTATATCATCTTTTTTCAAATCCTTAACTGACTTAACTAACTTATCCTCTTTTTCAACTACAGTATACCCTCTAGCTAAAGTCTTTAATGGACTCATTGCATCAAGCTTAGTGATTTTTTCAACTGTTTGTAATTTATAATCTTTCATTTTCAAATTAATAGCTTTTTCTAAGTTTTTAACAAAACTATCTATTTTCAAATATCTATCTTGAAACAAATATGATGGCTCAGTAAAACATCTTGATTTCATACATTTATCATATCTTAATCTCAGCACTTCAACTTTTTTTCTAAGCAATAACTGTAATCTTCTTTGATATAAATTAATTCTATCTTGCAAATCAAATATATCTGTAACTGCCAATTCTGCTGCAGCTGATGGTGTCGGTGCTCTTAGGTCAGCCACAAAATCTGCAATAGTAAAATCTGTTTCATGCCCAACTGCCGAAATAACTGGTAATTCTGAATCGTAAATTGCTTGAGCAACTATTTCTTCATTGAACGGCCACAAATCCTCAAGTGATCCACCACCTCTTGCAACAATCAAAACGTCAGCAAGCTTATGTTCATTCATAAATCTAATTGCATCAACTATTTTTTCAGCAGCACCAGGTCCCTGAACAGGAACTGGATATAATCTAATATAACAATTAGGATTTCTTCTTGTAGAAACATTTATAATATCCCTTATAACAGCACCTGTATTAGACGTAAGAACTCCTATTACCTTTGGCATCATAGGAATCTTTTTCTTATGTTCTGCATCAAATAATCCTTCTTTTTCAAGCTTATCTTTAAGTTCTTTAAATTTAGCATATAAATCACCCACACCATCTTCTTGCATCGCTTTGCAATAAATTTGGTATACTCCATCTCTCTCAAAGACAGCAACACTTCCAAGAACATTAACTTTCATTCCATCTTTAGGAACAAAATTCAAAGTAAGAGTTGATGATTTAAACATAATACACTTAATAAGAGAATTTTCATCCTTTAAAGTAAAATACATATGTCCCGTATAATGATGCTTAAAATTAGAAATCTCACCTCTAACAAAAACACTTTTCAAATATTCATCATCTGCTACCTTGTCTTTCATATATCTATTTAAATCTGAAACAGATATTGGTTCAATCTTCATATTTTTAAACCTTTCCTACATATTTCAAAAAAAATTATATTCAAAAAAGCTTAAGGCAATTTTAAATATAATTTTTTTTAATCTACTAATTATTAACTATACTCGCAAGAACTCCATTAACAAAAAGAGGAGCAGCCTCGTCACCGTATTTTTTTGCTATTTCAACAGCTTCATTTATTACAATCTTGAATGGTAATTCATTATACTTAATTTCAAAAATAGCAATTTCTAATATTGCTAAATTAACTTTTGAAATTCTTTCAATAGTCCAATCTCTTTTTAAATTATCAGAAATCATTTTTAAAATTTCTTCTTTATTAGTTTCAATACCATTGAAAACTGATTTTATGTATTCTATTGCATCAGATTCATTTATTTCATTATCCTCTAAAAACAAATCTAATTGTTCATTTGTATGTTCCTTTTGAACTTCCATCCCATACATTGCTTTAAAAGCAAGTTCTCTCATTGCAGACCTATTCATCATACTCTCCTTTATAATCTATCTATTAAATTTTTTATTTTTTCTTTTACTTCTTCTTTATTTCTCTGAAAATAGATTCCAGCATAAATTCCAAAAACAATTAATGCAATAGGAATTATCAATTTATAGATTCCTGTAGCTATAATAATTACAGCTATAAGGCATCCTATAATTGGATATTTATTATTCATTACAAATTGTAGAAATTTTTCCATAAAATCTCTCCTTTATTGTAGCGCTGTTTTCTTTTCTTGCTCTACACTTTTTATTTTTATATTAACATTACTAACATCAAGATCAGTAGCTTTCTTTATAGCCATTTTAATACTTTCTTGCAATCTAGCTGATGTATCTTTTATTACAATATTATCTTTTATAACAGCAATGATATTTATTATAACATCTTTGTTCTCATCTATTTCAATTTTAACATTTGCTTCTTTTATATCTTGATTTTTTCTTAATACAGACTCAACTAAATTTGATATTGAATCCTTTGTAATAAGTAATGAACCATTGGCATTTTCCATTAAAACACCATTAGCATTTTCATTTCTTGAACCATTTCTAAAAAATATATTAGCAATTGACCATAACGCCATTAATATACATATACATACAGTCACTACAATATTTTCAGAAAAATATCCAAAAATATTTTCAAATACATCAACACTTACTAAATCAACACTTACTAAAATTGTAAATATAGATAATACCAATACTATAAGTGAAAAAACTATCATACTAAATCTTTCAACTAATTTCATTTTTACCATTCCTTTCTATCTCACAGAAATTCTTTTTTCATCATTCATAATAACAATTAATCTCTATTAAGCATTTTCATTATTATTTTCTTCTGGTAAATTAACTCCTTGAACATGTACATTAACTTCTAAAACTTCAAGTCCTGTCATTGATTCTACAGCTTTTTTTACTCTATTTTGAATTTCAAATGCAATATCCGGAATTCTAACTCCATATTCAACTATAATATTAACATCTATTTTTGTACTTTTTTCTCCTGCATCAACTTTAATTCCTTTTGACATCTTTTTTCCAAAAACATCTGAAATTCCACCAGACATACTAAAAACTCCTGGTACTTCTGATGCAGCTTTATTAGCAATTGCCGCAATTACATCATTTGCAATACGAATACCTTCACCTTCTGAATTTTCAACATTAACCTCTGTTAACTCTTTTTCTTCATCCATTTGCAAATCCTCCTTAATCTTCTAATAGTATATCAATTTAAATAAAGTTTTACAACCTTTATTTAAATTTCTCACCTACCAAAATATTATTTCCTCTTAAGTAATCTGAAATGCCCATTCTACGAGCATTTTCTCCTTGTATATCTAAAACAGATACAGCTCCATCTATTGTTGAAATTACCAATCCATTTTTACTATCAGAAACCACAACAGTTCCAGGATCTACATCATATTTATTTTCAACAATTTCAACTTTCCAGATTTTTATCTTTTTATCATTCAAATATGAAAAAGCCCCCATAAAAGGATTCAAACCTCTAGCTAAATCTTTAATTTTCTTTGATGAATAATTTTCCCAATCAATTTTAGCAATTTCTTTTTTCAACATTGGAGCAACAGTAAACTCTTCAGGTTGTTTCTTCCTTGTGGCTTCACCATTTTCCAACAGCTTCAATGTTTTAACTAATAAATTAGCACCAACTATTGATAATCTATCCCAAAGTTCACCAGTTGTTTCATTATCACCAATTTTAACAACTTCTTTTTCAATCATATCTCCAGTATCCATACCTTCATCCATAAACATTGTTGTAACACCAGTCTCTTTATCTCCATTTAAAACAGCCCATTGAATTGGCGCAGCCCCTCTATATTTTGGAAGTAATGAACCATGTACATTTATACAACCTAATCTTGGAATATCCAAAATTTCTTTTGGAATTATTTTTCCATAAGCTACAACACATATAACATCTGGATTTATATTCTTCAATTTTTCAACAAACTCTGGATTATTTCTAACTTTTAATGGTTGCTCAATATTCAATCCTTTTTCCAAAGCATATTCTTTAACTTCTGAAGGAATCATCTTCATTCCTCTTCCCTTTGGTTTATCAGGATTTGTAACAACTAATTTTACATCATGACCAGCTTCAACTACAGCTTTCAATGAATCTCTAGCAAAATCTGGTGTTCCCATAAAAACAATTTTCATCTATTCCTCCTAATTACAAAACTATATTTCTTCTAATTTTCTTGTGGAGTAATTATTTCAAATGTTCCTGGTAAAATTTTATCTTTAAATACTTCACCATTCAAATGATCAATCTCGTGTTGAAGTGCTTGTGCTAAAAGTCCTTCAGCTTCTAAAGTAACCTTTTTGCCATCCAAATCTAATGCTTTTACCTTAACTTTTGTTGACCTAACTACCTTTCCAAATTGATTTGGATAACTTAAGCAACCTTCTTCAAGTTCAACAGTTTCTTCTGATTTTTCTACAATCTCAGGATTTATCAAGCAAAATTTTGAAACATCATCATATAAATCAATAACAATTATTCTCTTTAAAATTCCAACTTGTACACCTGCTAAACCTAACCCATCATATTTATGCATTGTATCAAACATATCTTCAGCTAATTCCTTAATTCTGTCATCGATTACTTCAATTTCTCTTGATTTTTTTCTTAAAATTTCGTCTCCTTCATATCTTAAATTACGTATTGCCATTTAAATAATTCATCCCTTTCTAAATTTTCTAACCTTATTTTTCTAACACATTAAAATTCAAATTCATATCACATTCAAACTATAAATGCATCTTTAATACTTTTACATCATATTATTAGGGTTAGTATCAACAATTAGATTAATATCTTTATTTTTACCTAAGTAAAATTTATTTATAACATTATTAATTGTCACAAGTGCCTTTTTATTAAGTCTTCCTTTTATAACAATTCTCCATCTATAAACATTCTGAATTCTATCTACTGGAGAAGGAACTGGCTTATAGATTGATAGATTTTCATTTTTCTGTTCTATCAAATCATCATAAATTTTACTAGCCACTTTTTTCACTTTTTCCAAGTTTTCTCCATGAATTCTAATCAGTATTATATCGCAGAAAGGCGGATAATTCAACCTTTTTCTAAGTAAGATCTCTCCATCATAAAACTTTTCATAATCCTGCTTTTGGCTACAAACAATAGCATAATTATCAGGATTATAAGTTTGAACTACAACATTTCCTTTTTCATTTTCTCTACCTGCTCTACCTGCAACCTGCGTAATTGTTTGAAAAGTACGTTCTTCAGCTCTATAATCACCAATATTCAAAGTACCATCAGCAGCAATTACCCCTACTAATGTAACATTAGGGAAATGATGTCCCTTCACAATCATCTGCGTTCCAATCAATATATCTATATTTTCATTTTTAAATTTATTCAAAATATTTTCATGTGAATTCTTCTTACTAACAGTATCAATGTCCATTCTAATAGTAGTTGCATTTGGAAACAATTGAGAAATCTCATGTTCAATCTTTTGAGTACCAGTTCCAAAATATTTAATTTTTGAACTACCACAGTCTGGACAAATTTTAACAACAGGTTCTTCATGTCCACAATAATGACATTTCAGTCTATTTCCAAAGCTATGATATGTTAATGCAATATTACAATTCGGACATTTCACAACATATCCACAATCTCTACACATTATAAAAGTTGAATAACCTCTTCTATTTATAAAAAGAATCGTTTGTTTTTTCTTTGCCAAGTTCTCTGCAATTTTCTCTTGCAAACTTTGACTAAACATAGATCTATTTCCATTAGCCAATTCTTGCCTCATATCTACAATCTCAATATCAGGCATACTTGCATTATTGGCTCTTTTAGTCAGTTCAACTAACTCTTTATCATGATTCAATGCTTTATAATAATCACAAACATCTGGAGTTGCCGTTCCAAGTATCAATGGTATATTATTCTGCTTTGCAATAAATCTAGCCAAATCTTTAGCATTATATCTTGGCGTCATATCAGATTTATAAGAATTATCATGAGCTTCATCAATTATTATTATTCCTATATTTTTTATAGGTGCGAAAATAGCAGATCTGGCTCCTATAACAATTTTGGCTTCACCTCTTCTAATCTTATTCCACTCATCAAATCTTTCACCATCAGATAATTTACTATGTAATACTGCAATACAATTTCCAAATCTAGCAAGAAATCTATCAACAATTTGAGGCGTAAGCGAAATTTCTGGAACTAAAATCATAGCAACCTTTCCATTTTCAATAACTCTTTCAATAATTTGTAAATAAACCTCTGTCTTTCCAGAACCAGTTATTCCTTTTAACAAAAATTCAGCAAACTCTTCGTTATCAACCATAAATTCTATTTGATCATACACAGATTGCTGTTCGTCATTTAACTCTAATTTCTCATCCCTAGCAATATTCTTATGAACGAATGGATTTCTATCTACTTGTTCTTCAACAATTTTAATATATCCATTTTTCTCTAGCGTTTTCATAATTGACTTACTTACTTCTGTAAGATTTTCTAATTCTGAAATCTCCACTCCATTATTTTTTGTTAAAAATTCCAATAATCTCTTATGCTTGTCACTTTTTAAATTGTTCTCTATATCTTCTTTTATTTCATCAATCTCTTTATTTAAATATACAAATCTAACTGTTTTTTCTTTAATTCTCTTATCTAAATTCTTAGTAGCTAAACCTGGTGGCAACATCAATTTAATGCAATCCGAAACATTGCAAAAATATTTCTGGGCCATCAATTTAGCAAGTTCTATATTGCTTTCTGATAAAAGTAAATCTTCAATACTAGCAATTTCTTTGCAAGCAAACTCAGACTTATCTTTCAATTCAACCACATATCCCTCTGATAAATTCTTTCCTTTACCAAATGGCACAAAAACTCTAGCTCCTATTCTAATATCATTTTCCATGTTCTTAGGAACCTCATAATCAAACACTCTATTCAATTCTTTCGCATTTGTATTAATTAAAATTGCAGCAAACATATTGTCTCCTTTTTACTGTGTAAGTATATCAAAAAAAACATATTATAACAAGAATAAAAGCCGTTTCATTGCACCAAATTTCTGAAAAAACTCGTGTGTAAAATTTGGCGTAAGCCCTTACTTAATAGGAAATGTGAACCACTTTACCATTAAATAAAATATTAATAGGGACATATAAAACAACTCTCTTTGTCATTTTATACGCCCCCAATTTATAATTTACACATCAATCAATTACTTATCTTCTTTTTCTAAACGTAGCTCATTTTCAATAATTGTCATAATTATTTGAACTGTTTTTTCTAAATCATTGTTTTTTAAAACATAATCATATAAACCAATTTTTGATTCTTCATAATCAAATCTGTTAAGTCTTAACTTTATTTCATCAGGTCCTGGATTATCAATTCTTGATTCAAGTCTTCTTCTTAATTCCTCTTTAGGAACTTTTAAAAATACTGTAACAACTTTTGTATCATCTTTTAAGATTTCTTTTAAATGTTCTGTACCATTAACATCGATATCTTTAACTATTATTTTACCACTAGCTAATTTTTCATTTAAAAATTTCTTAGAAGTACCATAATAATTATTGTGATGAACATCATATTCATAAAGTTCGCCATCATTAAGCATTCTTTCAAACTCTTCTTTAGTAACAAAACAATATGTTCCACCTTCTACATCCCCATTTCTCATAGGTCTAGATGTAAAAGAAGGTAAAGACTCAACATTTTCCATTCTTTTTATTAATTCTTTTTTTATTGTATCTTTTCCAGATCCAGCAACTCCTGATAAAATTAATAACATAAAAATATTCCTCCTAATTTTCGCTTTTTAGTTCTACTTTTTATCCCAAATTATAATACAAGTCTACCTCAATATTATACAAAAGTAGCGTATTTACGCAAATACGCTACTTTTTCTATTATTATTCTTCTTTAGAATCATCTTCTTCGGCAACATTAACTTTACCTTCAGCTATTTCTTGTGCTGCAAGTGTAACAAAACTTTCTTCTTTTTTATCAGTTAAAGGTTCTGCACCTTCAGCAAGTTGTCTTGCTCTCTTTGATGTTACAACTACTAAACGATATCTATCATCAACTTTTTCTAATAACTCGTTTACTGTAGGTTTTACCATCATAATAATCCGCCTCCTTACAATTTACTCTTCTTCATCATCTTTATCTAATCTACCTGCTACTGTTTCTGGTTGAACTGCTGATAATATAACATGTCCAGAATCCATAATAATAACAGCTCTAGTTCTTCTTCCGTATGTGGCATCTATAGCCATCTTTGAATCTTTTGCTTCTTGCACCAAACGTTTTATTGGTGCAGATTCAGGGCTCACTATAGAGATTATTCTATTTGCAGATACTATATTTCCAAAACCGATGTTAATTAATTGCATAAACATCATCCTTTCTATTCAATATTTTGAATTTGCTCTCTTACATCTTCAATTTCAGTTTTCAATTCAATGACACCTTCAGAAATCTTTGTACTATTAGCCTTAGAACCAATTGTATTAACTTCCCTGTTCATTTCCTGAATTATGAAATCAAGTTTCTTTCCAACTGGTGAATTACCATTAGAAAGTAAATCCAAAAATTGAGATATATGGCTATCCAGCCTTGTTAGCTCTTCTTGTATAGATGATTTATCAGAAAAGATTACAATTTCTTGTGCTAATCTATTTTCATCTATAACATCTGTACTCATTAATTCTTTTACCCTTGCATTTAATTTTACTATATATTCTTCAACAAGTCCAGCAGAATAAGAAGAAATTTTTGAAACTTTTTCCTTTATACGTTCCATCCTAACTTTTAAATCATCACAAATCTTATTTCCTTCAGTCTCTCTCATAGCAACAAAATTATCTAAAGCAGTATCTAAAACCCCTCTTAATTCATCCCAATATATCTCTTCATTATCTTCATTTGAAATATTTAAAACTTCTGGAAATTTAGAAATATCTATAACATCAATATCAGCTGTAATGCCTGTTTCTTCAGCTAATTCTCTTAATTGAGAAATATAAACTTTAGCTAATTCTTTATTAATTTTTATATTCTTACCTTTTTCACTATAATCTTGTAAAGTAATGAAAACATCAATTTTTCCTCTAGAAACTTTTGTCAATATTTCTTTTCTAACTTTTTCTTCTAAATAAGAAATTTGTCTAGGGATTTTTATTGAAACATCACTATATTTATGGTTTACAGATTTTATTTCTACATTATATTCTCTTCCTTCGTACTCGCACTTAGCTCTGCCAAAGCCTGTCATACTTTTAATCATTTCTACTTTTCTCCATTTACATCATTATTTTTTCTACTTGTAGCCATAGATTTTACTTCATTTTTTCTTGGTCTACCTCTTTTTCTACGAACAGGTTGTTTTTCATTCTTTTCATCTGTCTTTTCTTCCGTTTTCTTTGTAGATTTTTCCTTTGGTTCTTTTATATCTTCTTTTATTTTATCCTTAGTAGATTTCGTTTTTCTTGTTGTTTTCTTTTTAGATGTCTCTTGAGTTTTTACTTCATTTTGAGTTGTATCTTTCTCTTTTGATTCGTCGCTCTTTTTGCGTGTTCTAGTCTTTTTAGGCTTTTCAGCTATTTCATTCTTAACTATCTTTTCTTCTTCATTTGATTTTTCTGAATTATTATCTTTCGTCAACTTTTCCTCATAATTTTTTGAAGATTTTTTTCTATTTTGTCTAATTACTCTTTCAACTCTTGATCTTAAATTTTTATTCTTCTCTACAAGATCATCTATTCCATCATCTTTGAATTTTCTTTCATTCTTTTCATCCAAATATGATTTCTCACTTTTTTCTACAATTTCTTTTACATCACTAAGGCTATCTTTATATTTTTTTATTTCTCTTTCATAAACCACTAATGATTTTATTGCATAATAAATAGCAATATACATAGAAGAAAAAGAATATAAAAATTTCAAAGTTATTCCTCTGTAAAAATAAATATATGGCATAAACAAAGTAATTATACTAAGAACCAACAATTCAACACCATGTAAAGCTATTTCTCCATTATCCTTTTTGTATGCAATTTCAAAAACTATAACTGTTGATATAATTAAGATTCCAGCAAAGTTATGTAAATCTTCGTTAAAAACTTCTTTTTCAAGTTTAACATACCCTAAATTCAATAATAGAAAATATAAGAAAATTAATATTGCCATCCCTATTTCTTTAAATATTTTAGCATATATTTTTTCTTTCACATCTTTAGGAATTTGTATTTTAGTAGCCAGTTCTTTTCCTAATTCTTCTACTTTATCATTAACTTCCATAGTTTAATATTATTCCTTCCTTATGATTCTAATTCATACATGATATTTGCAGCTACAACAATTGGAGCAGTTTCTGTCCTCAATATTCTTTTTCCTAAAGAAACTGAACGCGCACCATTTTCAATCAGTTTTTCAGCTTCACTATCATCAATTCCGCCTTCTGGCCCAATAATAACAGCTATTTTGCATGTATCAGCATTTATATTTTTCAAAACATCCTTTAACAATACATCTTTTTCTTTTTCATATGCCATAATAACATAATCAAAATCTTTTAACGAATTAATAAGATCCATAAAAGTTGCAACCTGTGCTACCTCCAAAATATCATTTCTCAAAGACTGTTTAGAAGCTACCTCTGCAATCTTTCTCCATCTATCTATCTTTTTTACTTTGTCCTTATTATCTAATTTCACAACACATCTTTTCATCTCTGTTGGAACAATTCTATGTACACCTATTTCTGTACATTTTTGAATTATATATTCAAATTTATCAGCTTTTGCCAATCCTTGATAAATAGTCAAATCTATTTTATTATCTTCTTCAAAATTCTTATTCAAAATATCACACACAACACATTCTGAATTTATTTCATCAATTTGAACTTCATATTTTATTTGATCTGAAACAACACTCAAAACATCACCTTTTGTATGTCTCAAAACATTTTTTATATGATTAACATCAGAACCTTTTATATAAATTTTATTATTCTCAATCTGGTCACTAGTTACAAAAAAATTCATTAATCTCTCTTTTCTTCTTTATTCTTTTTAAAAACAATTAATTTACTAAATACATAATTCAAAATAGTAATAACAACCTGACTAAACATTTTAACAGCAAAAGCCATTACTTTTAGTACAGTACATCCACACCAATATATTAAAGAATCTACAACCATTGTAAAAACTCTACATGCAAAAAAAGATGACATTTCCTTAATTACTGCTTTTCTACCATGTGCTTTATCTTTAAAAACAAAATGTCTATTAGTTACATACGCAAATAAAATAGAAACAATTACAGCAGTAATATTGCAGACATTTCCCACAAAAGACTTTTCAATCTTTGCAATAATATCTCCTAATTTTCCAAAATCATTAAATAATGCATTCCATGAACCATCAACACTTCCAAAACACATAATCAATAAATAAAATGTTGCAAAATTAACTACAGTTGTCATTACTCCCCAAAATAAATATTTTATAATTTCTTCATACTTTGTATAATATTTCTTAATAAATTCCATTTGTCTTCCTCTTATTTTATTCAAACACAACTTTTTCTTTTAAAATTTTTGCTAATTTTGAATTTAATTTTAATAGTTTCTCTTTTGAAAAGCTTTCTTCTTTCCAATTCAATTCTACTGAATCTCTTAATTGTTTTTTTAGATTTTCATTATCATTAGCTATACTTTTATTTAAAGTTTTATAATAAGCCTTTTGTGCAAAAAATCCTTTTGGCTCTAGTGAAACCATCTTCCATGAATTCTCTGCATTTCTTTTAATTACATTTCTATCTACCATAAACACTGTTATAATATCATCTTCAAGGCATAATAAATTTCCGTTTTTAACTTCTGCATTTTCAAGCATATTAACTAATTCAAATATAGTTTTTCTTTCAACTCTTTGGCTTTTATACTGTTTTTCAATAATTTGCTTTTTCAATCCATGATTTTCTATCATAAGTTTATTAAATTTAGCTCTTCCAAGAATCTTGTCTAAAAAGCCTTCTACAATATCATAACTTCTCATAATCTTTTCTTCATTTTCGATCTTAGCATTTAAAATAGCTTCATTAACAACTTTATTCATTTTCACTTCTTGAACATAATTTATTCTAAGAATTTCTTTCTGTATTTTTGTAACTATATAAGGTAACTCTCTAAAAAATTCTCTCTTTAAATTGATAATATTTCTATCATAACGTGCCCCTTCATCAATTCTCTTTTGTAAAAAATCACGCAACTTCACAAAATTATCTGGAGAAACAGAAAATTTAACCTCATACTCAATTCCAAACATTTCTGAATTTCTTTTGTACATACGAATTTTACTATCCAATTTATTTATTTCAGATAGTAAAACATCAACACCATATAAGAATTCAACTAAATAATTTGAACTTGTCATATTAAATTTCATCTCCTTTCACAAGTACAATAATTCTAGCTCCTGACATCTCTAAGTTCAAAAGTAAAATCAATTGTCTGTTTTATCTTTAGTATTTATTTTTTATAAATCTATAATTGTATATCCTTCTAAATTAGGCTTTTGCACTTCTTCATCTGTTACACTGCCTATTTTATATCTATAAAGCATAGTCGTACTAATTGTTTTTTCACCTTCAACAGAATAATTACATACCATTTTTACAATCATTCCATTGCTCTTATCTAACCAAATATCAAATGTTGTATTTGTATTTGATAATGAAAAAGCTACACATTTTACTCCATTTACAGTTTCATAATCTTTAAAAATATATTCATAGTCATTACTCTCTAATAGCTTTTCAGCAGTACATAACATTGCTTCAAAATCATCAATTTGACTATCATATTCACTATATACATATGCTTCTTTAGAATCCCTGTCTATTTGTATTAAAGATTGTTCATCCTTATTATCATAAATTTCAAAAGTATCAATTTTACCAATTAATTTACCATCTTTCAATTTATAATCTGAAATTGAACTTTCGACATTTTCTTCACTACTTTCAATTGCAATCTCACAAGAAATATTATCAATAGTAGCAACTTTTTGAGCTAATGTTTTAACATCATCTCTATTCATTTTCTTAAAATTTCTATTATAGAAAATAAGAGAAATTCCTACAATCGCTATTATAATTATAATAACTGTTGGTACAGCTAAAATAAACGTTTTCTTTTCATTCATATTCCTCTTATTCCTTTCTTATGTAAAATTCAAAAATTCTTCTTTTTCAAGCACAGTATATATCAAAACAACACTTTTTTCAATACAAAATACCAATAAATTTCAAACCTAGATTTGATTTTTTTTTCCTATTTTGTCGATGAGTTTTAGTTGCAAAAACAATACTTTGATAGTATAATTCTAACCAGTTAATATTTTTAACGTATTTATTTCTAATTGTACAAATTTCTATGTACAATTCTTCCCCCAAAAAGTTCTATATATAATTAGGTATTTATATTAATAAAAAGTTTTCGTACGTTAATATAAATATTAACAATCTATAAAGAAAGGAGAAAATTTATTTTATGCCCTAAATCATACCAAGATTATATTGTATTCGATTAAAAGGTATAGCCCCCAATTAGTCTCATGCAATTATACATAAAATAACAGATAGTATTAGATAAAAAGTAATATATAAATACCGAATTATGCTTCTACTACTAAGCAAAAGCAGAGATTATTCAAATCTCTGCTTTTATTTTTTACACATAATAATTAATTATTCTCAGAAATAATTCCATCTTTATATGCTATAATTAACTCTTTTAAATCTCTAATTTCCTCATTCAATTTTCTTCCAATATCAGTATCTGCAACAAGTTTTCTCTTAGTTTTTTTCTCATTAACCATTATGTCATATTTAATATCAATTTCATCTTTAATTGCCTCATCCTTAGAATCAAATGGTTCATTCGCAGATAATAACAATCCATGAGAATTATAACTTAACGCATAACCAGCTCTACCTGTTTGAGCTCTATAACTCTTTGCAAATCCTCCATCAATAACCAATAGCTTTCCATCAGCTCTTATAGGACTTTCTCCCTTAGTTTCTTTTACAGGAACATGCCCATTTATTATATGAGAATCCTCATCACCTATTCCAAATTTTTTCAAAATTTTATCACAAATTTCACTATTCTCAGCTAAATAATAATAAGGATTTTTATTTTCCTTGTGAGTACTTTTATCATCTATAAAATAACGCTCAAACGTTGCAGCTTTATCTTTTCCAAACAAAGGAGACTGATAAGAACACCATAAAAACCACATAATATCACTAAAATCATTTTTCAAATTTTCTTCTCGTTCTGTAAAAGCTTTTCTTGCTGTTTTATCTAAGAAATCAAAATACTCTTTTCCAGCAAGAGTTTTTCCCATGATATTAACAGCTAAAAAGCTACCATCTTCATTCATTGGAACACATCCATGGAACAATAAATTAGAGTTAAACACCTTATACATTGAACCCTTTGAATACAAAAATGTAATATGCTTTTTCAAAGTCTCACTGTTCAAAAAAGATTCTCTCAATCTTTCCATCAATTCACGTTCTTCATCAGTAAGTTCATATGGATTATCTCTATTAATCGTTGGAAAATTCTTATCATTCATATCATATACAGAAGTCCCAATTCTAACTTTTCCATTTTCATAATCAATTTTATCCAAAAACAATCTATCATCCATTTCATATTCTGGGTGTCTCTTTATAATCTGCCCCTCAACTTTAAATTGAATTACAGCCATTGCCTTTTGAATCTTAGAAATTATTTTTTTATCTGTATCAATATATTTGTTATAGTCATATACCTTTGGCAAGAATCTTTCACAATCATCATTATTGTATTTTTCCATAGCAAACATTGAAAGTGGCCTAATATTAATTCCATAACCATTTTCTAATGTATTTAAATTATCATATCTTGCACAAATACGTATGACATTTGCAATACATGCATAATTTCCGCAAGCAGCTCCCATCCATAAGATATCATGATTTCCCCATTGAATATCCAAACTGTGAAAATTCATAAGTTCGTCCATAACCTCTTTAGCATATGCACCTCTATCAAAAATATCTCCAATTATATGAAGATGATCAATAGCCATTCTTTTGATCAAAGCAGATATTACAACAATAAATTCATCAGCTCTATCTAAATCAATAATAGATTTTATTATTTGTCTGTAATATCTTTCCTTATCTTCACTATCTCCACCTGAATGCAATAGTTCATCAATAATATAATCAAACCCTTTTGGCATAGCCTTTCTAACCTTAGAACGTGTATATTTAGAACTAACTTCACGTGCAACATTTATTAGTCTATATAAAATAATATTGTACCATTCTTCTAAATTATCCACTTCTTTTTTTATGTATGCAAGCTTTTCCTCTGGATAATAAATCAAAGTTGCTAAAGTCTTTCTCTCTTTTTCAGGCAAAGAATTAGCATAAATCTTATCTATTTTATCCTTTATAATTCCTGAACCATTTTTTATAATATGTGAAAAAGAACCATATTCTCCATGAATATCACTCAAAAACAATTCAGTTCCCTTTGGTAAATTTAATATAGCTTGAAGGTTAATAATTTCTTGACTTACCTCTTCAATATTTCTATATTTTTTGCTCAACATTTCTAAATATTTATAATCAGCCATCATTACCTCGCTTTCTATAAATAACAACAAATCAAATCAATATAATTACTAAATCTTTAGAAACTATCCCCATTATATTAGTATATTTTAAAATTTGCAACCTCATTAATTATTTTTACCGCCGGCTCTCTTGTATCATTTCACACTTCAGCACTATTCTCATAAACAACTTTTAATGTAATAATCAACATATCAACGTTTTTTCGCAAGCACTTTTAACATAATAATCAGCAAATCACAAAAAAAGGATTTATAATACTTACATTATAAATCCTTTATATATTCATTCTACCTATTAACTTTAGTGTTTTCCGTATGATCTTCTTCCTCTTGCCATTCTTCTATAACCATTAGTTTTTCTAATTCCTTCTGTAGCATCTTTTACCGTATCCTTAACAGAAGCTTCTTCAAGCATTTCAGAACTTCTGTCATTTTCTGTCTCCGGCAATTTATTCCAATCATTTGCTTGTGTTTCCATATAATATTGATTCATTTTATAGAAATCAGAATCTTCATCTCTTTCTTCTTCATCATAATCATCTTCATATTCAGCCAATCTTTTACTCTTTGCATATGCAACACCAGTCATTATCATAGCAAATAAAGTTGTTCCACCAAAAGCACCTAAAATAACATAAATTTGCTGTTCTTCTGTTAATCCAAACATTCCTCTTAAAGGATTGTTTGAATTAGAATTAATTATGCCTGCCACTTTAGTATCTTCTTTTTCTACTTCAAAAGTTATAACATATTTTGCATATTCTTTTTCATCATCCTTAACAACAACTGTTATCGTTGCAACTCCTTCATCTGAAATATTTGTAATAATATCTACTTTAACATTTTCAACATTTGCAGTAGCAACAACTTTTTCTTTCAATGCTTCTAACTCTTCTTCAGTTAATTGTTTTTTTACTTTTATTGTATATGTGTAAACATCGCTCTTAAACTCTTTATCTAATTCATATCCTGGAATTTCTAAAGTAGCAAGTCCAATTCCATCTTGTTGCTCTTCAGGAGTCTCTGTTTCATCTGGAGTTTCTTCATCTATAACATTTGGTGGTTCAGTTCCATCTGCTGTTTTTCTAACTACTGAAACATAGTATGTCTTTGAGCCAGCATCATTTGATACCGTAACAGCAAATTTATTAGTACCTTCTTTTAATGTTTTGCTACCTGTTCCTGAAACATTTCCATTCTTTGATGTAGCATACAAATTTATAGTAGTACAATCATTTGGAACATTTGCAGTATATGATGTTTTACTAGGACTAAATCCTGTAAAATCATGAGGCGTTATTCCTAAATTGCTTAATGTTGGAGCAGTAACTGTTGTTCCGCCGTTTCCACCATTATTATTTCCACCGTTATTGTTATTATTGCTGCTATTTTGTTTTACTGTAATACTTACAGATTTACTAACATTTGCAATTTGTAAATTTGAACCAGCTACAGTACCAGATAACGTTATTGTATAAGTTCCTGGTGTACTAGCAGAAAAAGTTCCACTTAATACTCCTTGACTCTTTTCAGTTCCAAAAGCATCAGCATTAGCTGTATTTCCAGTTAAGCTTCCTCCTGAAGCAGTCATTCTCAAATTATACGTTTCAGTTGCTGAAACCGAAGCAGATACAGTCACTGCTGTTCCAGGTGTTACTGATGTACTTGATGCAGATATACTTGCAGATGCTGCATAAGACTTGTTTCCAAAAATCATTAAACATCCTGCAAAAATCACGCCAAGCATAACTAATTTAATTTTTTTCATTTGTCCCTCCTATAATTCAATAGCTTGTGTTCCTATTAAATATCTTTTTAATAAAGCCATATCTATAATATCTATTTCTTTTGCATTGTTCTGCAACTTGGCAGCTCTATAATCTTGATTTTGTAATGTTGCTGTGCCAATCAAATGTCTTTTTATTAAAGCAAGATCTATAATGTCGATTTGTCCATCTTCATTAACATCCCCAAGTTTTGAAACCACATATGTTTTATCACCTATAGTAACACTCATTCCTGTTGCTAAATTTTCTTCTGTATTTGAAATATTAGTACCATCTTTTCTCTTAATAACCGCACTTGGATTTTTGGATTTAATTGTCTTAGCTGTAGTTGAAGGTGTCATAATAATATAATTTCCATCAACTTTGAAATTAGCATCTCCAATAATAGGTCCAGGATTATTTCCATTTCCCATATCCACTCTATCTCTATAATCAGGTATATCAGCATTAACACTTAATAAATACTCTGTTGCTACATAACCTTCAACAGATTCTGTATTCCATTTTTTATTTGCAGAATCATAAGTTGTTGCTCTATTCAATCTAACTTTTGACCAAGTTCCTTGATTTTGAATTAATTCAACCACTGTATCTTTATATAAATGCCCCATTGAAGTTCCACCTGCTGTTGTTCTAAATGCAATACCATATTTCTTTAAAGAATTAATATAATATAATTTATCACTACTTGCTGATACAGTTGTTGGTACAGCTACACTATCAGGCATATTATTATAAACTGGAATCGTAAAAGTTAAATTCTCATCTAATATTTGGCTATCAGCATAAATATCATATAAAGCACCTGCTTGACTAGCCGGATCCCTTAAATTAGTCATATATTGATGTCCATAAAAATATTTCAAAGCATATGTTTTCTTTCCCGCTGACTCTGTTAAAATTTCATTTCCAACAACATCAAACTTATAAAAATATTTTGTTGTTTGTCCTACTGAAATATAATTATTTGCTAAAACTTTTTTAGCACCATCAATTAATGCATAACGAGGAGATGTCCAACTACATTCTCTAGCCATAGCCAATCCTCTTTCAACAGCACCACTTCCATCAGTAGCACCATAATTATAAAAATTATATAACCCTTCATAACCAGGTACAGTTCCTGAAATAGCTCTTGGAGTTCCTTCCCTTCCTAATTCCTGAAAAATTGTTGCAACTATATGTAACGGATTTATTTGAGCTTCTTGAGCAGCACTCATAATATCATCTACATATCTTGATAAATAAGTTCCCTGTGTTGCACTAACAACAACATCTCTTGTAACCCCTGAACCATTAGCCAAATCTAAGAATTGAAAAATCATAGCCTCACCCATGAAATTTCTTGGATCTAGATAATAATTAACCATTTTAGCTGATGCACAATAATATCCAACATCTCCACTTCTTCCACATATACACAATGCAGAAGGATCTAAAAAGTTTTCTTTTGAAACCGTATTTTTTAAACATTGATTTTCTGCTGAACTAGATGTTAACTCACTCCAATCAATTCCTGTATAATAAGCCTTAAACTGCCAATTTGGATGCAAGTATTTCAAATATGCTAATTTTTTTTGATAACTTTCTGGAAAAGCACTAATTCCAGACTTTATATATTGGGTATAAGAACTGCTCAAACCAGCAGCATTAACCTCTGATTTTACAAAAAATATCTGAAGAAAACTAAATACAATTGAAGTTAAAAGAATTAAAATTAGTAATTTTATACTTAATTTTTTCATTTGTTCCTCCTTGCCACAAAAAATGGCATTTTTCTCTTTAATAGTATATATTATACATTTTTTTTAGTCAATAAATTAAATATGTTATTTTAATTACAAAATTACCTTTTTCATGAATTTTACTTTATTCTTTTCAACATCACTTACAAAATTTTAAAAACGCACTTAATCTTTTCTCTTTTTATGATATAATCAAAATATATTAAAAATCGAAAGGAAGAAAAATGAACCAAAACGTTGAACTTTTATCACCAGTAGGCGACTTTGACTGCTTAAAAGCAGCTGTTCAAAATGGTGCCAATTGCGTATACTTTGGAGCCAACCTTTTTAGTGCCCGTGCCTACGCAAAAAATTTTAATGATGAAGAATTAAAAAATGCAATCGAATATTGTAAGATTCGTGGAGTCAAAACAAATCTTACATTAAATATATTAATAAAAGACGATGAACTAAAACAAGCTTTTGAACTAGCAAAAAAAGCTTATGAATTTGGAATAGATGCCATAATAGTACAAGATTTAGGATTAGCTAAAATGTTAATAAAAGCTTTTCCAGATTTACCTATCCATGGAAGTACACAAATGTCAGTTCATAATTTACAAGGAGCTTTAGAACTTCAAGAACTTGGATTTTCTAGAGTTGTTTTATCACGTGAACTTTCTATCGAAGAAATCGAATACATATGCCAAAATAGCAGCATAGAAATTGAGTGCTTTATTCATGGTGCCTTATGCATTTCATATTCTGGGCAATGTCTATTCTCTAGTATAATCGGTGGCCGTTCAGGAAATCGTGGTACATGTGCCCAAGGTTGCAGATTACCTTATGAACTAATAGAAAATGAAAATACAGTTTTAGATAAAGGATACTTACTAAGTACACGTGATTTATGTTCATTAGACTACATTCCAAGATTAATAAACTGTGGAGTTACCTCTTTTAAGATTGAAGGTCGCATGAAAAGCCCAGAATACGTTGCAACAGTAACTAAAATTTATAGAAAATACATTGATTTAGCCCTTTCTGGCAAACCATATATAATTGATGAAACAGATAGAAAAAATCTAATGCAAGTATTTAATAGAGGAAATTTTTCATCTGGACATTTAGATACTCATCCAAATACAAACCTAATATTTTCTGAAAAGCCAAATAACATGGGGCTATTCTTAGGACAAATTGAAAAATACAATCAATCCAAAGGATTAATTACATTAAAACTAAACGAACCCATTGAAATTGGTGATACTATCTCTCTTGAAAACGAAACAGGAACATATACAATTTCTGAATTAATGAAAAACAACAACAATATAAAAAATGCTAGCATAGATGAAACCGTTACTTTTGGTAGAATGAAAGGCAAAATAAAAGTTGGAAATAAAGTATATAAAATGTCATCAAAAGCTTTAACGCAATCCGCTTTATCGACTTTTGAAAATGATACTCAAACTCGTAAAATTCCACTTAATTGTGAAGTAAAAATTATTAAAAACTCACCTATTTCAATACATATAAGTTCCGCATCAGAAATAGAAATATACAGAAAATTAGACATTTACTGTGAAGTAGATACAATTCCTACAGAATCAATAAATCATCCATTAGAAAAAGAAAAAGTAATTTCACAAATAACAAAAACAAACAATACACCATATTACTTTAAAAACATAAAAGTAAAATTAGATGAAAACACATTTTTACCAAACATAAAAGCATTAAACGAACTTCGTAGAACAGCCCTAAATCTTGTTGAGGACTTTGCTAAAAGCAAAATTAGAAAAACAAGTACAGCTCAATATTCTGAAACTAATTACAGTAAAAAATCTAATCAAAAAACAATGTCTGTTTTATTAAACAAAATCGATTTAGAAAAAGATTACACTACATTAACAGGTTTTGATAACATCTACATTCCTTTAAAATATTTTACACAAAAGGACTACGAAAATATTTTACTAGCATTAAGTGAAAAATTTAATATGTACATATATTTACCAACAATTATAAAATCAAATTATAAAAATCTATTATCACTTAATATTGAAAAAAGCATTTCTAAATATCATATAAAAGGATTTGTATTATCAAATATCTCAAATTTCAAATTCTTGAACGGCTTAAATTTCGAAGAATTTGATTTAATTGCAAACTACACTTTCAACATATTTAATAAAAATACACTTTCTGAATTAGATAAATTAGGAATTAATAAATTTACAATATCACCAGAATTAAATAAAGATATTATAGAATCATTTGCAGAAACATCAGCACAAGAATTAATCTGCTATGGACGAATTGCCTTAATGAACATGAATTACTGTCCACTTGGAAAAAGCAATCATTGCTATCCTACTTGTACAATGAAATGTAACACAAAGAATTCATACTCTCTTAAAGATAGAATGAACTTTATGTTTCCATTAGTTCCAGATAATATCCAAACAGTTTCTACTCTTTATAATTCAAAAATTACATCTATTGCCCCAGAAGATTTTGACAATTCAACATCTTTACGTATAGATATTTTAGAAGAAACACCTGATGAAATTCAAGAAATAGTAAACACTGTAAAATCAGGAAAAAAATTATCTGGAAATCAATATACTAACGCAAATCTAAATCGAATCGTATAACAAAGCTACTTACCTATAATTAAAAATAAAATTATTTTAAACAATATAATTTCATAATACACTTTTATATGCATTGCTAATAGAACAAATCTGAAAAAATCAAAGATTTTTTCAGTAAATTTGTTCGTGTGCGAAAATTTATGAAATAAATTTTCTGTGCAGTGTAGTTTTATATATTAGGAAAGTTTCATAACTTTCCTAATATATAAAAAAATCCCTTTGCTACCAAACTAGCAAAGGGTATTTTTTAATATTGTTTTGTACTTAAATCAATAAGCAAATTCATATCATCATCATCCGCAGCTTTATTTTTTCGTATGGCCCCACACTTCTTACACCTAAACACAATCACATAACCTTTTTTCCCTATCTCTAATCCAACAGGTTCAAGATCTCCATGACATGTTTCTTCCCTATCACCAGGATTGATATCTACGTGTTTAGAATGTAAACACTTTGGGCAATGATTTCTACATGAATATCCAAGCTTTGGTACATGATATCCACAATTATCACATATAAATTCTTCATCAATAACTACAAAATTAGCCATTATTTCTTTTTAGTCTCCTTATGATATATACTTCCACCAATAAACTCTCTAATCAAAGATGTATTTGGTATATCGTCATCTGGAATATCATCAAAATATTCCAAGAATTTAATTAATCTTTGTGCTTCTCCATACTCTTTATGAGTACTATCTATTTCTTTTAGCAATGGAATAGCATATTTCTTTTGTACAGCAAGTTCATATATAAGTGAAGAATTAAACATATAATCAGCTTCTTCTTGATAAGGATAAATATTTTTCTCCTCACCTCTATTTACAGAATACCATGTTTTTAATGTACTTAAAGCATCATATCCTCTATATTTATAATCTCTTACAATTCTTCTTATTAAACGAGTATCTGTTGTTGATATTCTATTAAAGTAATCAATATTCAAAACAGTTAAATCACTAATATAAACTTTAACTTTTTCTTCCTTTGGAATAGCTTGAGTTAATCTATCATTCAAACAATGAATTCCTTCAATTACTAATATATCATTCTTTCCTAAACTCATTGTAGTACCATCATATACTTTAGTACCAACTTTAAAATCAAATTTAGGAACTTCAATAGTTTCCCCATTTAATAATTTTACTAAATGATCATTAAATAACTTTAAATCTATAGCTTCAATACATTCAAAATCATAATTTCCTTTTTCATCTTTTGGTGTATCAGGTCTTTCAACAAAATAATTATCAACAGAAATTGTAACAGGCTTTAAACCATTTAATCTTAAAGCCAAAGATAATTTTCTAGCAAAAGTAGTCTTTCCAGATGAAGAAGGACCTGCAATTAGTACCATTTTAATATTCTTCTTTTTACAAATCTTATCTGCTAAAATTGAAATTTTCTTTTCATGTAAAGCTTCTGATAATAAAATAAAATCATTTATTTCACCATTTTCAACTTTTTTATTTAACTTATGAACAGTATTTACATTTAATAATCTATAAATATCCTCATATTCATCAAATGTTGCTAACAATTTTTTAGTCTCTTTATATGGTCCCATTTCATAAGGTTTTGTTTTATCTGGATAACGAACCAAATATCCATCTTTATGAAGTTCTATATCAAAATATGGCATCATTCCAGTATTCAAAGGCATTGGACCATATAAATAATTATAATAATCATCACAAAAATACAATGAAATTTCCTTAGCATGATTATTTATTTGGAATCTTCCATTCGCACTTTTACTATGTGCATAAAAAGCCTTAGCTTCATCAACTGTCATAACAGTTTTCTTTATAGGTAATTTTAAGTCAATTATTTGTTGCATTCTTGTTTTAACCTTTTGAATCATCTCTTCTGTCAATTTCATATTATCAATTTGACAAAACATTGAATTATGTAATTGGTAATTTACTGTAAGTAACGCTTTTGGATAAGTATCATAAAAAGCTTTACCCATAATATACATAATTCCTCTTATATAAACACTTCTTCCTTCTCTTGTACTTGCATCTATAAGTTGTACTTCAGAATCCTCATTAATCTCATAATCAAGAGCATGAACTTGATTATTAACAATACAAGCTATATGTTTTTCATTAATATCATCTTTTAATAGTTCATTAACCTTTACAGGTTTGTTTGACTCAAATATTTTTTCTTCATATGTAATTCTCATAATTTTCTCCTTCCTGGATGTCTTTATCTTTTTAGAGCAAACTTTCTAAAAATTTTAAACCAAAAAAAGAGCAGAAATATTTTTTCTGTTCTTAACGAATATATATTTTTTACTATTCTACCATTATAAATAAAATAATAATAACACTCCACCAATAACAGTAAAAATAAATCCAATCATTTTTAGACCTAGCGCGCCTTCATTTTGATCGCCAAAACTAAAAAACTTTTTAGTAATTGGTCGTGCATCATAAACTAAAACTATTCCAATTAAAACAAATATTGCTCCAACTATATCTAAAAACAAACTCATTTTTTACATCCTCTTTATTAAAATACATAAGCATTATATCCCATCTCTTCATAAAAAGTCAATGCCTTCAATATGCTTTCATTATGGCACTAAAAAATTTTTTTACTATTTTTCAAAAGAATATTTTCTACTTTCAAAAAGCTAAACTAATTATTAGTTAGAAAAATTTTTTCTAACTTCAAAAAGTAAAAATCCTTATTATTTTCAAGAAATTTTTGCTAACTTCCAAAATATTATTTTCAAGAAATATTTACTAACCTCAAAAAGCAGAAAAGTCCCTGTTGCAAAAATGCAACAGGGGCCTATTAACACTGTACTGATTGATATTTAGTTTTCCTTGTCTTCCGTCATATAGATCTCATCGACACATTCACAAGCAAATTCAAATGGCTCTTTCCCATCTGGAAGAATATCATGCATCTGCTCTTTAACATATGCCTTCATATCATTAGCTGTAACGGTGTCTTCTTTTGAAACAACTGCTTTTCTATATGCATATTCATACATACACTCTTCAGTTGAATCATCTGCAATCAGCTTCTTAAAAATCATATTTTTAAGAAGTTCCGATGCTAACGAGTCCTTATAGTGACTGCCGCCAAGAAACTCTATCGTTTTTGAGTAGCACCACTCCTTCTTGATATCGTAGACCAGTCCATCAACAACCTTTTTGACAACTTCTTCTTCAGACATTCTGTGACCATTCTCAGGATCCACAAAATCTTCTTCACGCATCACAGGTTCAATGCAATCAAAAGCTTCAAACAATCCATCCTCAGATGTTTCTGGGCTTCCTGGCAAGCTGCATACCTCAACAGCCCTAGCCATCGAATCATAAAAGCCATATTCAGGATGATCTATCAACCCAAACACAACTCCTCTGAGGATATCATATCCTCTAAAACTTCTCGGAATCCGTTTGCGTCTCATCGCTCCTGCGATTGCTGAATGCAATCTCTGCCGATCCATATTGATAGTTAACTCTCTTTTTGTTTCTGTTCTTTCTGCCATAACAGTACCTCCTTGTTTTTCCTCTAGGCGAATCCGCCTGCTGCACAATATTTGTTAACATAACTATTATACCATATTTTTATAATTATAGCAATACTTAGAAATACTGATTTCATCGCATTTTTCGACATTTTATTCTAATATTTTCATCAAATTATATTTCTATTCGATCTCCAAATTTTTCATCAACAACTTTTCTAAGCAAACTATTCTTCTCTTTTTCCAACTTTGGATCATCATTTATAATCTTCATAGCTATTGCCTGAACTGATTTTAATGTACCTATATCCTCAAAAAGATTAGCAATTTTGAATTCAGGTAAACCATGTTGTTTAGTTCCAAAAAACTCACCTGTTCCACGAAGTTCTAAATCTTTTTCAGAAATTACAAAACCATCATTAGTAGAAGTCATAACCTTCATACGTTCTCTAATAACCTGAGAATTTCCATTATATTTCAAAATACAATATGATTGATATTCACCTCTACCAACTCTTCCTCTTAATTGATGAAGCTGTGCCAATCCAAATCTTTCAGCATTTTCGACCACCATAATATTACTATTAGGAACATTAACCCCAACCTCAATAACTGTGGTTGAAATTAAAATATCAATATTTCCATTCTTAAATTCTTCCATAATAGCATCTTTCTCTTTTGGTTTCATTTTTCCATGTAAATATTCTACTCTATAATTAGAAAAAACTTCATTCTTATAATGCTCTGCTAATTCTAAAACAGACTTTGCATTTATCTCCTCATTTTCCTCTACTAAAGGACAAACAATATATGCCTGCCTTCCTTGATCTATCTGCTGTTTCAAAAAATTATTAACTCTTTGATCCATTCCCTTGGTAACTGCATATGTCTCAATTTTCTTTCTATTTGGTGGTAATTCATCAATTATTGAAATATCCAAATCTCCATATAAAATAAGTGCAAGAGTACGTGGAATAGGTGTCGCTGTCATAACCAATACATCAGGATTATCACCCTTTTCAGTAATTATACTTCTCTGTCTAACCCCAAATCTATGTTGCTCATCAGTTACAACTAATCCTAAATTTTTAAACACAACATTATCCTCAAGTAACGCATGAGTTCCTATTAAAATGTCAATCTCACCCGCTTCCAATCTTCTCAAAATATCTTCTTTTTTCTTTTTAGTAATTCCACTAATAAGCAATTCACATCGAATACCCGTATCTTTTAATATTTCATTAAAACTCTCTAAATGCTGACTAGCCAATATAGCTGTTGGAGCCATTATTGCCGCTTGGTATCCACATTTTACACACTTATATGCTGCAATCAATGCAACAATTGTTTTTCCAGAACCAACATCTCCTTGAAGCAACCTATTCATTGGCTTTTCTCTTTCCATATCAGCATCAATTTCTTCTAAAACTCTAAGCTGAGCTTTTGTCAATGTAAATGGCAAACTATTAATAACATCAGACATCTTAGCATCTTTACTAAATGCAATCCCCTTAACATCTTTACTATATTGATTTTTTAAAGCTAATAATGCAAGTTGCATTGAAAGCAATTCCTCAAAAACCAATCTCTTTCTTGCCATATTAAAATCATCAAAAGTATCTGGAAAATGTATTTGATTAATAGCAGTATTCAAATCTAATAATTTATATTCATCAACTAAATAAGAAGGCAAACTCTCATCTATCTTTCCATCTAATTCATGCAAACCATTTTCAATAATTTTCCTTAAAACAGTTTGAGAAAGCTTATATGTAGATGGATAAATAGGAATTATTCTTCCAGTATTTTTAGAATCTTCTATTTTATCATATACAGGAGAATTCATTTCAACCTTACTGCCTTTTTTAGAAACTTTACCATAAAATCTATAATATTCCCCAGCTTTAAACATTCCCTTTAAATAAGGCTGATTAAACCATGTTATTTGGCAAATTCCACTATCATCTCTAGCATTCATTTTAAGAATCGTCATATTTCTTCTTATTCTAATCTCACTAACACGAGTTACTGGCATTACCTCAATTAAAGCCTCTTCACCATCAACTAGTTCATCAATCTTTTTAGGTATACTTCTATCCTCATAATTTCTTGGATAATAAGTAATCAAATCCTTCAAATTAAATATACCAAGTTTATTTAACAATTTAGCTCTGGCTTCACCAACACCTTTTATATATTGAACATTCTTCATTAAATCTGCCATATAAAAACCCCTCTTAACTTTATCCAAACATCTTTTCTCTTTCTCAATTATAATACACTAAAAAAATAAAAATAACAACACCAATCTCGCGCTTTCTTATTGAAAGCCTTCCAGAAACGTTATATAATATAGTTATACTCGTTCATATACACACACGTTCAAAAAGAAAATAGGAGGTAGTCTATATGTCACACGATTTTTGGGACATGACTTATAGTGATGCGTTGAGATATGAGCTGACTCAGATTCAATCGACCCTGCAGCGGATATACTTTTTAAGTGTATTCGAAAAAATGGGGAAATACGTCGTCGAAAACGATGAAGATGGTCTGACTTTCAGAGAATATTTTGATATGTTTGAACGGTAGTCAGTCTAGAGTTCTACGACCACAAAAAAAGAACGTAGCATACACTATTGCTACGTTCTTTTCAATTATAAAGATAAGAACATTACTCTTTTTAAAACTTTTTCCTTTAAAGTGAAAAAACTAATTTTCATAATAAATTTTTGAAATACATTAAAGAAACAGTCCATATACGGAATATTCTCTAATTTCAATTTTACTTTTATATAATCACACGTTATCAATTTACACGCTATACATTTAGTATTACATCCTTTTTTACCTAAATATTCACAAAAAACAAATTCGCCAAATGGATCTTTTTTATTTATACGGTAACAACACCCCATTTTCTTTCTATTACTTCTGCAGTTTCTTTTTGCAACACAAACATCATTCTTAAAATCGCAATAATTATTTTTCTCAAACATTCTATCTAAAAAATTACATGCTTCATCATATAAATAATTATATCTTTCAAATTTATCTTTAATAAAAATAGCTTTTAAAGAAATCACTAAACTTTTTAAATTCTCATTTTCCAAATCTGAAGTATATATCACACAAATAACATTTTTATTTTGAATTATTTCTTCATGATTACCTTTGCCTCTAAGAACCCTTTTTAATTCATATATTTTTTTCTTTAACTGATTTATATTCATATTTTCAACATTTTTAATCACTAAAACACTTTCAAATTCGTACTTATCATCATTAGTAATCATTACATATCTGTCTTTAGAAATTTTCTTAAATTCACTTATCTTTACTTTTTCCAAAATAATTCCCCGATTCTTCAAAAAGTTATTATATATTATATATAATATTTAGTTTTCTCAAATAAGTCAATCACTTTTACATTTTATGTAAAAGCATTTTAATAGTAAATACAGTAACTTATTTTATAATTTCACAAACATTTTTCACACAAAAAAAGATTGTATAAACAATCTTTTTTAAAAAACATATTTAACTAACACATATACAACCAAAAAAATTTCAGTTAACAATATAACAGGGAAACCTACAGTAAAATACAATTTCTTAGTCTTATGCCTAAATGTATACATCCCTGCTATTGTTCCAAATCCTCCTCCAAGAAGAGTAATTGTAAACAATGTTTTTTCAGGGATTCTCCATGACCCTCGTTTAGCCTTAACTTTATCAATCCACATAGCAAAAAAACCTATTACATTTATTATTATTAAATAAATCACGGCACTCTGCCATGAAAATAACATGCCATACTCTCCCATATCATTTTCCTTTCTACTACATAAAAACACAAGATAACGCTAATTTGAAAAACATCAAAGCATTCAAAAATACATGAACATTTTCAAACTAGCATTAACATATAATTTAAGCAATACCTTCATATACTAGGCAAATAAAGACATCTGATTACTCTGAGTCATTCCATCTAAGCACCCAGCTTTAGAAAGAACTTCAATAACAGATTTGCCAACTTTTCCTCTCATCTGTAAATCATCAATACACATAAATTTCTCTTCTTCTCTTGCAGCTTGAATACTTAGAGCAGCAACTGTTCCTAAACCAGGAACACTATTAAGTGGTGGTCTAATACCTTCTGGTTCCATTTTGAATTTAGTTGCATCTGATTCATACAAGTCAACAGGTAAAAATTTAATACCTCTCTCATACATTTCAAGTACCAATTCCAAAACAGGATACATATCCTTATCCTTTGGTAAGGCAGCATTTCCAGCCATATCTATTTCTCTCATTTTATTTAAGACTTTTTCTTTTCCATGACACATAATATCATAATCAAAACCATCTGCTCTAATTGAGAAGAAAGCAGTATAATACGCTTCTGGCTTATGAACCTTAAACCATGCAATTCTAAAAGCATTTGTAACATACGCTGCAGCATGGGCCTTTGGAAACATGTATTTAATCTTCTCACAAGACTTAATATACCAATCTGGAACATCATGATCTTTCATCATCTGAACATATTCAGCCCATTTAGCCGGATCTTTTAAAGCTTTACCTTTACGAACAGTCTCCATGATTTTGAAAGCATGATTTGGCTCTAATCCCATTTTCATAAGGTAAACCATAATATCATCTCTACATCCAATAGCTTCACTTAATGTAACTATTCCTTTATCAATTAACTCTTGTGCATTATTCAACCATACATCTGTACCATGTGACAAACCAGAAATACTTATAAGTTCCGCAAATGTAGTTGGCTTTGTATCAACAAGCATTCCTCTAACAAATTTCGTTCCAAATTCAGGTATACCAAAAGTTCCAACTTCTGAATGTATTTGTTCAGGTGTAACACCTAAAGCCTCAGTTGATTTAAAAATAGACATTGTTTCTTTATCATCAAGAGGAACCTTTGTAGGGTCAAATCCAGTCAAATCAAATAACATACGAATCATAGTTGGATCATCATGACCAAGGATATCAAGTTTCAACAAGTTCTGATCAATAGAGTGATAATCAAAATGTGTTGTTATAATATCTGAGTTTGGATCATCAGCTGGATGCTGAACAGGACAAAACTCAAAAATTTCTCTTCCTTTTGGAACAACTATAATACCACCAGGGTGTTGACCAGTTGTTCTCTTAATTCCTGTACATCCTGTTGAAAGTCTAGCAATTTCAGCGTTTGTAACAGGTATATGTCTTTCTTCATAATAATTCTTAACATATCCAAAAGCAGTCTTATCAGCAACTGTACCAACAGTACCTGCTTTAAAAGTTGTACCTTTTCCAAATATAACTTCAGTATATTTATGCGCCTTAGCTTGATATTCACCAGAGAAATTCAAGTCAATATCAGGCTCTTTATCACCATTAAATCCAAGGAACGTCTCAAATGGAATGTCCATTCCATCTTTATCTAACTTATGTCCACACTTTGGACAATCCTTATCTGGTAAATCAAATCCATTCTTTACTCCATAATCCGTGAAATCTGAATATTTACAATTAGGACATCTATAATGTGCTTGTAATGAATTAACCTCGGTAATACCAGTCATGTTCGCAACAAATGACGAACCAACAGATCCTCTTGAACCAACTATATAACCATCTTCATTAGACTTCCACACAAGTTTCTGAGCAATAATATACATAACTGAGAACCCATTTCTAATAATAGAATCAAGCTCTTTATCTAATCTAGTTTGTACAATTTCTGGTAACGGATCTCCATATAATTCATGAGCTTTGCTATATGCAATATCCTTGATAGTCTGCTCACATCCCTCAATATGAGGTGGACATTTTTCATCAGAAATCGGACTAATTTTATCACACATATCAGAAATCAAATTCGTATTAGTTACACAAACTTCATAAGCTTTCTCTTCACCTAAATATGCAAACTCATCAAGCATTTCTTCAGTAGTTCTTAAGTACAAAGGAGCTTGAAAATCAGCATCATCATACTTTTGGCCAGCTTGCAAAATACGTCTATAAATCTCATCTTGTGGATCCATAAAGTGAACATCACAAGTTGCAACAACAGGTTTTCCTAATCTATCTCCCAAATCAACAATTTTTCTATTTATGTTTTGAAGTTCAAAATCATCAGCAACTGTACCATTTCTAACCATATATTCATTATTTCCAATTGGTTGAATTTCCAAATAATCATAATATTTAGCAATAGCCTCAATCTCTTCTTCAGGTCTTCCTGCAACAATTGCTCTATATAATTCTCCCGCTTCACAAGCACTTCCTAAAATTAAACCTTCTCTATACTTCTCAAATAAACTCTTTAAAATACGAGGTTTTTTATAAAAATAATTTAAATGTGAATATGAAACTAACTTATACAAGTTCTTAAGACCAACATAATCCTTAGCTAAAATTATAGCATGATATGATGGCAACTTTTTATAAGCTTCTGGATCACCTTCAATTACATTATCGATGTCATCTACTATTCTAGCACCATGCTCCTTCAACTTTTGAATCATAACATTAAACACAGCTACCAAAGTCTTAACGTCATCAAGTGCACGGTGAGCTACTTCAACAACAATGTCTAATTTATCAGCAATTAACCCTAGCTTATATCTTTTCATATCTGGGAAAATTACTTTTGCCAATCTCAAAGTATCAATATATGTATTATCCAAACTATATCCATATTCAGCAAAATTGTGCTTCAAAAATCCAATATCAAAGTCTGCATTATGTGCAACTAAAACACTATCTCCAATAAAATCTATTATTTTTGGTATAACTTTATCAATTGTTTCAGCATCTTTTACCATATCATCTGTAATATGAGTAACTTCAACAACCTCTTGTGGTATAGGCTTTTCAGGATTTACAAAGCACTCAAACTCATCAATAACTTCACCATTTCTAATCTTAATTATACCAACCTCTGTTATCTTTTCAGTTCTAAAAGACAATCCAGTAGTTTCCAAATCAAGAACACAATACTCTCCATCAATATCTTGTTTTCTAGGATAAACAACACTAGGATCCTTATCTGGAACAAAATATGCTTCCACACCATAAATGACTTTTATGGCATCTCCTACTTTTCCTAAAAATTTATGTGCTTCTGGGAAACTTTGAACAACTCCATGGTCTGTAATCGCAATAGATTTCCATCCCCAGCTAATAGCCCTTTTCAATAAATCTTCAGCAGAAGTAACAGCATCCATTTGGCTCATTTTGGTGTGCATATGAAGTTCAACTCTTTTCTCAGAAGCATTATCCATTCTCTTAGTTTTAGCAACACCAGGTGTTTCTAAAATTGTATTTGCCATAACTGTAATTTCTTTTGCAAAATTATCATATTTAGCAACACCCTCAAGTTTAATACCTTTAGCATTTTTTAATCTACCTAAAACTTCTTTAGTTTTTTTAGTTTCAATAAAAGCTTTCATTGTCATTGTACTAGTTCCATCATAAAGATTAAACATCAAAATAGTTCTATCACCTTTAATGTCCCTAGTATCAATACTTATAACTTCTCCCTCTAAACAAACTCTATCTGTATCATTATTTATATCAATAATCTTAGTTTTAGGAGCTTTAATATTAAGCGATCTACCATAAATTAAAGGACTTTGTTCAGCTTCTCCACCTTCACTTACAGAAGCTTTTTCATCTGAACTCTCTTCTTTTCCAGCCAATTTAAATGTAGAAATAACAACATTATTAGCCATTATAGTTATTTCATTTGCATAATCATCAAATTTAGCATTACCATCAACTTTAACACCTTGTCCTTCTTTTAAATGTTCCATTATTCCTGGAACTAAACTTGTATCAACAAAAGATTTACATGTAATACTTGCATTACCATCATCAATACTAAAACTAATAATAGTTCTATTATTTTTTATATCTCTCGATGTTACATTAATAACTTCTCCTTCAACATTAACCTTTGTTGTACTATCATTAATATCTGAAATTGATGCAAATTTACTTCTAAATGTACTTGTTTTTCCAATAATTAAACCATTAGACTGCTCAACATCAATATGTTCTTCTTTGACTTCTTCTCCATCTATCTGTATAGCCACCGGTGCTGGAGCCTTAGCACGTTCCTCAGCTTCTCTTCTAGCCATTTCTTGCATATGTAAAATAGCTTCATGTTCCTGTGCCTTCAAATATTTATCATATTCCTCTTTACTCTTTTGAGGATCTTCTTCAAACTTAACTTTAAAACGTTTATTATATAAATTATAAATTAGATGTTCTAATCCTTTATCAAATTTCTTTGATGATAATAAGTCTGCCCCTTTTATTTTTAAGTCAACACAAACAGTACTGTCATCAACTATAACAGTACTATTTCTAAGTATAGCTCTTGTCATTGGTGCCTTTCTTGACATATAAGTAACAAGATCTTGCCAATCATTTTCAATAGTTGGCTCAACATCAATATTCTCATATTGAATTTCAATTCTTGCACTACCAACCTTAAATCTATCTACAATATAATCCTCAAATTTGGAAATTTCACCAATAGAAATTTTATTAGCACTTGTTAAACATACTTCTAGCCTATTACTTTTCTTATACAAGTTTGCCTTTAAGAAATCAGCTTCACATATATTTCCTTGTTCACTTGAATAATCACTAAATATATCTTTAACTTTCTGCATTTATTACGCCTACCTTATTTAAAAACTTCCTTTATTTTTTCAAAAACTTCTTCCACATTTTTTATAGATTCTATATAAAGATTTCTCTCTAATATATTTCTAGTTTTTCTTTTAATAACTAATGTTCCTACTTTAAACAATTCTTGTGACTTACTTTGAATGTATGATATTTCTTCTATTTCAGAAAAAGGTATTTCTAAATATTTCTTTTTTATCCAACCTTTCATCATTACCAATTTTGTTCTATACAATGTACACATTTCTTTTTGGATACGCAATTTTTGTTTAATCAAATAACCTATACCAACAATTGCAAATACTATTCCCGCACATAATGCATACATCCAATATTGATTAAAATCAGATGCAAGTAAAACTCCAATAAGAAATACTGCCACACCTATCTCTTCTAAATGACTAAAAATTTCATATCCTAAAACAAAACTCCTTTTAAACGTATATACAGCACTCTTATCATTACGAAGTTCTTGCTCTTTTAATAACTTGTTCATACAATTATTACACAATTCTCCATCTTTTTTTAATTCAACACCACATATTTTACAATTCATTTTTTCGTTCCTTTCTAGGATAAATACAGATCAAAACTTAATCTTAGTCCTTAAAAAAATCTTAATACATCTATATATGAAATATATACCGATAACAAAATTAATAACGAAAATCCTATCATTTGTATCCAAATTTCAAAACTTTCTTTTAATGGTTTTCTTCTAATTGCCTCTATCAGCAATAATACTATCTTTCCGCCGTCAAGTGCTGGAAAAGGTAATAAATTCGTTATACCTAATGATAATGAAATTAATGCCATTATATATACAAATTCAAAGAATCCATTTGTTGATGCAACTGTCTTTGAAATTCCAATTGGTCCCATCATTTGATTAACAGAAACACCTTTTGTAAAAATACTTTTTACATTATCAACTAATGAAAGTGCAAAATTACCTGTTTCAAACCAAGCATAATATAATCTCGTTGAAAACTTTTTATCAGCTACTTTAAATACAACACCTAAATAATATTGAGAATACTCTTTTGGCGTTACATTAACATCTATTTCTTCATTAGCCCTTCTAACTTTTAAATCTATTTCACCATCTGACTCATCTATAAACTTCATCAATTTTTCATAATCATTTTCAACATTTTCGCCATTTATAGATATAATAACATCTCCAACTTGTAAAATATCTTTAACAGCCGAATCATCAAATAAATATGAAATTTTAGTTCTTGCATTTTCATCAGAATCTAAATATATTCCTAAAGATCTAGTTTTAATTTCTGTTGGCTCGACTGTAATTTCTTTAATTTCATTATCTCTTTTTACTTTTACTTTCAAGGGTTCAGCTGAATTTTTACTCACTAAAGAAGTAACATCTTTTGAAATAAAAACATGTTTATCGTTTATTGATACAATTTCATCACCAGGCAATATTCCAGCATCTTTAGCATTATACCCATCTGTAACTGTATCAACAGTCTTAGAAGAGAAATTTCCCATGCACGCAATAACCACAAAATACACTAGCAACCCAAAAATAATATTAACTAATCCTCCAGCAGCAACAATTGCAATTCTCTTAGGTATAGACTGCTTAGAAAAAGACCTCTCATCGTCAGATCTTTCTTCCTCACCTAACATACTAACAAATCCGCCCAAAGGAACCATTCTAATAGAATATGTTGTCTCTCCCTTTCGTTTTGAAACAAGCTTTTTTCCAAACCCAATAGAAAACTCATTCACTTTTACTTTGAAAAATTTAGCAACAAGAAAATGACCACCTTCATGTATCAAAACTAAAAAGCCTAATAAAAAAATAATCTTAATCGCATTTAATATAAAAGTAAGCAATTATATCCTCCTAAATTAATAATGTTATTAAATAATACGCAAAAGGTGCTGCAAAAATAACACTATCAAATCTATCTATAATACCTCCGTGACCAGGTAATAAGTTTGAAAAATCTTTAACTTCCATATATCTCTTTATACAAGATGCTGAAAAGTCTCCAATCTGTCCTAATATTGTAATAACCAAAGCTATGATAGTTATAATCAAATAATTAACTTGTAAATCAAACGCAACATTAAATATGACTGCAGCTACTACAACCAATATTACTCCACCTAATGTTCCAGCTATACAACCTTCTATTGATTTTTTAGGACTAATTTTACTAAATTTATGTTTTCCAAATCTGCTTCCAATTAAAAATGCAAATATATCACTCCCCCAAGTAGCTAAAAATAAATATGCAATATAAAATTTACCTAAATTCTTTCCATTCTCTTCATATCCATATAATAAAGCAACAAATGAAAAGAAACCTACTATATAAACAATTCCAAACAAAGTCATAGCAATATCAGCAAAATTAATTTTCATATCTGAAAAAACAACATGCATAAATAAAATTGCCATAACAGACAACAAAACTAAAGCCAAATACTGAACAATATACCCAGCAGGTATAATATGTAACAATGCAATGCTAGCTGCTGCAACATATCCAACCCATGATATTGGTTTAAATTTATGACTTACACATTTCATATATTCATAAATTCCCATAATTGCCAAAACAGCAATTACAACATCTATGAAATATTTATTTCCTAAAATTAATATTGCTAAAACAGCAGGTAAACCTATTATTGTAGTTAATGATCTTTTTATCATAACACTTTACTCCCAAAATTATTTTGCTCCAAATTTTCTATTTCTTCTTTGATATTCTTCTATTGCTAAATCAATATCTTCTTCTGAAAAATCTGGCCAGTATTTATCTAAAAATAAAAATTCTGAATATACTATTTGCCAAGGCAAGAAATTACTTGTACGTAATTCACCACTAGTTCTAATAACCAAATCAGGATCAGGTATTCCAGCAGTATATAAATAATCATCGATAAGTTTTTCACTTATATCATCAACATCCAATTTATTCTTTTTAACATCTTCTGCTATATTTTTTACAGCATGAACAATCTCATCTCTTCCGCCATAATTAATACCTATACAGAAAAGAATTCCATCATTATCTTTAGTTCTTTCTTCACACTTCTTTATACTTTTTTGTAATCCTTCTGAAAGAGCACTAATATCTCCCAAAACTTTAACCTTTATATTCTCACTATCAGCTCTCTTAGAATAATCATCAAGATACGTTTTTAAAAGTAACATAAGAGCTCCAACTTCTTCTTCACTTCTCTTCCAATTCTCAGTAGAAAAAGCATATACTGTAATATATTTTATTCCTACTTTCTTAGAATATCTAACAATTTTCTCTAAAGTTTTAGCACCTTCTTTGTGTCCTAATCTATAATCTATCTTTCTTTCTCTTGCCCATCTTCTATTACCATCCATTATGATTGCAATATGATTAGGGATATTAGTTTTTTCCATTAAACTTCATTCCTTTCCATAGTAGCAGGTTTTATATACTAAATTGACATTATTTCTTTTTCTTTTTTATCAAGCATTACATCTATCTCAGCAATTTTCTTATCTGTTAATTTTTGAATTTGATCTTCAGCTTTTTTCAATTCATCCTCTGTCATTAAAGACTCTTTTTCCATCTCTTTAGCTTCATCAATTCCATCTCTTCTTATTGCTCTAATTGCAACCTTTGACTCTTCAGCAATTTTCTTAATATCCTTAACTAAATCTTTTCTTCTTTCTTCAGTTAATTCTGGGAAAGCTAAACGAATTACTTTACCATCATTATTTGGATTTAATCCTATATCAGATGCTAAAATAGCCTTTTCAATATCTTTTAAAACACTTGCATCCCAAGGTTGAATAACAATTAATCTAGCCTCTGGAACTGAAATACCAGCAACTTGGTTAATAGGTGTTGGAACACCATAATAATCAACTGAAATTTTATTTAATATTGCTGGATTAGCTCTACCAGCTCTTACCTCTGAAAAATTTTCCTCTAAAACACTAAGAGTTTTATTCATTCTCTCTTCTAAATTACTCAAATCCATACTTTTTCTCTCCTTCTTATTTTACTATTGTTCCTATATTCTCTCCATTTGCGGCTCTTACAATATTTTCAGGATCTTGTAATGCAAATACAGACAATGGAATATTATTATCTCTACAAATAGCAATAGATGATGCATCCATTACTTTTAAATCTTTACTTAAAACTTCATCATATGTAATTTCTGTATATTTAACAGCATTAGGATCAATCTTAGGATCTGCTGAATACACACCATCAATAGTTTTAGCAACTAAAATTATATCAGCACCTATTTCAGCAGCTCTTAATGCTGCAGTTGTATCTGTTGAAAAGAATGGGCTTCCTGTTCCACCGCCAAAAATGACAACAGCACCTTCTTCAAAATGTCTTTCAGTCTCTCTCTTAGTATAAGGTTCAGCAATTTGAATCATAGTAATAGAAGTTTCAACAACAGCTTTAACTCCTTTACCCTCTAAAGCGTCTTTTATAGCTAATGAATTCATTACAGTAGCAAGCATTCCCATATAATCTGAAGTAACTCTTTCCATCTTATATCCATTCTTACCCCTCCAGAAATTTCCTCCTCCTGTAACAACTCCAACTTGAATTCCTTCTTTAGTCATTTTAATTATCTTGTCAGAAATAGAATCAACTACATCTGGATCAATACCTGTCTTTTTTTCTCCAGCCATTGCCTCTCCACTTAATTTCAAAAGGACTCTTTTATACATTTTTTTCAACAACTCCAATCTCTTTATATACTTTTGACATTCTATCATATTATCATCATTAGTGCTACTACTTTTTTTACAAATTTTATTTTAAATTCTCATCGTATTTTTCCTCTTGAACATTCTCTTTCTTTTTATCTTTTTTCTCATGATAATATATTATTGTAAGAACAATACTAACTATAATCAAACTTATAATAATTCCACCAATAATGTTATTTTCTGTAGTTTCAGGAATGATCCCAATTCTGAACAATAAAATTATTGTAAATAATAAAATATTTTCAATTAATAATAAAATATTCTTATTTCTTTTCTTAATATTTTCATCCATTGCAGCAAAAAAGATTTTACATGCATTAACTAAAATAACAGGTATAAGAAGTATTTGAATTCCACCTATTAAAATTCCTCTTAGAACGTTTTCAACTTGTACATGTGGCATTCCATATGCAGTAACACTGCAAGCCCCATCTGGAGGTATAGACATATCACTAGCAAATACTTTTTTTACAAATAAAACAAAATAGGATATTCCAATCATTATAATTCTTTTTACTTTTTTCATTCTATATTCCCCCTTGCATTATATCTATAAAAGCGAAATAACCACAAATGCTATTAATGCTTTAACATAATACTTCATAGTTTTCTCTCCAAACAATTTTTTATATTTCTATTTCTTTTTAGCTTTAAAATATTTAATTAAATTACAAGCATTATAAATAATCCATGATATTCCAGCCAAACAAATCTCATAAATACAAAAATCAGATATTTGTATATACTCGAATGCATTACCATTTTTAACAATGTTAATAAAAATACCAAATAATATAATTACCATAAAATCAACCATTATCATAGTAATATTTTTTCTATTTGCGTTTTTCTCTAACAATTCATCAGAATAATTCTTCGGCTTTCTCCAAATTCTAAACAAAATAGCCAAAACTATAACAACAATTAATACACAACCAACATCTGCAAAAGAATTATAAATCAAATCTCTATCATTAAAAGATGTAAACAATGATAATATATCCATATTAATCATAATCATTGGCAATATAATTAATACTAGTATTTCGAACAAAATAAGTGGTGAATTTTTGATTTCATTTCCTATTTTTTTTATTATTTTTCGATCATTCCATATTATATTAGCTATACATATTATTCCTCCCAAAATTTCAACAGCTAATATATAATTCTCTAGTCCTTCTAATTCTTCATTATAATCTCCCGTTTGTATTAAATATAAATTTCGAAAAACGAATAATAAAAGCATACAAACAACAACAAGTACCATTTCAGTAAGCATAAATCTTTTATATATTTTTTTAGCATTTTTTTCTTTATTATCACCTTTTTTTGAATATGCACATACACCATTAACAATAATAAATGGTATAAATATTATTACAACTATTCCAGAAATAATTGTAGAAATTCTTGGCTTATAAAAATCTGAAGGATCCGCCGGAACCCCATACATCGCTACCACAGAACTACTTTCAGTAGCCAATATAACCTTAGTCGGCAACCATAAAATAACATTTAAAATTACTAATAAAAATTTCTTCAATCTATTCATCTTATACTTCTCCAACAAATTATTTATTTTTTATTAATCATTTCATACATACAAACATTAGGCTTATTCTCTTTAAAATTCCATGTATGATATGGACCACCTAAGCAAAAATCCCATTGATCACATTTTTTACATTTTGAACAAGCAGTTCTATTTTTATCTCTAAATTCTTTGTACTTATTATCCCATACATCTTTAAAATTATCTTTTCTTATATTGCCTTGTATTAATTTTTTAATTCTTGGAACATTTGGACAAACATACAAATCACCATTATACAAAATACTTGCCACACTAATTCCAGTTCTACAATAAAAATACGCTCTTCCAACTTTTCCTTCATATTTAACTCCTAAATATCCAGGACAGCCATATTCTAATTTCAATTTACTTCTTTTTTTAGATATAATAAACTCTAAAATTCTTTTTACTTCATCACCATTCAACAAATATTCAGAATTTTCTTTTGCTCTACCAATAGGATCCATAGGAATTAGTCTCCATACATCAACTCCTAATTCAGAAATAACTTCATATAATTCCTCTAATTGATCAATATTCTTTTTATGAAAAACTGTAGTAACTTCTGTTATCATAAAATAATTAGAATCAACCATATTCTTAATATTTCTTATAGTCTTTTCATATGCACCTTCTACACCTCTAAATTCATCATGAGTTTTACCAATTCCATCAATACTTATTGAAACAGACTCCATATTAGCTTTTTTTAATTTTTCTAACATATCCTTATCTAAAAGTAATCCATTCGACGTCATTCCCCATCTAAACCCTAGTTCATTTGTAGCATATTCCATTACTTCGCATAAATCTTTTCTAACTAATGGCTCTCCACCTGTTACATTTATCCATATTTTCTTTGCATCCATATCATTTGCTATTTGCTTAAATGCATTCTTTATTTCCTCAGTTGAAAGTTCTCCTTCATATTTTTTCTTCTCAGCACTACTCCCGCAATGTTTACATGCAGCATTACAAGAAAGTGTACATTCCCAAAATAAATCCCTCAATTTGTGTTCATCTCTTAAAATATCTCTTTGTGACTGAACCATTGACATTTTTCCTAATTTATAAAAATCTCCTAATACTCCCACTTCAACGTTCCTTCCCACTTATCACGACTCAAAATAAATCGACATTATTTTATATTCTTTACGATTCTATATTCTTTTTTACCATATCATATCCATCATATTTTTACTACATATATCTAAAATTTTTATAAAAAAAGAATCTCAATTTTATTGAGACTCCCATCTTACTAATTTTATATCTTTATATGTTGACAAGACTTCCATATATTTTTGATAATCTTCTTCCCATAAAACATTGGGAACTTTATCAAAAGCATCAAAAACTCTCTCAGCTTCACGTAAAAAAACTAATTGTTCATTTGTTGTTAACTTTTCATACTTCTTTGAGAATGCATACAATTTATTTAAAGTTTCATTCGCTTTAATAAAAGACCAAAAATCTTTTACATTCATTCCAGCCATCTTTATCTGTGCAACTGCAAGACCAATCAACATGATGACCACAATAAGAAGCATAACAATTATAGCAAGAACCCCTGTCATACTTTTACTCCTTTGTACAAATCTACTCAAATTATAACATATAGAAAAAAAGATAGCAATAACATACTTCCAATTATTTTTAATCGTTCTACTTCGCTTATTTCTAAGCATACGCTGTCTTTGTATTTTTCATTTAGAAAATTTTTCTTGCATAATATGTCGATTTATAATATTATAATCAGGGTGTTAAAAATGATTAATTTAACTAAAGTACTAACTAAAAATCCTTTAGCAAAAAAGAAAGCAACAACTTTCTTCGTTTTTACATTCCATTTAAATATTTGAATTGATACTAGATTTGTTTCTAGTATTTTTTTTTATCTTTTTTAAGGAGGTATATGTGATGGAAGAAACATCAAAAACTAGCAATTTGATCTTAGACGTTAATGAAAAACCAAAAATAATGCAATGGATTATTCTAGCATTACAACATGTTTTTGCAATGTTTGGAGCAACAATTTTAGTTCCAATACTTGTAAACTCAACAGCTGGAGCCGAAGTACTAACCATACCAGTAGCTCTAGTAACTTCAGGTATAGGAACTCTAATCTATATCTTATGTACAAAAGCTAAATCACCAGTTTACCTTGGAAGTTCATTCGCTTTTATAGCCCCTATCGCAATTGGTTACACAAAAGGTGGAATTTCAGGTGCTATGACTGGAATTATGATTGTTGGATTAATATACGTAGTGTTCTCAATCTTAATCAAAATCATTGGTAAAGACTGGATTAACAAATTGTTACCACACGTTGTTATAGGACCAATGATAATGATAATTGGCTTAGGGTTAGCTCCTAACGCAATTAGCCAAATAGGTCTTTCTTCTGATTCGATAGCTGATTGGAAAGGAGTGGTTGTCGCATTAATCACATTCTTAACAACAGCATTAGTAATGGTTAGAGGAAAAGGATTTTTAAAAATAATACCATTTCTAATTGGTATTATAGTTGGATATATTAGTGCAATATGCTTTGGATTAATAGACTTCCAACCAGTATTAAATGCATCATTCTTTAGCATACCAAACTTCCAAATCCCATTTATTCATTACACTCCTTCATTAGCAGCAGCATTAACAATCGCTCCAGTAGCTCTTGTAACAATAGCAGAACACATAGGAGATCACACAGCACTAAGTGCAATAATAGGAAAAGACCTACTTAAAAATCCTGGATTAGACAGAACTCTTCTTGGAGATGGTATTGCAACATTCGTAGCTGGACTACTTGGAGGACCTGCAAACACAACTTATGGTGAAAATACATCAGTAGTTGGAATGACAAAAATTGCATCAGTTTGGGTTATTGGCTTAGCAGCAATATTTGCAATCTGTCTTGGATTCTTAGGAAAATTCACTGCATTAGTTAGTACAATACCAAATTGTGTATTAGGCGGTGTATCTCTTCTACTTTATGGATTTATCGCCGTAAATGGTCTAAAAGTACTAATCGAAAATCACGTTGATTTTGGAAAAAATAAAAATGTAATTATAGCATCAAGTATGCTTGTTTTAGGATTAGGTGGAGCAATCTTATCATTTAACTATAGTGACTTTTCTCTATCTTTTTCAGGAATGAGTTTAGCAGCAATCATAGGTATTTTACTAAACTTAGCTCTACCAAATGAAAAAGAAGATAATACATCAAATACAACTAAAACGGAGGAAAATATTATGTCAGAAAAAAAAGAAATAACATCAAATGTAATTGAACTAAATCATCCACTAATTGAACACAAATTAGGGATTTTAAGAAATAAAAAAACAGGTACAAAAGAATTTAGAGAACTAGCTGGTGAAATAGCAACATTCCTTTGTTACAAAGCCATGGAAGATGCTCAATTAGAAGAAACAGAAATTGAAACACCTATCTGCAAAATGAAAACACACAAATTAAACGAAGATAAATATGCATTTGTCCCAATTTTAAGAGCTGGAATGGGAATGTTAGATGGTGTTATAACAGCAATTCCAAATGCTAAAATTGGTCATATTGGAATGTATAGAGATGAAGAAAATAATCATAAACCAGTAAATTATTTCTTCAAAGTTCCAAAACACATTGAAGAAAAAGAAGTTATCCTTCTTGATCCAATGTTAGCTACTGGTGGAAGTGCTATTGACGCTATAGAATTATTAAAAGAAAAGAAGGTTAAAAAAATAAAATTCTTATGCATCATTGCTGCTCCAGAAGGATTAAAAAGAGTTCAAGAAAAACATCCAGATGTACAAATTTACTGTGCAAAAATAGATGATCATCTAAACGAAGATGCCTATATAGTGCCTGGTTTGGGCGACGCTGGTGATAGAATATATGGAACAAAATAACAAATTATTTGACTTTTTATGTAAACAATGTTATAATAGAGCTGTAGTTTTTATAATACTTAAGGCTATCTTATTTTTACATATATCTATTTGATATAAACTTTTTTCAAGGAATTCGGATTTAAGTATTATAAAAAGAATTTTAAGTAGTACAACTACAAGTTAATCTTTAAAAGATTACCGAATTCTATAAAAATGTGTATTTACATGACGAAGCTCTGTAATAACATGTTACAAGCAAAACATAAGGGATTAAGAAAATAACAATTTATTTCTTAATCCCTGTTTTCTTTTTATATTCTTTCTACCACTACCTGTGTTTTATCATAATCCAATATAATATGATCATTCTTTTTTATTTTCTTTTTCATTAACTCATCAATTATTGCATCTTCAATCACTTGCTCTACTTCTCTTCTAACAGTTCTTGCACCATATTGTTTATAATTACATCTATTAACAATATTTCTTTTTAAATTATCTGACACATCAAAATATATTTGCTTTTCACTCATTACTTTTTTTAATTCATCCAACTGTTTATTTAAAATTTCATATATATTTTCTTCTGTTAGTTGATTAAAAATTATAATATTATCAATTCTATTTACTAATTCTGGCTTCATCACATTTTTTAATTCTGATAATATTTCTTCTCTCTTAGAAACATTTTCATCAAAAGAAAAACCTATTCTTCCAGTTTTATTCATTATATTAGCTCCAAGATTTGAAGTAAGAATTATCAATGTCTCTTGAAAATTTGCAGTAACACCATTTGAATTAGTTAATTTACCATCTTCTAAAATTTGTAGCAATAAATTTAATACATCACTATGTGCCTTTTCAATTTCATCAAATAATAAAACACAATACGGCTTTTTTCTTATCTTATTAACCAAATTTTTTTCATCATCATACCCTACATATCCTGGTGGCGCACCTATCATTTTTGAAATAGAATTAGGTTCCATATATTCTGACATATCAAGTCTAATCAAATTACTCTTGTTACCAAAATATTCTTCAGCTATAACTTTGGCCATCTCTGTTTTTCCAACGCCAGATGCTCCTAAAAACAAAAATGTTCCCATTGGTCTGGATGTATCTTTTAATTTTATTGCTCCTCTCTTCAATGCTTTTATAATAGACATTACCGCTTCTTCTTGTCCAATAATCTTATTTGAAATTTTTTTATCTATTCCCACTAACTTCTCAATTTGCGATTCATTAATATTCTTTATTGGTACACCTACCAACCCTGTAATTACCTTTTCTACATCAATCTCTTCAACTATTTCTTTCTCATTATTAATCTTAACCCTAGAACTCGCTTCATCCAACAAATCAATTGCTTTATCTGGTAAAAATTTCTCAGGAATGTACTTAATAGATAGTCTTACTGCAGTTTCAATTGCCTTATTAGAAATATTAACTCCATGATATTTTTCATAATTCACCTTAGATTTCTCTAAAATCTTAATTGCTTCAGCTTCAGTAGGTTCCTCAACTATAACAGACTGAAATCTTCTAGCTAAAGCTGTATCTTTTTCAATATATTTTCTATACTCCTCCATTGTTGTTGCACCTATTAATTGTAATTCTCCTCTTGCCAACAATGGCTTTAAGATATTAGCCGCATCTATCGCTCCTTCAGCAGCACCAGCACCTACAATCATGTGTACTTCATCAATAAACAAAATAACATTTTTATTATCTTGAATTTCTTTAAGACATTTTTTCAATCGCTCTTCAAAATCACCTCTATACTTGCTTCCTGCTAACACCTGTGTTAAATCTAAACTAATTATTTTTTTATTTTTCAAAAAATCTTCAACATTACCATTAGCTATTCTCAATGCCAGTTCTTCAACAATTGCTGTTTTCCCAACTCCAGCCTCACCAATTAAACAAGGATTATTTTTATTACGCCTTCCCAATATTTCAACAATTCTATCAATTTCTTTCTCTCTACCAAAAGCTCCATCAAATTGATTCTGCTTAGCCCTTTCAACTAAATCTAATCCATATTTATTTAACTCTATCATTTTAAAACTACTATTTTTTTCATCAACTTGATTATAGATTTTTCTATAGACTTTCCTAATCATCAAATTGACATCAATTCCTGAATCTATTGCAATTCTACATCCCAAAGAATCCTTATCAGAAAATAATGAAACCATAATCTGTTCAGTGCCAATATACTCAGAACCAATCTTCTTAGACTCCAAATACGCACATTCCATAACATAATTTAACCTAGGAGTATTACCCTTAATCTCATAATTGGGCGTATTTTTTCCTATAATTTCTTCAATTAAATTATATACATATTCGGAATTAACCTTACTTTCTTTAAAAATATTAGCAACAACACCAATATCATTTTTTACAAGTCCATATAAAATGTGTTCCGTACCTAAATACAAATGTCCAAATTCTTTAGCTAAATCTTCACCTATTTTCCAAACATTTTTTCCAGCCTCAGTTAACTTGTATTCCATGCAAATACACCTCGCAAATATAGTATTCACATAAAAAAAAGAAACATACATAAATACTGTATGTTTCCTAATAAAACATTATTCTAATTCTGATGTGCAATGAGGACACTTTGTCGCTTTAAACTTCACTTCTGATAAACAATATGGGCATACTTTAGTCTCTGGTTCCTCTTCTTCTTTCTTTTCATTCTTTTTACCTTTTCTAAATTTTTTGCTAATTTTACCTTCAACTTCTTTATTCATCATTTCTATACGTTTATTAATTCCCATAACAACTTTCAATGCTAAAAAAATTGATAATGCAATTATTAAAAAATTAATTAAAGCAGTAATAAACGAACCTATTCTAATTTGTGCAGTAGAAACATTAATTACCCAAGCAGTATAATCAACATTACCAGTAAACAAAGCTGTAAATGGCATTATTATATCCTCAACTAATGATTTAATTATTGATTGAAACGCACCACCAATAACTAAACCAACAGCCATATCAATAACATTACCTTTCATTGCAAACTCTTTAAATTCTTTAAAAAATTTCATTTTATCTCCACCCTTATTCTAATTTACACAATTATTTTATAAGAATTTTCGACATTTTGCAACATTATAATCCCATAACCAAAGTCGCAATATTAAAATATATAAAAACTGAGCATGTATCTAATATTGTACTTATCAAAGGAGCAGCCATAATAGCTGGATCTAATTTAAATTTCTTAGCTATTATAGGTAATATACATCCTAAAGATTTAGCAATTGTAACAGTTCCCATAAGAGTACATCCAACAATTATTGCTAACTTAATATCCTTATACTGAATTAATATTCTTATAGAATTCGCAATAAATAAAGCAATTCCAACCAAAAAGGCAACTCTAACTTCTTTCCACCAAGCTCTAAAAAAGTCTTTCAACTTAATTTCATCATTTGCTAAACCTCTAATAATCAATGTAGAACTTTGAGAACCACAATTTCCGCCAGTTCCCATTACCATAGGTAAAAATGCAACTAATAAAGGAAGTGCTTCAAAAGCGTTTTCATATTTTGTAATAACTCCACCAGTAATAGTAGCTGAAATCATCAACACCAATAACCAAAAAATTCTATTTCTAGCATGCTTAAAAACACTCGTCTTAAAATATGTATCTTCACTTGGAGACATAGCAGCCATAATCTCGAAGTCCTCATCCATCTCCTCATGCATAACATCCATAGCATCATCAACAGTTACTATACCAACTAATCTATCCTCATTATCAACAACAGGCATAGCAATTTCATCATACTTATCAAATTTTTTAGCAACATCTTCTTGCTCATCCATTGTGAAAACTTTTATGAAATTTGTATCCATTATATCTTTAACTAAAGTATTCTCTTTGGCCAAAATAATATCTTTCAAAGAAACAATACCAATTAATTTTCTAGTCATTGTAAGAACATAGCAGACATAAATACTCTCAGCATCATCACCAATTTTTCTTATTTTATCAATAGCATCTTTTACAGTCATATTTTCTTTTAAATCAACAAACTCAGTAGTCATAATACTTCCCGCACTATCTTCTGGATATTTTAATAAATCATTAATTAATTTTCTATCTTCTGCCTTTTGTGTTTTTAAAATACGTTTTACAACATTAGCTGGCATTTCTTCAATTAAGTCAACTGTATCATCCATAAATAACTCATCTATTACATTTTTCAATTCCTTATCAGTAAACGCATTTATTAACTTCTCCTGCATATCTGAATCCAATTCAACAAAAACTTCAGCAGCAACATCTTTCGATAACAAACGGTAAACCACTACAATCTGTTCTTCTTCCAATTCATCAAAAATACTCGGTATATCAGCACTATTAACACTTTCTAACATTTTGTGCACATCTGCAAATCTTCTGTTCTCTAATAATTCTTGTAATTTTTTTACCATTTGATTATCTCCCTTCTCTTTATCATTTAAAATTTTCTACAAATTTCATTATTTATCATATAATATCAAAATTCAATAGATTTAAACAAAAAAATAATTCTCATTACCGTTGTACAGTAATAAGAATTAAGATTAGCGCTCAAATTAAATTTTATATCCCATACCGTACAAGCTTCAGCGTTATAGGGCAATGAAATTACATTAGAGCATGCCTTGATTCGACATTCTCTGCTAACCAGCGTATAGTGTCTCCACTATTTTGCGGCAGTAACCCGTATCCCTATACTGGCCTCACCTACCATGTATATTTTTACAACAATATTATTATACTACATCGTACGCTTTATGTCAACATATGTGTGATTAGTTTAATCCTCGTCTTCTTGCTCATCTTCAGGTTTGGGAACATTTATTTTACATACCTTAACTTTTGAAATTCTTCTATCATCAAACTCTTCTATTTTGAAAACTAATTTATCTGTTTCTATAACATGATTTTCTTCCTCTGTTGGAACTCTATCCATTAACTCCATCAAATAACCTGAAACAGTATCATATTCTGTCTCTATATTTTTTACGCCAATTAACTTTTCAAAATCTAATATAGACATTTGACCATCAACAATGTAAGTATTCTCATCTATTTTTTCATACTTTTCCTCAACAGGATCATATTCGTCATAAATATCTCCAACTATCTCTTCCAAGATATCCTCCATAGTAACAACACCAGCTGTTCCACCATATTCATCAACAACTATTGCCATATGAATTTTATTTTTTTGCATTTCTTTAAACACTTCATTTATTCTCTTAGATTCCGGTATAAACAAAGTATCTTTTAATAACTTCTTTATCTTAACATTAGAATTAGCTCTTAATAATTCTTTAATATATAAAATTCCTTCTATATTATCAATATCCTCATTATAAACAGGAATTCTACTATATCTATATTCACCCTCAATTAACTTCTTACTAACTTCTGAAACACTCATAGTATCCTCTAAAGCAAACATCTCTGTTCTATGAATCATTATTTCAGAAACTTCCTTATCATTAAGTTCAAACACATTATTAATCATTTCTTTTTCATCATCATTGATAGTTCCCTTTTCCTGACCAACATCTACCATCATTCTAATTTCTTCTTCAGTAACAGTTTCTTCGCTTTCTTTTTTCACACCAAATAATTTTGAAACAACATCAGTTGACCAAGTTAAAAACTTAACAAATGGTGACATAACTTTAGCAAGTACACTTATTATAGAAATAGAAAACTTAGAAAACTTCTCTGCATTTTCCATTGCAATTCTTTTAGGAACTAATTCACCAAAAATCAAAGTAAAATAAGATAAAATAATTGTAATAACAACAATTGAAATATTTTGCCAAACTGTCACAGAAAAAGCATGTGTTAAATCAAATAAAACCTTTGCTAATTCACTAGCAAACACATCTGATGCAAACGCACTAGATAAAAATCCTGCCAATGTAATTCCTATTTGAATTGTTGCCAAAAACTTACTTGGATTCTTTAACATCTTTTCAATTTTTTTATATTTTTTATCTCCTTCTTTAGCTTTTACTGAAATTTTTGCATCATTTAAAGAAACAAAAGCCATTTCTGTAGCTGCAAAAAAAGCATTCAATAAAATTAAACACGCCAACAATAATATCTGCACCTTCACATCCTCCTAATTTTAAACTATTCATTATCATTTCAAAAATAACTTTAAATTATTTACCTAATGTAAGTATACTTATAAATCATGTTTCAGTCAATTACAAATTATCATTAATAATAGCCTTATATCCACATTTATCAAATTTAGAACTTATTTTAGTAAGACTTTTAATTAAATACATCTTCACCTACTTTAACTCACAAAAGAACAATAGTAGGCTGATTAAATTTTTCTATATTTTAAATTATAGAGTTCAGCCCACATCTAATTGTTCGTATGTGAAATTTGTTATGCAAATTTCTGTGCAAAGTATTTATATTATAGGAAGTTCAGATAACTTTCCTATAATATAAAAAAGAGAAAATTGGAAACCCAATCCCCTCTTTCACACAATAATCGAAATTATTTTACATATTCATTTAATGGTTTATTTCTATATTCCAAATCTGGCATTTGAGCTGTTGGAACATATCCAGCTTCTGCATTCATAACATCAGGAATTCTATTAACAATACTTGCACAAGTTAATTCAACTGTACATGGTCTTGATACAACTATTGTAGTATCAGGTTCACCAATTATAGACCATTCATTTTTATCATATTCATCCTCAGCATATACTTTTCCAATACATTCTGATTCAATAACAATTCCTTCTTTTGTTTCTGTTGTAACAACAGCACTCATTCCAGTTGCGTCACCAGCTTTAATATTCATATTTAACGTTGATGAGAATAAATCTGTATTATGAGTTTGTGGAACACACTTTTGACTTTGAGAAATAACTGTTAAACCAAGTTTTTGAGCAAGCCATCCATTAACATTCCACATATATGATGGAGTATATTCTCCTCTTTCAATTATTTTTAATCTATCTTCATCAGACATTCTATCAACTGAAGCAACTTCTTTATCAAAATCTTCTAAAGAAAGTCCTGCACCATGTGCTTTAGCTAAAGCTATACCATAATCTTCAACATTATAACTTGAACTACCTTTTATTTTAGTAATCTTATGTGTTGATCCAGCGATTGAAGAAATTAATTGTCCCCAATAAATATCTTGGTATCCACTACCTGTTATTGTACAATTATTCTTTCTTGCCATTTCATCTAATCTATGAGTTAATATAGGATTTGAATTTCCAGGGAAAAATGCCTCTTCACATGTTGTTATAGCATTTATTCCAAGCTCTGCACATAACATTAAAGGCTCTTCAACATCAGCAATTAAACTCATTGTTGTAACTATGCATATATCTGGTTTTAATTCTTGTAAAACTCTTCTAGCATCTTTTGCATCTTGAACAACAACGCCTTTATGCTCTGTTCCCATAACCTCTCCAATATCTTTTCCTATTACGTTTGGATTAACATCAAAAGCACCAACTATTTCAGCACCTTTTTCATATACATATCTCATTGTATATACTGACATTTTTCCAGTACCATATTGAACAACTCTTACCTTTCTATCCATAAAAAACCTCCTTTAAAATCTTTTATCTTAAGTATTACCAAGTGTTGTTTTCCTAATCCGATTATATAGATAATTTTTACAATACACAAGTACAATTTTTATATAACTGTACTCCTATAATTAGAAATAATATAATCATCTATCAACAAATTTATATAACATTATTTCTTTGATATACATCTATTAAATTAATACACTCATCATAGTTATCTAAAATCTCACCTATTCCTTGTTGTCTATCAATTATCTGCGAAATTTTACAATTAAATAATTCTTCACTACCTTCTCCCCATATAACAGCTTTCTTATAAATCTGCTCCAATTTATGTGTAATCTTATCCTTTAAAATTCTGTCTAAAATTTCTCTTTTACCAATATTCTCTCGTGTTCTCATTAAAATAATCTTCTTTTTTCTAATTAATGAAATATAAAAATCAAAATCAGTAAAGATTAAACCAAAACCAAGTCTTCTATTTCGAATTTGTATTTTATACTCTTCAATATCAGACGCATCTTCCAATCTCTGCAACTCAGAATTAATACATTCCAGCATTTTCATATCCATAAATTTTTTTACATCCTCTTTTTCCTTTTTACTCATATCTTTTCCTCCTTAGTTTTCTAGAACCATTATAGAAAATTAAATCCAAAAAATATGTCATAATTTGGAAACTGTTATTATTTTTTTATATACTTTTTTATAAGACAAAAAGCATAGCAAATATACCTTTGCCATGCTTCTTACATTTTTTCTACATCATTTTATTTCAAAACTATTAATAAATTCATCAACATTATTTTTTAAATTATTATATTCCTTTTCGCTACCAAAAAAAGTTATATCAAAAATTTTTCCATCACCTTTTATAAACACATTCTTATAAATATAATTTTCAGAGCCATCAGACATATCATAGATTATTTGATACCCTTCGCCATTTTTTAATTTAAGTTCAGAACTTTCAATCTCTTCATAACCAACTGAATCAGAATTTTTATTCATCTCTCTTCTCTCATCTACATAATCTTCCAATGTAATATCCTTATTAACAGTTTTCACATACATAGATGATGTATATTCAGAATTTGTTGTAGAAGGAATTTCTATTCCAAGAGCACCTAAATATATACTATTTTCACCTAGTTTATCTTTTCCCAGCTCAGTAGTAATCTTCCAATCAGAACTATATTTAAAACTATACTCATCTCCAACATATTCCTTCCATTCATCTGAACCTTTATCCTTCTCTACAACTTTTGACAAATCAACTGGAATAGTTACTACTTTACTAAATTCTTTTGCATTTTCTTCTTTCAAATAAACTTCAATCTTAATCTCAGAATTCTTTTTAATTTTTTCGCTAACGAGCCTATCATTATATACCCTATCATCATAGTCCCTTGGTTCATCAATAAACATCGCAATCTCATTATTTTGTTTATCAACAATCTTATAGTATTTTTCAAAATCATTTCCTATATAATTAGTTTTATCAACTTTAATTTTTAAAATATTAGTATATGAACCTGTTATAAATTCTGTAACAGATACATTAACATCTGGAAGAATTTCATACTCTTTTACAGTATTAAATTCATATTTTTTATTTTCTTTTAAATTTTTAACTGATATAGATTCATCAAAATTCCATTCACCTTTCAAGCATTCTCCATATTCAGGATAAACAGAATTATCATCTTCACATTCAGTATATTCTCTAATTTCAAAAATTTTCGAACTTATATAAACATTTTCTGGATTATCAATCATAATCTCACTAACATCAAATATTTGATAGTAAACATACTCAGTATCAGAAATTTTATCAACTGTAGCATTAACTGGTTCAAAATTCATTCCGTTAATTTTATAATCACCTATTATTTCAAACCATGTATCTTGATTATTATTGGCAATCTCAATCTCATATCCTAAAATCAATGTAGTATCATCAATTGCTCCATCTTTTAATTTAATCTTAACATTTTCACTAACCACTTCATCATTAAATTTAGTTGAATTTTCTTCATATTTACTATTAATACCTAATTTACTTAATATAGGAGAAATAATAGTTTCTTTTCCATTAATATGTGCATATGTACATCCTCCTATAAAAATAACAAGCATTGCACATGCAGCAATTGATACAGATTTCAAATATCGCCTAACTTTATATATTTTATGATTATTATAACCTTTACTTTTTTCAAAATTAGAAAAAAGCTTATCTATTTTCTCTGGAATATACGTATCTGATTTCATTTGTTCTTTTAACAATTTATCAAATTCTTCATCTTTCATTTTAAATCTCCTCCTTTCCCAATTTCATTTTCAAAATTTCTCTAGCACGTGATAACCTTGATTTCACAGTTCCTGTTGGAATATCAAGTATTTTGGAAATTTCATTTACAGAATAATCATCATAATAATAAAGAATTGTAATCAATTTCAGTTCCTCATTTAAACCTTCTACAGCCTTTTTTATTCCAAATTGATCAACCTCATAAACATCATTTTGTAAATTATTAATATCGTTCTCCACATTCTCATCAAAAGGAACTATATTATTTTTTCTTTTTCTTAACAAATCATAACACTTATTAATTACAATTCTCGTAGCCCAAGTCGAGAAAAATTTCAAATCTTTTAATTGCTTGATATTCTGATAAATACTCATCAAAGCTTCTTGAAGAGCATCATAAACATCATCATCATTTTTCAATATTGCTTTAGCTGTTTTATAAAATCTAAGCTTGTTCTCTTCTATAAGATTTGTAAAACTAATTAATCCAATATTCATCTTAAAAATTCCTTTCTATTTTCTTATCTATTAGACGATACATCTTTTAACTTGGTTCAATTTTTATTAAAATTATATATATTTTTCTTTATTAATTCAAATAAAAAACAAAAAAAACACATAACTAATGTTATGTGTTTGATGCGATAGTCAGACACGTTTGCGAAAAATAGGCATAAGTTATCACACTTAATATTTATCGATTTATTTTAATTTTATAAATTTATAATATTTTATTTTATTTCTGTTCCGCCCCATTCAACAGCAACAAAACCTTTTCTATTTGGAGTTACTAATTCTTGTTCTTGAACATCAATTTGTTTTTCTAATCCTTTATATGTCATTAATACCCTTATTATTGTATCTGGATTAGGATTTATTTCCAATGGCATATTTTCATTTATCTCATCAGTAGTTGCAAATCTTATATAATTATATTCATTTGCTTCTAATTTTGGCAACCAATAAACAATAAATTCTTCTGATTCTCTTTCAGTTAATCCTAATATAGCCAGTTTTTCTTCTAAAAATTCAGCAGTTTCATTTCCTTTTACAACAAATCCTTCTTTTTCTACTCCAAAGTCTATATTGCTTTTACTTTCGTAATACAAAGAATATAATTGTCTATTTGTATCTAAATCTATTAAATTACCATTAGATTGTGCTAATACTTTCCATTCATTTCTATATTTAGGGTAAGAACAAGTTATATTCTCTTCATTCAATAATTTTATAGATACTTGTTTATCTTCTGTTGGATATAAATATATTATAGGCTTATCAACGCTTATATCAGATGGATCATATGGTGTGTCATATTTTTTCATATTTTGAAATTCAGCATTTGTGTAAACTGGTATTATATTAATATTATTAATATTTTCTTCTGTCGGAATTACTAAAACATATGCTGAAATATCTGCTGTAACTCCAGAGGCATGATCCCACATATAAACATTGACATTGCTATCATTATATTCAACATCAGCCAATCTTGCATCCAAAATCGGCGAGCCATATGAAAGATATGAAATTACTATATAATCTTTAGTAGCATCTGAATATTTTGCTTTTATCCCCCACTTATTGCAATATACCTTATAACTTGTATAACTCATCACTTCTTTTACTTCAAAAGAAGTTTTTATATCTTTTTGTGAATCAAAATATTCTGACAAAGACAAAAATTGCAAATCATAATTACCAGAATAATCTTTTTTAATAATATAATAATCCTTATTATTATAAGTTTTAACACTCACTGTATCAGAAATTGCATATTGTAATATGTTTCCTTTATAAAAAATAAAATATATTAAAATTATTATTATAGCCAAAATCATACACAATATAATTATAGCCATTTTCAGGCTAATTTTTATTTGTTTTTTTTCATCCACTTTGCTTACCTCTTTTCTCTTTAGTTTCTTATTATAGAATAGCGTATTAGACGTTTTTTTACAATATCAATTTCAAAAAAATTAAATACGTGGGTAAAATCAAATTTAGATTCGATTATGAAGTTCTAAATGAATGTGCAAAAACTTATGCAAATTGGATTGAAGAAATCAGAAATTCTTTGCTAGTTCCCTATTCAAATGGTGTAATGGAAGGATATAACAATAAAATCAAAGTACTGAAGCGAATAGCTTTTGCAAGAACTTCACCCCAACTATTGACAAAGAACCCAAATTTTAAAAAAAAAAAAACACATAACTAGTGTTATGTGTTTGGTGGGCAGGGATGGATTCGAACCATCGTACGCTCTCGCGGCCAGATTTACAGTCTGGTGCCATTAACCACTCGACCACCTACCCAAATATTTAATTAAATGGTGCGCCCTCAAGGATTCGAACCTTGGACCCACCGGTTATGAGCCGGTTGCTCTGACCAACTGAGCTAAGGGCGCATCTCTCAATCGCAAGTCCTATTATAATGGAAAGGTTTTAATATGTCAAGTGTTTTTTATTATTTTTTTATTATTTTTTCATAGTTCAAAAAGAAAAAATTTTTTTAATTCAAAACAACTATAACAGTCATATTCTCTCACTTTCATCTTGCCTCTCTATAGTAACTTCTTTTTCTAATGTACTTCTTGCTTCTCTAGCATTTTCTTTTTCTCCAATTACTCCCTCTTCTTTAGCTACTCCAATTATCTCAGGTCTTGTAATTTTAAATTTATCATCTTTTGCCAAAGAACTAATACTCATTTTTTCTCTTAATTGTTCTCTAATATTCGCTGATTGATTATAAGAATTTTTTAATTCTCCTAATATATAATCTTCTGCAGTTTTAGTTGAATGTCCATTTTTCTCATTCAATTTATTAAGAATATTATTATAATAAATATTATCTTTTAACTTTTCTTTATATCCAGTTAGTACTTCTAATATATATTCTTCTATAATTTCTTCTGAATATCCCATATTTCTACTTAATTGATATAAAACTTTTATATCAGAAATATTGTTATTAAATTTATCATCAAACCCACTTAATACATCTAATCCATCTTTTCTTGTAACTTCTTTTGAATATTCACCATTTTTGCACTTTTCATATTTTTCATATAATATATCAGCACTTATATTATTTAATTCATTGTTATCTATTTGAAAATTTCCTTTTCGAGCAAAATAACTATAAAAATCTGCTTGATTTAAAGAAAATGCAATTTTATTTGCTAATAAATTTAAAGGAGTTTCTACATGGTATTCTCTATCATCAATTTTAACTATACAATAATCTTTTGGTTTTACACATGTTAAACCATCTTTTAACGCACTATCTTTATATCTATCTATAACAATATATGGTTTATTATCATTTGGAAAATATTTAGGTTCTCCAAAGCATGAATCATCATGTTTTATTTTATAAGGATACTTTTCTACATCATCTTCAGCTTCTATATCATTAAATAATAAACTTGAAAAAACATGTATATCTATATCATGTATTTTTCTGACTTTTAATCTATTTTCATATAATTCATCATCTGGTATTTCAATCATTTCAGATTCTTCTGGAATCATTCCCATTTTTTTTATATTTTGGCTTAATAACATCAAATTCATAGCAGTAGAACCACAATATAAAATTGAATCTTCAAATGATATATTAGAAGCAGATTCTTCATTAATTTCATTAATTCTTTTTTTTACACATTCTTCAAATTTTATTATAGCATTAAAAAAATTTTTAATATTTATTTGCTCCATAAAAAATCTCATTTCCTTCTAATTTTATCGCAAATATTTCTCTAGAATAATATTAATTATTTTTCGAATTTAAAAAAATTTTTTAAATAATTCAAAATTCTCTGAAATAAATTTTTTTTATTCTCACTTTTAATAATCATTTTTTCATTTACAGTTTGCTTGGCTATATCCACCTTTTCATTATAATGAAACAGATTTACATCATACTTTTCTCTTTTTTCTTTATCAATTTGACTTAAACAAAATTTATCATATTCTTCCCAAGTTTTCTTTTCAGCTTCATTAGCCAAATATCTCTCATATATTTCTACCAATAACGCTTTAGTTTCAGTCATCAAATTTTGTTCAAATATTCCTTTGGATTTATCAAATATGAACTTATAATTCAAATCCATTTTTCTTTTTATATTTTCAATAAAATCATGTGGTATTTTATCTTTTTGCTCATCTGATAAATAACCCAAAATTTCATTTAATTCAGTATATGCTCTTTGATATTGAAAATTTTTTTCCTTTGTCATATATTTCTTCCATTTTATTTAGAATTACTTTTTATATCAATTTATACTAATATAAATTTGCACTTTTTAACAATATAGGGCTATTTATTAAAAAATAGCCCTATATCTTTTTTTAAACTTTCTCTTTATATTAAAAGTTATTCTCTCCTCTTCCTTCTGGTAAAGCAGGAAATTCAAGCACCACTCTAATACTCATTACATATTTTATTGTTCTAACTAATTTTGAATTTTTAATACGTTGCCACAAAGATGGTTTAACATCAAATCTAGTTTCTTGCATATACATATCATTTAATAATTGATCATCAACCTTTTGCTGTTTAGCTTGTGCCAATATTGGATTTTGCTTTGGTTGAGCTTTTTCTTTTACCATTGTTGCTGCAGCAATATTAGAACCACTTTTAACAGCAGGTTTTACTTGAGTTTGAACTGGAGCTTGTTGTTGAACTTGTACTTTTGGTTGTGCAACTTTATTTTCAACTTTTTGAGCTTTAACTGGTTCAACTTTTGGTTGTGTATTAACTACAGTTTGCTCTAATGGGACATTAGCAATTTCTTCAACAGGTGCTGGTATGTATTTCAAAGCATCTGCTACTTCAATTCCTATATAGCTTAAAGCCTTTGATTTATCTTCAATTCTTTCCATATCAATTTCAATATGAAAATTAGATTCCAAATTGTTAATTCTTGCATCAATTAATTTTCTAGCAGCTTTCTTCTCTTCATCATCAGTTCCTTCAGAAAGAATTTTTAATGATTCGCCTATATCTTCTGAATATTTTGTACTAGCTAGTTCGATTTCTTTTTCAAATCCTTCTTCTTTCTTTAATACTTTAGATAATGTTGTTTTTAATTCAAAAGCTAAGCTTATATTTTTTTCTCTTTGAATTATCAATTCTTCAATTTTCTTAGTATTTTCTTCAAATTGATTTGTAGCAAATTCAACTAAATCATATGCAGCTTTATATACACTTCTTGGGAAATTTTTCTTTTTAGGATATTCCTCAAGATATGTTTTTATAGACTCAACTAAATCCTTAAAGTAAGTATCTTCTTCTAATTGAACGATTTGCTTCTTACTCTTTGGATTTATCATCTTTTGAACTTTTTCTATATTAGACAATATTTTCTCTTCCGTGATTACCATCCTCACGTTTACTATGCCTTGTTTATTATTAAATAATTTATCAAACAAAAATGACATTGTAAACTGACCTCCTTTGAATTTGTACAACATTAAAATTTAACTACATTAATTATAGCTTTAACTAAAAAAAGATACAATTACTTTTGTATCTTTTTTATATTACATTTTAGTTACAAGTCTTATTTCCCTAGGACTTTCTTAATTTCTTCATGTCTTTTTACCTTTTGTGTAGTTGTCTTTATTAATTCTTGATCAGTTACGATAATCTCTCTTATATACTTATATGCAGGCATTGTTTTATTTATTGTTTTAACATTTTCCCATAAATATTCTTTTATTTTATCTTCATCTATTGTTCCTAAAATCTCTTTCATACGTTCTTTTTCATATACTATTTCTGCATTTATTTTTGATTCTTTCTCATCTGCGTTATTTGCAGGAACGCCGAAAACGAAAGACTCTTTAACACCATCAATTCTACCAATTAAAGCTTCTATTTCTTCTGGATAAATATTTTTTCCATTCTTCAATACTATAACAGTCTTTTTTCTTCCTGCTATAAACAAGAATCCATCTTTATCAAAATATCCTAAATCTCCTGTATGGAACCATCCATCAATTATTGTCTCTTTAGTTGCCTCTTCGTTTCCATAATATTCAAGCATAACAGAATCAGCTTTTGCTATAACTTCTCCTATTCCTTTTTCATCAGGATTGTCTATTTTTAATTCAACACTTGGAAAAGCTCTACCAACAGATCCCACTCTTGAATATTTAGATAATCCATTACCAGCTGCTAAAACTGGTGATGTTTCTGTTAAACCATATCCCTGAGCCATATTGATACCTAATGCATTAAATCCCTTCTCAACCTCTGGATCTAAGGCTGCAGCACCATTTATAAATAATCTTACTTTTCCACCTAGCAAATCATGAATTTCTTTAAATATTTTTCTTCTAACATCTATATGTAATTTCATTAAAAAATTGCTTATTTTCATACCTTTTTGAACTTTAGCAAGTTTTCCTTTTTTCTCAATTCCTCTCATTACTTTTTTATACATATTTTCATATAAAATTGGAACTGATATCATTGCAGTAATTTGATATTCTTTAATATTTTCAGCTATATGTCTAATACCGTCACAATAGCAAATTGTTGCACCAGCATATATAGGATACAAAAATCCAACAGTAGACTCAAAAGTATGATGTAAAGGTAAGAAAGAAAGCATTCTATCATTTACACCTATATCAAACATTGAAGCAATATCTTGTATATTAGTACATAAATTTTTATGAGATAATGCAACTGCTTTTGATTTAGCAGTAGTTCCTGAAGTAAATAGCATAATAGACATTTTTTCTCTATCTATTTTAGCATTGACAAATCTTTTATCTCCTCCCTTTATTAATTTTTCACCTTTTTCAATTAATTCTTTTTGAGACAAAACTTTATCTTCTTCCTTTTCTAAATCCATAGAAATAAGATATTTTAAATTTGTATTTTCTTCTTTTTTCACTTCTTTCATTATTGAATCATATGCTTTACTATAAATAATAGCATCAACTTCTGAACGCTCTATCAAACTTTTAATTTCATTCTCTGGTAAGGATTTATCCATAGGTACAACAACACCTGTACCACAAACAACAGCAAGATATGCAACAGCCCATTCATATCTATTTTCTGAAATTACCGCTACTCTTTTATCTTTTAAATTTAAATTTATCAATGATGTTCCTAAAGCATTTACTTGGCTAGCAAATTCTTTATATGAAATATCTCTAAATTTTCCTGGTTCTTTTGTTTTAAATCTAAAAGCTTCTTTATCGCCATAAGCTTTCTCTGATTTTTTTAACATATCTTTTAAATCTGTTATTTTTACAAAATCGTGTATTCCTTTACCCATTTCTTTAATCAATCCTTCCTCAATTTCAGAGCAAACAAGTTATTGTTGCTTATACTCACGTTTTAAATCTCTCCATTTTAATTTCAAATATCACATATTATATTATTTCTTCAAACCATATATCATTTTATCAAACTCTATACATAGTTCTTTAACGTCAATTGGTTTACCAGATTTTATTTTATACATAAATCCAGCACATGTAAAAGCAAAAATCTCAGAAGCAATAATTTCACTATTTCCTTCTTTCAATTCACCTTTTTTTATTCCATCTTCAACAATTTCATTAATTTTACTAATATAATCATTTATATATTTTTGACATTTTTGATTTCTTTGATCACTTCCCCATACTTGAGATAAATAAATAGTTATCAAATTTTGATACTTAGTTATTACTCTCAATTGAAGTAAAGCAATTGATCTTAACTTATCAATAGAATTATTTAATTTTGAAACTTTAACATCTATATTATTAATTAAAAGCTTCGTTCCTTCTTCTAATAAAAAGTTATAAATCTCCTCTTTACTAGAAAAATGATAATATAATGTTCCTTTAGCTACTCCCACTGTGGCCGTAATTTCTTCTACGCTTGTTGCATCATAACCTTTTTCAGCAAACAACTTCATAGAAGCCTCAAAAATTTTTCTCTTTGTTTTATTCATAATTTCTATAATCACCCATTACAAAATATATAATATTATATATTTTTAGAGTAAAGTTTGCAATATTTTATTTTAAAAATTGCTATATCCGGCTATTTTATGCGTATTTTCTAACTTTCAAAACATATCTATCGTTTCTAGTATTTCTGACCAACCCGTCAATTATAAACTTTCCTTTTCCTCTTATGGTTACAACATCACCATTTTCAACCAATTTAGAACCTTTTAAAACAGTTTCATAATTAACTAAAACTCTTTCATCAATTATATACTCATCTGCTCCACTTCTTGAACATCTTGCTAGTTCTGAAACAATATTGTCAATTCGCATACTAGCTACAATAATCGTCATATCCTCAAAATTGTCAATTTTATTTCTAACATTTTCAATGTCTATTTCTTCAAATCTAGACTTCTTAAATCGTGTTAATTCCATTAATGCTTGCTTTATAAATTCTTTATTAGCATTAAAAACAATAATATCTGCACCATCATTATCCACTAAAATGTCACCTATTTTTGCTCTTTCAATACCAATCTTAATCAATGCAGATAAATAATTTCTATGTTCATATTCACCTTTCATTTCGTTTGGCAATTCTATTCTTAAAACAGACAATACTGAATTCAAACTTTTTCTAGCTAATCCTTCATCTATTTTTTCAGGATAAAAAACTAGTATTTTTCTATCAGCATTTTCGTTTCCACCATAGAAAAAAGCATTGTCAAGATTCATATTTCTACTAATAATAGCCTGTTCTTTTTCATTTAAAAAATCTGTATATGTAATTTTATTTCTAGTATTGCAAAATTTTTTCTTATCAAAAACTTTTGCAATTAATAAATCATTTTCATCATCTTTATTCTTCATTTTCGTTTCCAACAAATTCTATAATTTTTCCTGTTATGCTATCAACATCTAAACCATATTTAGCTTCAATATCAGCTGGTGATCCATGTTTAATAAACTCATCTGGATATCCTAAGTTAAGAATATTACATTCCAAATTAGTCAAGCACTTATCTACTGCACTAGCAAATCCAGAATATTCAATATTATCTTCAATAGTAACAACTTTCTTTGTTTTCTCTATAGATTTTTTTAATGTTTTCTCATCCAAAGGTTTAACAAATCTAGCATTTATAACCTCAGCACTAATATTTTTCTCTTTTAACTTTTCAGAAACCTCCATCGCATATGCAACCATTTTTCCAACAGCAAAAATAGTAACATTCCCACCTTCTCTTAAAATTTCACTTTTGGCAATTTCAATTTTATCATTAGCATTTTCAAACTTATACGAACCTTCTCCACCTCTTGGATATCTTATAGCAATAGGTCCATCAAAATTAATTGCATACTCAAGCATCACCTCAAGTTCTTCAAAATTTTTTGGAGCCATGACTGTAAAATTCGGAATAGTTTCTAAGAAAGATAAATCAAGTATTCCTTGATGAGTATCCCCATCATTTCCAACTATCCCCGCTCTATCAACACAAACCACAACTGACAACTTTTGCAAAGCAATATCATGGATTAATTGATCATAACCTCTCTGTAAAAAAGAAGAATATATTGGAATAACCGGTTTAAGTCCCGACTTTGCCATACCAGCCACCATTCCTAATGCATGTTGTTCAGCAATTTCAACATCAAAAAATCTATCAGGAAATTTCTCTGCAAACTCTGTTAATCCTGTTCCAGCTTCCATTGCAGCAGTAACAGCAACAATTTTTTCATTTTTTTCAGCAAGTTTTACTAATTTTTCTCCCATTACTTTTGAATAATCTTTACTTGATTTTTTTATCTTCTCTCCTGTTTCAATATTAAAAGCTGAAGTAGAATGATATTTATCTGGATTTTCTTCAGCAAACTTATATCCTTTTCCCTTTTTAGTAACAACATGAATTAAAACAGGTCCATCAAGTTCTTTACTAATTTTCAAAATACCTTCCAATTTTTCAATATCATGACCATCAACCGGCCCTAAATATCTAAATCCTATGTTTTCAAAAAACATTTTAGGAATTATCAATTGCTTAATACTACTCTTCAACTTTACAACAATCTTTACTATTTTCTCACCAACAATAGGTATTTTTCTAATAAAATTTTTAGCGGAAATATTAGAATTAATATAAAACTTCTTCGTTCTAAGTTTTGCAAGCATCATTGCTAATCCACCTGTGTTTTTAGCAATACTCATTTCATTATCATTTACAATAACAATCATATTAGTTTTGCTTATTCCAGCATCATTTAAAGCTTCTAAGGCCATTCCACCAGTTAAAGCTCCATCACCAATCACTGCAATAACTTTATTATCTTTATGTAATATATCTCTAGCTCTAGCCATACCCAAAGCAACAGAAATAGACGTACTACTATGGCCTGTATCAAAACTATCATATTCTGATTCTGATGATCTTGGAAATCCAGCTAACCCATCCATTTTTCTCAATGACTTCATCTTATCTTTTCTTCCAGTCAGCATTTTATGCACATACGTTTGATGTCCGACATCCCAAACAATTTTATCTTCAGGCATATTAAAAACAGAATGAAGAGCAATTGTTAACTCTACCACTCCTAAGTTTGAAGCCAAATGTCCACCATTTTTAGACACTATATCTATAATTTTTTCACGTAGCTCTCCCGCTAATTCATTTTTTTCATTAATAGTCAATTTCTTAAGATCATCAGGCATATTTACCTTATCTAAAATCATATAAGTCCCCCTACATTGCTAAAAAAGTCAATATCGTTGTAATCACCGGTACAGTAATATTATCAAATCCTTTTATAGAAATAGCCTCCAAAATAGTTGCAACTACAGCTATTCCAAAAGAATCAAAAATCAAATATTTAACTCCTATCATTTTTAATACTATAAAAGAAATAAATAAACTAATTATAAACATAGTTAATGAACCAGCTATACTCTTTGTTGTTTTCCCTATTTTATATTTTTTACTCTTTATCTTCTTTCCAATTATTGCTGCAAAACCATCGCCATATCCCATAATTAATATTCCTGTTGCACCTATTCTAGGATCACCAGCCACATATGCAATAATAGAAACCACTAACATTGAAACAGCATAATAAATTGTTCCAAATCCATCATTTTCTTCACGTTCCATAGATTTTATTAATTTAAATTTATATGATAACGTATTTATAATTACAAAAGCAATTGGTAATATACATGCTGGCACTAATGAATCAATAAATAACATATAAATAATCCATACATTTGAAAGCAAAACATGTATAAACTTTCTACTAGCTTCTTCCCCAAACTTACTCATAAATTTTGACGCAACAACAACCGCTACTATATATATTGCTGAAACAATAACTCCAACTAAATTATTCATAACATTCTCCTATACCAATCTAAACATTTGTATTATATCAAACTACATATAATTAAGCAACCAAAGATTTCCACTAAAACACCAATATTCGACATTACATCTATACTTTTATATTTTTTATAATATTTTTCTCCTCAAAACGCAATAATCAAATATAAGTAAAACTTATATTTAGCATTAAAATAATCAATTTTACTTGTTTACATAATCATGTTATACTTTAATTGTAAGAAGGATATAACATAAAAAACAGATTGACAGATTGTTAATACAATCGTTCATTTTTAAAGGAGTATTAGTTATGAAAAAAATTGAAAAGATCAAAAATGTTAGTTATGTCGACTCATATACCGATGCCCCATTATCAGCACGGTATATTCTCAGGCAAACATACGAAGACTTCTGGGTCTTAGAACATTATTCTAAGAATAGTAAAAATGTTTTAAGCCAGAAAGTTATTTCTGAATGTATTTTTTACCCTGTAGATTTCCATGAAGCTTTAAAAAAATGCAGGGGTATAATGCATAACAACGAAATATTGTGGGTTGAAAAAACTTATCTCTGTGAAGGTTATGTAGATGAACTCAACATCATCTATAAGGATTTTATTTTAAAACCCCTCACAAAGGAACAAGAAGACGCTCTTGATGAAGAATACTTTTGGGCCCGAATGTTCCCAGAAGATGATGGTTTTGGAGACCCAATATTTCCAGAATACGATGACGAGTACGATGAGTACGACGAGTACTAACCAAGCAACTAATTAACCCTTTCCCTAGAAACTATAATAGTTTCTAGGGATTTTTCATTTTATCTAGTTTTTTAAGCAATTAATTCTGCTTATTATATAGACAATTACCATATTTTTAGCAAAAAAATAAAAGCCTTCAATTTCTTGAAAGCCTTTATAAACTATGGCTGGGGTAGTAAGATTCGAACTTACGCATGTCGGAGTCAGAGTCCGATGCCTTACCGCTTGGCGATACCCCAATATTAAATTATATATATACCATCCGCATACTGACATTCTAACTCACTTCGTTCGAAGAATCTCAGCAGCTTGGCGATACCCCAATATTAAATTACATGTATATCATCCACATACTAACACTTCGTTTTAAGAATTTCAGCATATTGACAATACCTCAATATTAACTCAAAATTATATGCCGTTCGCATACTGACATTCTAACTAATTTATATTATAGAATCCCAGTAGCTTGGCAAAGCAAAATAACAAACGAACCATTTAAGTTCGTTTGTTATTATATACTAATCATATTATTTTATCAATATCTAAAATAATTTTTATTTAATTTTACTCCCACTCTATTGTTGCAGGTGGTTTTCCTGTAATATCGTAAACTACTCTATTAACATGTTTTACTTCATTTACAATTCTTGCAGAAACTTTTTCCAAAATCTCATAAGGAATTTTACTCCATGTAGCAGTCATAAAATCAGATGTTGTAACAGCTCTTAAAGCAACTGTATAATCATAAGTTCTTTCATCACCCATTACACCAACACTTTTTAAATTAGTTAACACTGCAAAATATTGATTTATGTCTCTATCCAATTTTGCATTTGCAATTTCTTCTCTGAAAATATAATCAGCTTCTCTTAAAATACTCAACTTATCCTCTGTTATATCTCCAATAACTCTAATTGCAAGACCTGGTCCTGGGAATGGTTGTCTATATACTAAAAATTCTGGAAGACCTAATTCAACGCCAACTTTACGAACTTCATCTTTGAATAAATCTCTCAAAGGTTCAATGATTTCTTTAAAATCAACACAATCAGGCAATCCTCCAACATTATGATGACTCTTAATCTTAGCACCAACACCTACTCCGCTCTCAATAACATCTGGATAAATTGTTCCTTGTACCAAATAATCAACTTGACCTAATTTTTTTCCTTCATCTTCAAAAACTCTGATAAATTCCTCACCAATAATTTTTCTCTTCTTTTCAGGATCATCAACACCAGCAAGTTTAGATAAAAATCTTTCTCTAGCATCAACCTTTATAAAATTAACATCAAATTGCTTTGTAAAAATTTCTTCAACTTCTTCAGCTTCATTCTTTCTAAGTAAACCATGGTCAACAAAAATACAAGTTAAATTTTTTCCAATAGCTTTATTAACTAAGGCAGCAGCAACAGAAGAATCAACTCCCCCTGACAATGCACAAACAGCTTTCTTATCACCAATTTTCTCTTTTAGTAATTTGATTTGTTCTTCAACAAATGAATTCATCTTCCAATTGCCTTCACAACCACAAATATTATATAAGAAATTATGTATAATCTTCACACCATCCTTAGTATGATTTACTTCTGGATGAAATTGAATTCCGTAAAATTTTCTTTCAACATTTTGCATTGCTGCAAATTTGCAATCAGGTGTATCACCTATTTTTTCAAAGTTATCAGGTATTCTTTCAACATAATCCATATGACTCATCAAACAAGTATTAGTATCTTCAAAACCTTCAAATAACAAAGATTTATTATCAATATTAACATTGATTTCACCAAATTCTCTCTTATAAGCTCTTCTAACTTCTCCACCAAGCATATGAGTCATAAGTTGCATACCATAGCAAATTCCTAAAATAGGAATACCTAATTCAAAAATTTCTTTATCACATTTTGGAGCATCATCTAAATATACACTTGCAGGTCCACCAGTAAAAATAATTCCCTTAGGATTTTTTTCTCTAATCTTCTCTGCTGGTGTATTAAAAGGTAATATTTCACAAAATACATTACATTCTCTAACACGTCTAGCTATTAACTGATTATATTGTCCATAAAAATCTAATACTATAATCAATTCTTTTTCTTTCATTTTTACAATCCTTCCACTTTAAAATTTTTATGCTTTAGTCTCAATCTCTTTTAGTATAACATCATGAGCAGAACCCTCTTTTATACTAATATTAGAAACTAATGTCAAACGTGCTTTCTTGTGGAACTCAGGAATTGAAATAGATCCACAGTTACACATTGTAGATTTAATTTTATTAACTGTAATAGTCAAATTATCTTTAAGTGGTCCAGCATAAGGAATATATGAATCTACACCTTCCTCAAAGCTTAATTTATTTTTAGTTTTATCACCTAAGTCATATCTTTGCCAGTTTCTAGCTCTATTTGAACCTTCACCCCAATATTCTTTAACAAAGTTATTTCCAACTTTTAAAACTCTTGTAGGGCTCTCATCAAATCTAGCAAAATATCTACCCATCATAACAAAATCAGCGCCAAATGCTAATGATAAAGTAATATGATAATCGTGAACTATTCCACCATCTGAACAAATTGGAATATATACACCTGTTTTTTCAAAATATTCATTTCTAGCATTTACAACATCAATTAAAGCACTAGCTTGTCCTCTACCAATACCTTTTTGCTCTCTAGTGATACAAATTGATCCTCCACCAACACCAACTTTTATAAAGTCAGCACCAGCTTCTGCTAAATATAAAAATCCTTCTTTATCAACTACATTTCCAGCACCAACTTTTACATTGTTACCATATTTTTCTCTAATAAAATCGATTGTATTTTTTTGCCATACAGAATATCCATCTGACGAATCAATACATAAAATATCAACACCAGCATCAACTAAAGCTGGAACTCTCTCTTCATAATCTCTTGTATTTATACCTGCACCTACTATATATCTCTTATTCTCATCTAATAATGAATTTGGATTATTCTTTCTATCTTCATAATCTTTTCTAAATACTAAGAATTCTAAGTTATCATCTTCATCTAATATTGGTAGACAACTAACTTTATTTTCCCAAATTACATCATTTGCCTCTTCTAATGAAATTCCTTTTCTAGCAAAAACTAGTTTTTCTTTTGGAACCATAAATTTATCTATTGGATCATCTAAATTTACTCTAGTTAATCTGTAGTCTTTATCTGTAACAAGCCCCAAGAATTTTCCTTTACTTGTTCCATCTTCTGTAATCATTACTGTTGAATGTCCAGTTCTATTAACTAAATCAACAACATCTCTTAAAGGTGTACCTATCTTTACATTTGAATCACTATCAATAAATCCTGCTTTATATTTTTTTACATCTCTAACCATTTGAGCTTCTGTTTCAATTGATTGTGAACCATAAATAAAAGAACATCCACCTTCGCGCGCAAGAGCAATAGCCATTTTTTCACCTGAAACGGCTTGCATGATTGCAGACACGAACGGGATGTTCGCACATAATTCTGGTTCTTCACCTTTTTTAAATTTTGTAAGTGGTGTTTTTAAACTTACATTTGATGGTATACATCTTTCATCTGTTAAATTTGGTAATAATAGATATTCATTAAAAGTTCTTGAAATATCATTTAATATTTCTGCCATAAAAACCTCCTATAATATTATTTTCTTCGTACAAGTATTTTTACGTTGTTAAGTATAAATTTTATAACATTTTAGAAGATTTTTCAAGCCTTTTCGACTTTTTATATATAATTTTTTAAATTAGCTGGAATTTTATATAGTTTATCTCCTCCATTATCATTGAAAGTCAAAATTAAACTATCAGAATCTTTATCATATGAAACGCCTTCTAATTCAATAGGCATTGTTATTTTATATTTTCCATAGCAAATGCCATTATTAATATCATACACATATACATATGCATTTGAATTTCCTATATAATCAACTGATAATAATAAATTCTTATACACTTCACATTCTTGACCAATATGCTTTGCAACCTCAAACGATCTAATTCTTTTAGTCATACTATTATTATATACATAAATATGTTTTCCCTTTTTCAAAACCCATTGCTGAGCATCTTCATTGTATCCAAGCCCTGTAGGAGTTGTAGGAAATTTCATAATAGTTCTTTTTAAACTTCCTGCTGTCAATTTTTTTTCAGAAATCCTTGATACATTATTTCCACCCATATGTGTGATATATATACATTTATCATTTGAATTATATGTTACACCATTAGCATGTCCAAAATTACCAGTCAATACATTTACTCTTTTATTTGTTTTCTTATCATATACTAATACAGTTCCCAGTTTATCGTCATTACGCCTTTTTACACATACATAATATTTATCAGTAACTGCAACAGACTGCATCGACGTACAACCATTCGCAGTATCTATTACCTTACATAAAGAAGCATCTCTCTTACTTATCGTTTTATTAATTTTCTTAAGCTTTACAGTAACTTTACACTGTGCAACCAATCCTGTATCTGTTTTTACTTTGATAGTTGTAGTCCCTGTTTTCTTTCCATTAACTATTCCATTTTTATTAACTGTAGCTATACTTTTATCATCACTTGACCAAGTTAATTTTGCTTTCGCATTACTAGGTTGCATTGTTAATTTCAATTGTGCTTGCTTCTTTTCACCAATTGTCAAAGTTAAATTATTTTGATTCAATTTAATACTTGTTGGCTTAGTATCCTTATTATTTGAATTAGATGGATTCGGTGTTGTTGACGGACTAGCAGAAGGTGTTGTAGTAGGTGAAGCTGTTGGTTTTGCTGTAGGTGTTGGTACTACCTCTTCTTTTTTCTCAGGTAACTCTGGAACTTTATCTACTTCCACATCTTCAGTATTTGTTCTTCCACTTTCAGTAATTACATCTACTCTAAAATTACTCTTGTCAGTCTCAGATAAACTATACCTAGAAATAAAGAAATTTTTCTCATTATATCCTGTTTCCATATTCTCAAAGAATCTAACATAATTTCCTTGAGCATCCTTTTTATACATAATTACTCTAGTTATCTTTTCATCAGACTTTACTGAAATAACTGCACCATTATAATCAAGATTAATAACATCAATACTAGCATTAGCAGCAAAAACTAAACTTATCATAATATTCAAAAATATTATAATAGCTAATAATCCTAAAATTATTTTTTTCTTCATATGTTTTCTCCTATACTTTTCTGGCATTAGTATAACATTAAATAAAAAAAAAGAATATATTTTAAAAAATAAATATTCCTTATCTTTTAATATACTCTTTTTTCTCTTTTTATTTTTTAGTCATAAAATCTGAACTTAAAATCATATCATCATCAATTTCTTCAATATTATGTGTAGTCTGCTTTTTATTAGATTTATTTCTCATTTCATCTACTCTATTAAATAAAATTTGATTTTCATCTGATTTCAAAGTATTATTCTTAATTTCTGGTTGTTTCTTCTTAGCATCCTTCTCTTTTTTTATTTTCTTTTGCTTTGATTTTTCATTTTCCTGTTCCTGATTAGAACTTTGTGAAGCAATCGCTGCTTCAACTGTCAAAGTACGCTCATAATCAATAATATTATGAACAGGCTGCTTATATATTCCTTCAATATAAACATCATTATTATTTTTATCAAATTCATAAAGATCACTATTCAAATATCTAGAAATTACATCTTTTTCTTCTCTAGTTTGAAGTTCTAAATCATCATGCAAATATTTATATCTCCAAATTATATGCCTTTGATAAGGAGTAAATTCAGAGTTTTTTCCTATATCATCATATGAATACTTTATTTTAAATTGAAAATTTTCTATTGAAATAGTTAAATGTGTCCATAAATCTGCTTTTGTTTCTCTATGAATTTTTCTCAGATTTCTTATGTCTAAGAATAATTTTTGAACAAGTTCATTGTAACTTTCTTCATCAATATTAAATAATCCAGGTATTTCATACACATTTACAGGTCGTCTCTTTAAGATTCCTTTTGGAATATAATAAAAGTACATTTCTCCCACAGGTTTCTTAAAAGGCTCCTCAAGAATGGATGCATATAAATAAATTGCCTCCCATTTTTCAGGAATCATATAAAATAACTTTTTTTGTATATCTGCATAAATGATCCTTTCATTATTAGAAGTTGCCATTTTTCCTCCCAAAATTAAGCTTCTATTAAACTTTCACCTGTCATTTCTTCAGGTTTTTCTAATCCTATTAAATCAAGCATTGTTGGTGCTAAATCTGCTAATCTTCCTTCTTTTAATTTTACATCATCTTTTCCAACTAAAACTAATGGAACTGGATTTGTTGTATGAGCAGTATGTGGTTCACCTGTTTTATAATCAATCATTTGTTCACAGTTTCCATGATCTGCTGTTATTAAAAGAATACCATGTTCTTCTTCAATAGCTTCAACAATTTTTTCAACACAACCATCTAATGATTCTAGAGCTTTAATTACAGCTTCGATATTTCCTGTATGTCCTACCATATCAGGATTAGCAAAGTTTAAAATTATGCTATCATATTTTCTAGAATGAATTGCATTTAATACATTTTCTGTAACCTCAAAAGCACTCATCTCTGGCTTCATATCATATGTTTCAACTTTTGGTGATGGAATTAATATTCTATCTTCACCTTCATATTGTTTTTCTTCTCCACCATTAAAGAAGAATGTAACATGAGCATATTTTTCAGTTTCAGCAATACGTAATTGAGTCATACCATGTTTACTGATGATTTCTCCAAAAGTATTCTTAATTTCAGTTTTTTTGAATGCAACAGATACATTTTTGATTGTTTCATCATAATTTGTAAATGTAACAAAATTTGTTTTGAAATAATCTCTTTCAAATCCATCAAATTCTTCATCAACAATAGCTCTTGTAATCTCTCTAGCTCTATCTGGTCTAAAGTTAAAGAAAATAACTGAATCGTTTTCTTCAATTTTAGCAACAGGCTTATCATTATTACAAATAACTGTTGGAACAACAAATTCATCAAATACTTCTTTTTGATATGAATTTTCAATAGCAACTGAAGCAGAACTAGCTTTTTCTCCTTCACCTTTAACCATAGCATCATAAGCTTTTTGGATTCTATTCCATCTCTTATCTCTATCCATAGCATAGAATCTACCCATAATTGTAGCTATTTTTCCAACACCTTTTTCAGACATTTTTGCTTCCAATTCAGCAAGATATCCCTCTGCAGAAGCAGGTGGTGTATCTCTACCATCTAAGAAACAATGTACATAAACATCTTCAAAATCTTTTCTCTTAGCTAATTCTAATAATGCAAATAAATGACGTTGGTGACTATGAACACCTCCATCTGAAACCAATCCCATTATATGCAATTTTGAGTGATTCTTTTTACAGTTCTCAATAGCTGTTACTAATTCTGGAATACTAAAGAAATCTCCATCTTCAATTGATTTTGTAATTCTTGTCAATTCTTGATAAACAATTCTTCCTGCTCCAATATTAGTATGTCCAACCTCTGAATTTCCCATTTGTCCTTCTGGAAGTCCAACATCTAAACCACTTGTATGCAAAATTGTATTTGGATATTGCTTTAAAATTCTTTTAATGTTTGGAATATTAGCCATTTTTATGGCATTACCTTCCTCTTTTTCATTAATTCCAAAACCATCCAATATCATAAGCATTGTAGTTTTTTTATCCATATTTTTTACCCATCCTATTCTATTTATTATAATTAACTATCTTAGAAAATTCTTCTGGAACTAAACTAGCTCCACCAACTAATCCACCATCAATATCAGAAGTTTCAAATAATTCTTTAGCATTAGAAGATTTTACACTTCCTCCATATTGAATGATAACATTATCAGCAACATCATCACCATAAATTTTTCTAATCTCAGCTCTTATAGCTTTAATTGAATTATTAGCATCTTCTGAAGTTGCTGTTTTTCCTGTTCCTATTGCCCATATTGGTTCATAAGCAACAATAACATTTTTAACTTGCTCAGCATCTAATCCTTCTAAAGCAAGTCTTGTTTGTGTTGTTATTATTTCTTCAGTTAATCCTTCTTCTCTTTGTTCTAATGTTTCACCAACACAAACTATAGGTTTTAATTCATTTTCAAAAGCTGCTTTAATTTTTTTATTTACAGTTTCATCTGTTTCATTAAAATATTGTCTTCTTTCAGAGTGACCTATGATTACATATTCAACACCAATTGATTTTAACATTTTAGCTGAAACCTCACCTGTATATGCACCTTTTTCTGCGAAATGCATATTTTGTGCACCTATTTTTATATTTGTTCCTTGTGCTGTCATTAATGCATAAAATAAATCAGTATAAGGAACACAAAGAATTACTTCATTGTCAGTATTTTCAACTAATTTAGAAAAACTATTAATATATTCTATTGTTTCATTTGGAAGCATATTCATCTTCCAGTTTCCCGCGATTACTTTTTTTCTCATTATATCGCCACCTTTCCAATGGAAAAATATTTATTATAAATATTGATATGAAACTAATTTTCCACTTTTATTAAAAATAAATTTTATAGTATTATCAACATTATCTTGACCATATTTTCCATCATATTTAGCATTTTCAATCATAGACTGTTCTTGATCATCTGATACAAAAATTGCATCAGCAGTAATTTCAACTGTATCTGCTTCTTCTTTCATATCTACAGGATAATAATAAAGAGTTTTTTCGATATTCTCTCCATATAGAAAAGCTTTATTTGCTTTTGAATAATATGCATTAGATGTCTCATCAAATGGAACTTCATTTACTCCAAAATATTCATTAGTTATTTCATTAACAACTTCTTTTGAAACTAAATATGCCTTAGAACCATCCTTATTTTTCTTTTCTGTAAGCATACTTCCATATCTTTCAACAGCAATATTTAAAGCAAATTGAATCATATTTTCATTTGAAAAATTTGTTACTTCATTAGAAACAGGTAAACCAATCATTCCAACTAAATATTCATCATTCTTAGATAAAAATTTAACCTTTTCTACTTGAGAAATATTACCCCTATTACCATAATATTCATCACCTGCAGCTACCTGTCCATTTCCTGAATTCTGTTTCTTACCTTTAGTATTTAAAAACAAAATTCCTACAATACTTGCTACTATTAATATAGCAACAACTAATCCAATTACTACTTTCTTCATATAAAATTCTCTTTCTTCTATTTATCTTGTAATGCTTCTATTCCTGGTAATTTTTTACCTTCTAAGAATTCAAGAGAAGCCCCACCACCAGTAGAAATGTGTGTGAATTTCTCAGCTAATCCTGCCTTTTCAACTGCCGCTGCTGAATCTCCACCACCGATAATTTTAACTGCATCTATGTCTGCTAAGGCTTTAGCTATAGAATTAGTTCCAACTGCGAATTGATCAAATTCAAATAATCCAACAGGACCATTCCAAATAACAGTTTTAGCTTTCTTTAATTCTTCAATATATAAATCAATTGTTTCAGATCCTATATCATATCCTTCCCAACCATCTGGTATTTCAGAACATTTAACAATTTTGCTTTCTGTATTAGGATCAAATTCTTTACCAATCTTTGTATCAACAGGTAACATTAATTTAACACCTTTAGCTTTAGCTTTTTCCATAAGTTCTTTAGCTAAATCTAATTTATCTAATTCGCAAATTGAATTTCCAACATTGTATCCCATTGATTTAAAGAATGTGTAAGCCATAGCTCCACCAATCATTAAAACATCAACTTTTTCTAATAATGCTTCAATAACACCTATTTTATCAGAAACTTTCTTTCCACCTAAAATAGCCATAAATGGTCTTTCTGGATTTTCCAAAGCATCACCTAAGAAATTTAATTCTTTTTCAATTAAGAATCCTGATACTGCTGGTAAATAATCAGCAACACCAGTTGTTGAACTATGAGCTCTATGTGCAGTTCCAAAAGCATCATTTACATATACTTCTGCTAAACTTGCAAACTTCTTAGATAATTCAGGATCATTTTTTTCTTCTCCTGCTTCAAATCTAACATTTTCTAATAAAACAACTTCTCCATTTTTCATTTCTGAAGTTAATTTTTGTGCTGATTCTCCAACAACATCTCCTGCTAATTTAACTTCTTGACCTAATAGTCTTGATAATTCTTTAGCAACTATATCTAATGAAAATTCAGGTTTTACTTCTCCCTTTGGTCTTCCTAAGTGAGAACATAAAATAACTTTACAATCATTTTCTAATAAATATTTGATTGTTGGCAAAGCTGCTACGATTCTTCTGTTATCTGTAATTACTCTATTTGCATCATAAGGAACATTGAAATCACATCTAACTAGAACTTTTTTACCTTTAATATCTATGTCACGTACAGTTTTTTTATTCATTCTAATATCATCCCTTCTCAAAATTCTTTTATAAGTATATTTAGAATACAATTTCCTTTATAGAATTTAACATCCATATAAAAACAAATTTAATAATGTAAAAACATTATTTTATATCCCTAAAATCATCTTATAGGGATCACCTAAGCGATCCCTATAAAAATTACATTTTATTTAAATTATTCACCTAATTCAGCGAAATATTTTATAGTTCTTACCATTTGGCTAGTATAAGAATTTTCATTATCATACCAAGCAACAACTTGAACTTGATATAATCCATCTTCTACTTTTGTTACCATTGTTTGAGTAGCATCAAATAATGATCCATAAGTAATACCTATAATATCTGAAGAAACTAATGGTTCTTCTGTATATCCATAAGAAGCACTTGATGCAGCTTTCATAGCAGCATTAATTCCTTCTACTGTGATATCTTCACCTTTTACAGTTGCAATTAATATTGTTGTAGAACCAGTTGGAACTGGAACTCTTTGAGCTGATCCAATTAATTTTCCATTTAATTCTGGAATAACTAATCCTATAGCTTTTGCTGCACCTGTTGAGTTAGGTACAATATTTACAGCAGCTGCTCTAGCTCTTCTTAAATCACCTTTTCTATGTGGTCCATCTAATACCATTTGATCACCAGTATAAGCATGAACTGTTGTCATGATACCTGATTGAATTGGTGCATAATCATTTAATGCTTTAGCCATTGGAGCTAAACAGTTTGTTGTACAAGATGCAGCTGAAATAACTTTATCTTCTTTAGTTAAAACTCCTTCATTAACACCAAATACAACTGTTGGTAAATCTTTACCAGCTGGTGCAGAAATAACAACTTTTTTAGCACCTGCAGCAAGATGTGCAGAAGCTTTTTCTTTAGATGTATAGAAACCTGTACATTCTAAAACAACATCTACTCCAATTTCACCCCAAGGTAAATTTGCAGCATCTTTTTCTGCATATATTTTTATTGTTTTTCCATCTACAGTTATGCATCCATCTCCTGCAACAACTGTATCTGCTTTTTCATATCTTTTTTGTGCAGAATCATATTTCAACAAATGAGCTAACATATCAGGACTTGTTAAATCGTTTATTGCAACAATCTCATACCCTTCTGCTCCAAACATTTGTCTAAATGCTAAACGTCCTATACGGCCGAATCCATTAATAGCTACTTTTACTGACATATAAAATCCTCCTTTGATTTACTAATCACTTAAAATTTGGTCATAAATAACCATGCATATTCTATATCAAAATCGCTACAAATGCAATAGTTTATTCTATTTTTCCCTCATTTGAAAATAATAAACATTTTTGAAAATATTTCTGTGCACTACATAGAACAATAGTGGACTGATTAAATTTTTCTATATTTTAAATTATAGAATTCAACATACATTTAATTGTTCGTGTGCGAAATTTGCATAGCAAATTTCTGTACAAAGTATTTATATTATAGCAAGTTTTGAGAACTTTCCTCGTATAATAAAAAAAATACTAATGTACAAAATTGCACATTAGTATTAAAACTAAATATAAACTCAATAATTATTTCTTATCATTTCCTATTTTAAGAATATCCATAAATCCTTTGAAAGATAATTCTTGGAATAAGAAATCATGAACTTCATTCAATACTTTTTCTTCTTTTGAAGATAATTCAATTTGAACTTCACTAGTTAAATCGATTTCTTGGAATAAGAAAGATTTAAATCTTGACCATAAACCACGTTTAACTGGTAATTTTTTCTCATCAAATTCTTCTACATCATAATTAGCTGTTTTTGATTGTGCAACAAATCCACCAACATAAGAACCAGCTTGTTCTTCTTGTTTTCCAGCTGTACCAAAAAAGCCTCCTGCATATCCTTGTGGTTGAGGTATTGCTCCTGCAAAAGAATCAGCTTTTTCTTGTGGCATATCTCCTGTAAAAATACTTCCAGCATTTTCTTGAATATTTTCTTTTTGATTTCCGAAATTTATATTTCCCATTTATTTTTCCTCCTTAGTAAAACTAATCCACCTTAGAATATTTTATACTATATCCACACCAAATATTCAATACAAAATACTTATCGTTTGTGTTACACTTTTTTTACATTTCTATTTCATATCAAAATTCCAACCAATTTTTCTTCTTCACTTTGCTCTACACGTACTGTTAAAATTTTATTCAAATTCTCTTCTGATCCCTTAGCTTCAACAACAATATAATTATCAGTATGCCCCTTTACAAATTCTCCATCTTGCTCCTCAAATAAAACTCTAACATCTTTTCCAACATACTCATCCAAATAATCTTTTTCATTATCACTTGATAATTTTAAAAGTCTCTTACTTCTTTCTTCTTTTTTCTCTGGAGAAACCTGATTTTTCATTTTAGCAGCGACCGTTCCTTTTCTTTGAGAATATTTAAAAACATGCATTTTATAAAATTTTATACTTTTCAAAAAATCATAAGTCTGTTCAAAATCCTCATCAGTTTCATTAGGAAAACCTACAATAATATCAGTAGTCAAGATAACATCATCATAAATATTTCTTAATTTTCTAACAACTTCTTCAAACTGTGCCGTAGTATATCTTCTATTCATTTCTTTCAAAGTTTTATCACATCCACTTTGCAAAGACAAATGAAAATGATGACACATCTTTTCTAATTTCTTAACTCTCTCACAAAATTCATCAGTAATCATCAAAGGTTCAATTGATCCAATTCTAATTCTCTCAATTCCGTCAATTTTATTAATTTCTTCTAATAAATCAATTAATCTATAATCACTGTCGAAATCTTTGCCATACGCTGACACCTGAATTCCTGTAATTACAACTTCTTTTATTCCTTCTTTAGCAATTTTAGTAATTTCATCAACAACACTTTCTGGACGTCTGCTACAGATTCTTCCTCTTGCATATGGAATTATACAATATGTACAAAAATTGTTACATCCATCTTGTACTTTAACAACAGCTCTAGTCTTTTCAGTATATGTTATTGAACCAAAATCATAAAAATAACTCTCAATAGCTTCATCATTAACATCTCTGCCATCAAAATAAGCTTCAATATATTTATCAATATTAGCTTTTTGATGATTTCCTAATACTAAATCCACTTCATCTATTTTTTCAATTTCATCTTTTGCCACCTCAGCATAACATCCAACAACAATTACAAAAGCTTCTGAATTCATTTCTTTAGCTCTTCTAATCATTTGTCTTGACTTTCTATCTGACATATTAGTAACACTACATGTATTTATAATATAAATATCTGCTTTTTCTTCTGGTTCAACAATATCATAATTTGACATTAATTTTTGAGCCATACCATTTGTTTCATATTGATTTACTTTGCAACCGCAAAGTAAAAAAAGCTACTTTTTTTCTCTCCATCTTTTTCTCCAATACAATAATATAACTATTATACATCCTAGTTTAATAAATTTAGCATTATATATTATAATATAAAATCTTCATAAATATTAACATACATAATGCATATTACAATAAATAAACTCAAATCATCAAACAGCAGTCTAATAACTTGAGTTTACTTTAACAAATATTATTTTCTATCTAAATTATCTAAATTATCCAAAGCTTTTCCAGTTCCTAATGCAACACATGAAACAGCGTCTTCTGCTATCATTACATTAATTCCAGTTCTTTCTTGTAGCAATTTGTCTAAACCGTCAATCAAGCATCCTCCACCTGTCATATAAATTCCTCTATCACTTATATCAGCAGCAAGTTCTGGAGGAGTTTTTTCCAATACTGAATGAACAGCATCAACTATCATATTTACAGGTTCTTCTAGAGCTTCCATCATTTCACTAGAATGAACTGTTAGAGTCTTTGGTAAACCAGTTATTAAGTCTCTTCCTCTTATATCCATTTCAACATCTTGAATTTTAGGATATACGCAACCAACATTTACTTTCAAATCTTCAGCTGTACGTTCTCCTATCATTACATTGTATTTTCTTTTTATAAATCTAACAATAGCCTCATCAAATTTATCACCAGCTACCTTAATTGAAGTACTAACAACAGATCCTCCAAGTGAAATAACAGCAATGTCAGTAGTTCCACCACCTATATCAACAATCATATTTCCACATGGTTTTGAAATATCTATTCCAGCACCTATTGCAGCAGCAATTGGTTCTTCTATTAAATATACTTTTCTAGCACCAGCATTTGATGCAGCATCTATAACAGCCTTCTTCTCTACTTCTGTAACTTGAGATGGTATACAAATCATAATTCTAGGAGCAAATAAAAATTTTCCTCCTATTTTACTTATAAAATACTTTAACATTTTTTCAGTTACTGTATAATCTGAAATTACTCCATCTCTTAAAGGTCTTGTTGCTATTATATTTCCTGGTGTTCTACCAAGCATTCTTCTTGCTTCATGTCCAACAGCTAAAACCTCACCAGATGTACTGTTTACAGCCACAACAGAAGGTTCTCTAAGTACAATTCCTTTTCCTTTCACATATGCTATTACTGTAGCAGTTCCTAAATCTATACCTATATCTTGTCCAAACATCAGAATCTTCCTTTCTCATTTACATATTGTTTACAAAGCTGTTACGATTATATTACACTTCATATCAAATTTCAATTACTTTCAGCACTTTTTTAAGATGTGTTTGCTTCATAATCAATGAACGTTAGTCATATTCAAGACTTCCTCTATTCAAATTTTATTTTGTATCATTTTCTTCAAAATTATTCCAATAAAATACTAAAATTCAAAATATCGTTGAAAACACACGGCTTTTATGAGATAATGAAAACGTTAATTTATTTAAGAAAGGATAACAAAATGCAAAGTACTTACTTAGAAAAATTAGAATTTAATAAAATTAAAAATATATTATCTGAATTCGCCATTTCTGAAAACGGAAAAGAAATGTGTTTAAGTTTAGAACCATACTCAAATAAAGATAAAATTGAAAAAGCATTAGCTGAAACAACAGAAGCTGTTGCACTTCTTTATAGGAAAGGAAATCTGCCACTAGTTCCACTTGGAGAAATCACATCACACATACTTAATTTAAAAAATCATAATTTCTTACAAACAAAAGCACTTTTAGAACTAGCAACACTTCTAAAAACAAGCAGACTAATAAAAAATTATTATTTTGATAAAGAACTTAATCAAACAGACAGTTTAGCAAACTACTTTGAACACTTATATACTAACGCAAACATTGAAGATAAAATATTTTCTTCAATAATAGATGAAAACACAATTGATGATAGAGCATCTGATAACCTTTACAAAATCAGAAATCAAATGCGTAAAATAAAACAAAATATTAAAAATAAACTACAATCTTTATTGACATCAAAGTATTTGCAAGAACCACTTATAACCCTTAGACAAAATCGTTTTGTAGTACCAGTAAAAGTAGAATATCAAAGTGAAATTAAAGGTTTTATTCATGATACATCAAGTACAGGTTCAACCGTTTTTGTAGAACCAATATCAGTATTTGATCTAAACAACCAACTATCAGAACTTAAAAATCAAGAAATTATAGAAATTGAAAAAATATTACAAATCTTAACTTCACTATTCTTTAACATAATTTCTGAACTTGAAAATAACTACAATTTATTAACAATACTAGATTTTATTTTTGCAAAAGCAAAATATTCAAAATCTACAAACAGTAACTGTCCAAAACTTAATGACGAAAAAATAATATATCTAAAAAATGCAATTCATCCTCTACTCGATCCAAAAAAAGCTGTACCAATAACATTAGAAATTGGGAAAAGTTTTTCAACACTATTAATAACAGGTCCAAACACAGGAGGAAAAACTGTAACATTAAAAACTGTTGGTTTGCTAACTGCAATGGCTCAAAGTGGTCTACATATTCCTGCATCAGAAGAAAGCTCTATTTATGTATTTGACAATATTTTCGCAGACATCGGTGACGAGCAAAGTATCTTAGAATCATTAAGTACATTTTCATCTCACATGACACATATAATATCTATAATAAATAATGCTACTTCAAATAGTCTTGTGCTTGTAGATGAACTTGGTTCAGGAACTGACCCTATTGAAGGCGCAAGTCTAGCACTTAGCATATTAGAATATTTAAAAGAAAATAATATTACCGTACTTGCCACTACTCATTACCATGAACTAAAAGAATATGCATTACTTACAGATGGAGTTGAAAATGCAAGCTGTGAATTCAATTTAGAAACACTATCACCAACATATCGACTACTAATAGGTGTACCTGGAAAAAGTAATGCATTTGCAATAAGTCAAAAATTAGGTCTAAAGCAAGAAATATTAGAAAATGCGAAAAAATTAATTAACTCTGATACAGCAAAAACAGAAGACCTATTAAAAGAAATTTATGATTCTAAAGCACTTATAGAAGCTGAAAAAGAAAAAACAGTTGAAGCTTCAAAACAAATTCAAATTCTAAAAGAAAAACTAGAAAATGAAAAAAATGATATTTCAGAACACAAAAAAGAATACCTTCAAAAAGCTAAACAAGAAGCTAGAGATATTCTCCTTAATGCAAAAGAAGAAGCAAATGAAATAATAAGAGAAATGGAATCAGAAAAAAGCACAAATACAAAACAATTAAACAAATTAAGAAATAAATTATCTGATAAACTAAGTGACGTAACACAAATTAAAGAACCTGAAAAGCAATCTACAACTGTATTTGACGAAACACAAATAAAACCAGGATTAATAGTATTCGTTCCAAAATTCAATAAAAACGGAACAATACTAAGTTATCCAAATCAATCTAAAAAATTTAATATACAGATTGACAATATAAAAACAACACTAACCGCATCAGAAATAACAATTGCACATCAAACAGAAAAGCCAAAAAGTATACCAAATAAAAAACAATCTAACTTTACTCCTAAAAAAGTTCAAACTGAATTAAATGTTATTGGACTAAATATAGAAGAATCAATTTTTCTAGTAGATAAATTTTTAGATGAAGCAGCAATTGCAAAACTTGAATTCGTAAGAATTGTACACGGCAAAGGCACAGGTGTACTTGGTAAAGGAATTCAAAAATATCTAAAAACACACCCACACGTAAAAAGTTATAGATATGGAACATTCGGCGAAGGTGAAATGGGTGTTACTATAGTAGAAATAAAATAGTAATAATAACTATTGGTAATAGAAAGCAATAATATATTTTTTAACATCTTGCTGTCGCAATCTTGTTGAGCCCTTGGCTCTTTCTAATGAAAAGATTGCTTCAATCACAGTCACAAAAGCTTCGCTTCGTTCCTTTGGTCGCTGCGCGATGTTTTAAAAATATATCATTGCTTTCTATTTTGTACTCATTAATAATTACTACAACAAAAGGCTATGTGTTGCCTAACACATAGCCCATTTTATATTCTAATTAAATTTACATTTTTCTAAACACACCAGCAACTTTTCCTAATATCTTACAATCTGGAACAATTATCGGATCCATAGTAGAGTTTTCTGGTTGCAATCTTATATGATCTTTTTCTTTATAAAAAGTTTTAACTGTTGCCTCATCCTCAATTAATGCTACAACAATCTCACCATTCATTGCAGTTTCTTGTTTTTTTACAAGTATATAGTCACCATCTAAAATTCCAGCTTCTATCATACTCTCTCCTCTAACTGTTAGCATAAAACTTTCAGAATTACCAACAAAATCAATTGGAATTGGGAAAGTATCTGTAACATTTTCAACAGCAAGGATTGGCGCTCCAGCCGTAATTTTACCAATTACAGGCACTTCTACAAGCTCTTTTTCTGTATAAAGATCTTTATTTTCAGGAGTAAATGTTTCTTGATTCTCTAAAGCTCCTCCTTTAAGTAATTTTAAAGTTCTACCTTTTTGTTGCTCTTTTTTAATATATCCTTTTTCTTCTAATTGATTTAAATATCCGTGTACTGTTGCAGTAGATTTTAAATCAACAGCTTTTCCGATTTCTCTAACTGATGGTGGATATCCTTTTAATTTTATTTGTTTTTCTATAAATCTAAGTATTGCTTTCTCTCTTTTATTTAAGGCATTTGGATCTTTTTTCTTCACTTTCATCACTCCTATTTTTGTTTTCAGAAAAATAATAACATATAACTTTTTGTTTGTCAAACAAAAGTTTTGTTTTTGTTTGTATTTTTCTTTTTTGTTACCCTATTGTTACTTGTTTGTAATTTTGTAATCAAAATATAATCTTATTTATTACGTATTTTGTTGAAAAACCAATAATTAAATATTATAATTGCTATAAATAATGGATTTAGGAGAAAAAAATGGATTTTACAAAAGATATTTATATTAATAAAGATAAAATTTACGAAGATCAAGAAATCGTTGTATTATACAAAGGTTTCCTATTTTCAAACAATTTAACTAACGATGTTTACATTTCATTAGGATATGGAAACATGTGGGATAACAAAGAAGAAATTAAAATGAAACCTTCTACTTTTGGATATCTTGCAACAGTTAAAGTTGGATCTGGTGAAACTTTACAATTTTGTTTTAGAGATGGTAATGGAAATTGGGATAACAACAATTATGCAAATTATATATTACCTATTCTTGAAAATGAAGAAATTTTATCATTCAAAACATTAGCTGATACAAGTAAAGTCGTTAACTTTGAACCTTTTGATCAAAAAGTTTCTGATGAAACTGAAAACAAAGAAGATTTATTTGAAACTTCAGTTGTTAACTCTAACTCTTTTGAATTATATAAAACAGTTGACTTAGAAAATACAGATAAAAAATCAATACCAAATGATACAATAATTACTCAAATAAATCTAAACCCAGAAAATGAAAAAGTTGTTTCACACGCTGTAATCAAAGCCGAAGAACCTGAAGAAAGCATTTCTGCAGCATTTGCTTCTATAACAGATAAAGCAAAAGAACAATCTGTAAAAGCATTTGATGAAGATAAAGTAACTGCCGGATCTGTATATGTAAATTCAATAGTTAAAGATATAAAAGAAGAACCAAAAGTAATAGAAAATATAGAAGAAAAATCTATGACAGTAAAAGAAGACTCTACTCTAAGTAAAGTTACTACATTTATCGAAAAATTTACTAAATCTGCTAAACTTGCATTTAGTAAATTAGTTAAATTAATAAAAACAAGTTTAAACTTCAACGAAGATGAACAATAATTATTTTTCCATAATTTTTCTTTTAAAAAAACAGAATGATTTTTATCATTCTGTTTTTTATATTTATTTTATTAAAATATTAATAATCAAACCACTCAAATTCCCATTCTAAGAATTTAACAGTATCTCCCTCTTTTACGCCTTTCTTTCTAAGTTCATCATTAATTCCTAAATCATTTAAGTTTCTTTCAAAATAAGCCATAGACTCATTATCGCCAATATTAATTCTCCCCATAAGTTTTTCAATAGCAGGTCCAGAAACTATAAATTCACCATCCACTACTTCTACCTTAAATTGTTTTTCATCCTCTTTCAATGTATAAACAACTTTATCATCATAATCAATCAAATCTTCTTTAGGTAATTTTTTCAATTCTTCTGATACATATGTAAATAACTCTTTTATTCCTTCACCTGTAACTGCAGATATTTTGAATATTTCTAAACCTTTTTCTTTTGCCATTTTTTCTAACTTTTTATAATTAGAATCATCTTGCATAACATCTGCTTTACTTGCAACAATAATTTGTTTTCTCTTACTTAATTTCTCACTGTACTTTTTTAATTCATTATTAATAACTTCATAATCTTTTACTGGATCTCTTCCTTCACTTCCAGAACAATCAATTATATGAAGCAATAAACGTGTTCTTTCAATATGACGTAAAAATTGAATTCCTAAACCTATTCCTTCACTAGCACCTTCAATAACTCCAGGAATATCAGCTATAACAAAACTATCACCATATTCAGTTTTAACAACACCTAAATTAGGATAAATAGTTGTAAAATGATAATTAGCAATTTTAGGAGTAGCAGCTGTTACTCTTGAAAGCAATGTAGACTTTCCTACATTAGGAAATCCTATTAATCCAACATCAGCTAATGACTTAAGTTCTAATATAACTTCTTTTTCAATTCCTTTTTCACCATCTTGAGCAAATCTTGGAACCTGTCTTGTCGCTGTTGCAAAATGAGAGTTTCCCTTTCCTCCTCTACCTCCTGGAAGAATCAACTTTCTTTCGCCATCTTCAGATAAATCAGCAATAAGCTTACCAGTTTCAGCATCTTTTACAACAGTTCCCTTAGGAACTTTAATTTCCAAATCAGCTCCACTTTTACCATACTTATGAGCACCACTACCATTTTCTCCATTCGCAGCTTTGAATTTTCTATTATATCTAAAATCAATCAAAGTATTGCTATCTGGATCAACAACGAAATAAACGTCTCCACCTTTTCCGCCGTCTCCACCATCAGGTCCACCAGCAGCAACATACTTTTCACGTCTAAAAGAAACTGCACCGTTTCCTCCATCTCCTGATTTAATTATAATTTTTGTGTAATCAATAAACATCATAATCTCCTTTATTTCATATCATCAAAATAATCAAGTCTCATAGCCTTTTTAACATTCTTCATTGTTTCTTTAGCTTTAGCCTTTGCTTTTTGAGTTCCTTCATATAAAATTTTATCAACCTCTTCAGGGTGAGCTTCATAATAAGCTCTTTTCTCTCTCATAGGTCTTAAATATTCTATAATATTTTTAGCCAATTGCTTTTTACAAGCAACACAACCTCTTTGTCCAGCTCTACATTCAGCACAAATATTTTTACACTCTTCTTCTGAACTAAACAAATTATGATAATAAGCAACCATACAAACATCAGGATTACCTTTATCATCTTTTCTAATTCTATTAGGATCTGTTACAGCACTCATAACTTTTCTAGTAATCTCTTCTTCAGAATCAGACAAATATATAGCATTTCCAAGAGATTTACCCATTTTCTCATTTCCATCTAAACCTTTAATTCTTTTAGTTTCAGATAAATATGCTTGTGGTTCTCTCAAAACTTCTCCATAAATACTATTAAACTTTCTAACAATCTCTCTACATTGTTCTATTAAAGGAAGTTGATCTTCACCAACTGGAACAATAGTAGCATCAAACGCAGTTATATCTGCAGCTTGACTAACTGGATATCCTAAAAATCCATATGTCACGCTCTCACCAAAGATTTCTCTCTTTTGAGCAAGTTCGGTCTTTACAGTAGGATTTCTTTCCAATCTTGCAATAGTAACTAAGTTTGAATAAAACACTGTAAGTTCAGCTACCTCTGAGATTTCTGACTGCAAATAAATAGTAGCTTTGCTTGGATCAATACCAACAGATAAATAATCCATAACAACTTCTCTAACATTTTTTCTAACTTTCTCTGGATTATTAAAATTATCAGTTAAAGCTTGAACATCTGCAACCAAAATATAACATTCATCTACCTCATTTTGCATTTTTACTCTATTTTTTAAAGACCCAAAATAGTGACCAATATGTAATCTTCCTGTAGGTCTATCACCTGTTAACATTATTTTTTTACTCATTTTTAAATTCTCCTTTTATTTAATTTTTATTAATCTCTCTCTTTTTAAATACAAAAATCAAATAAAATTTGCCATCGTTTATCTTTAAATCTTAACATATTTCTCATCCTTTATCGTATAAATCTCTTCTATTATACTGCATTTTCAAAGAATTTACAATACAACATTTTAATTTATGTAAAGCTGTGCTATAATAATTATGTATACTAATTTAAGGAGGTGGCATTATGCCAGAACAACATGACAAAAAATTCGTTGAAAATAACGAATCAAAAAGCAACCCGTCCACCCAAAGTGATTCCAAACCCTATTTTGGCAGTTATCCTTTCGATTTGGATGAAAGAATAAATAATTTTCTCGATTCCCAACCAAGAGTAACATCAGCAAAACAGGAAATCTAATCACCGGCACAATTAGGAGGTAGCAAAATGAACGAGCGTATTGAAGTAAACACATTACAGAAAAAGTTAACCGAGTTTCTAAATAATATTGGAATCTCAGGAATGGCAGAAATCGCAGAAGATACAGAAAACAACACTTATACTGTCAAAATCGACAATTATAAGTTCTTTGGATTCTATCCAGGCACAGACAACTCTTTCTTCACTTTGCAGGTTGTCAGAGATAACAAAGAATTGCCTTCAGGAATGTTTGTCGACTATATCGAAGCATTTGTATTCTTCACCAAAGATTTTTTACCGTATCAGTTTATCATTTATGAGTATCCACAGATGCAAACTTTATATCTAATGGATGATGATCATTTCAAGAAGGGCAGTCTTCAGTATGAAGTAAATTGTCCATGCAGTGGTCAAAGAGATGTCCGCAATATTGATACTCCAGCATTTACCTCGGATATTGAGCCTATCGCTGAATATGTTTCAGCATTTCGCGCATAGATTAAACCTATGCCACAAAAAACTCCTCATGGTCATAAAAAACCATGGGGAGTTTTTCATTTATAAGTTAAAAATTAAATTTCTTCTCAACTGAAATCAATATAAATTAAAATTTGATCTTTTCTTCAACCCAATCAGTTAATTCATCAATCTTAACTCTAACTTGTTCCATTGTATCTCTATCTCTTACAGTTACTGATTCATCTTCTAAAGTATCAAAATCAATAGTTACACAATAAGGTGTTCCTATTTCATCTTCTCTTCTATATCTCTTTCCTATACTTCCTGCTTCATCATAATCACACATAAATGATTTAGAAATTTTCTCATAAACTTCTCTAGCCTTGTCACTTAATTTCTTTGATAAAGGTAATACAGCAACTTTATAAGGTGCCAATGCTGGATGTAATTTTAATACAGTTCTAACATCACCTTCAGATACTTCCTCTTTTTCATAACTATTACATAAGAAAGCAAGTGCAACTCTATCAGCACCTAATGAAGGTTCAATACAATAAGGAATGTATTTTTCTCCAGACTCTTGATCCAAATATGTCATATCTTGTTTTGAATATTCCATATGTTGTTTTAAATCAAAGTCAGTTCTATCAGCTATTCCCCACAATTCTCCCCATCCAAATGGGAATAAGAATTCTATATCAGTTGTAGCATTACTATAATGAGATAATTCCTCTGGTGAATGATCTCTTAATCTAATATTTTCTTTTTTCATTCCTAAACTTAATAACCATTCTTCACAGAACTTTTTCCAATAAGCATGCCATTCTAAATCTGTACCTGGCTTACAGAAAAATTCAAGTTCCATTTGTTCAAACTCTCTTGTTCTAAAAGTAAAGTTTCCAGGTGTAATTTCATTTCTAAAAGATTTACCAATTTGAGCAATACCCATTGGCATTTTTCTTCTTGTTGTACGAAGTACATTTTTAAAATTAACAAATATACCTTGAGCTGTTTCTGGTCTCAAATATATTTCTGCTTTAGCATCTTCTGTAACCCCTTGAAAAGTTTTAAACATTAAGTTAAATTTTCTTATATCTGTGAAATTAGTCTTTCCACAAGATGGACATGGAATTTGATTATCATTAATAAACTTAATTAATTCCTCATCTGACATTCCATCTGCAATCATATCTTTACCTTGATCATGAGCCCATTCCTCAATAAGCTTATCAGCTCTATGTCTTGTTTTACATTCCTTACAATCAATTAATGGATCAGAAAATCCACCAACATGTCCTGAAGCAACCCAAGTTTGAGGATTCATAAGTATAGCCGCATCTAAACCTACATTATAAGGACTTTCTTGAACAAATTTCTTTCTCCAAGCATCCTTAATATTATTTTTGAACTCTACCCCTAAAGGTCCATAATCCCAAGTATTTGCAAGACCTCCATAAATTTCAGACCCTGCATACACATATCCTCTAGCTTTGCAAAGATTAACGATTTCTTCCATTGATTCTACCATATCAATTCCTCCTTCTTTTTATTTGGATCTATCAACAACTCCCTTTGTTTTATCAATACAAATTTTCAAAAATAAAATATACACAGCAAAATGATGAAAATTATTTGAAAGAAACAAAAAAGAGTCATCAACAATCCCCACTCAGGGACGAAAGATAACTCCGCGGTTCCACCCTAATTGATTCATAAAAAGAATCCACCTTAATTTTAAATATGCTCCAAAGTTCCATCCTATATTCTTTAACATTAGATCTCACCATTCTAACTCTCTTTAGATAAAGACAATATATTCACTCTTTTTCATCGCACTATTAATATGTTACTTATTTTAATCCTTTTATATATTATTGTCAACCTTTTATTGTGGATAATTTACAGAACTTCTCATTTTTCAATAAAATTAATTATTTACATATTCCAATCCAATCACAAAAACCCCATATTATAGCTGTTTTTTGTGATTACGTAAACTGTTTTTAGTCAATTTAACTCCCATCATTCTTTTGTGGATAATGTGGATAACTCTGTTAATAACCTATTTCATCGATTTTTTTCGACATACTTATTCACATGCCCTTGTGAGTTTATTTTTTTTAGTTTACACAAATTATTATTTATATTTTTTATGTGCACAGTATGTTTGTTCGTTAACATTTTAATTATCTTTCATCTCTGACGTATTTGAAATATTTTTTCCTTTTTCTTCCTAAATATTTTTCAAAAGTTGTTTCATAAATTTAAAATTCTAATAATATAAAAAAATATTATATTTTTTTAATATTTATATTATTTTTTATTTAAGATATAGCTATATTATTTTTTTGATGGAGGTAATATTCAATGACAAAAAGTAAAAAAATTATTTTAATAACTAGTGGTCTACTTGCTCTTACAACAGCAAGTATTGTATATGCAACAGTAAACTTAAATTCTTCTCAAGACCAAACAACAATTACTGAAAAAGTCAGTGCAACCAGCATTTCAAAAAGTTCTAATATACTAAAAGAATTAAACGTATCATCTGATAATTTAAAAACTACCGTTATCTATGATGAATTAAAAGACGAAAACGTATACTCAATCGAAAATTCAAACTATCTAATAAACATGGATACAAACAATGATTTAATTGGAATTTATACAAAACAAATATCTACAACTCAAGAAGTTTCGTCAATGGACTCTTCATCAGCTAAAGATTATATCTTAGATAAATATAAAAATTTAAATTTACCAAGTGATTATGAATTAAATTATTTAGAAAAATTTGACGATCTAATCTGGCAAGCAAATTTTGAAAAAAATTATAATGGAATATATAACAAATATGAGTCAGTTAAAGTATTCTTTATTCCTGATACAGATGAAATTGTTTCATTAACTGTTTTCAATGAACCAGCCACTTCTAATGAAACAACAATAACTCAAGAAGAAGCAACATTAACTGCAACAGAAAATTTAGGAATATCTTCATCTGATGTTGTATCTGCAACATTAACAATGGAAAAAGCAAACGATTATTACGATAACTCAAATCAAGATACCTCTATCCGCCCTACATGGGTAATACAATCATCAGATAATTCAATTGTTTATATTGATGCTGAAAATAATAAAGTAATTGGAGGTGACTGTATAAATGAATAAAAAAATAATTTCTACCATTCTTCTTATGGTATTAATATTAGCATTTTTTGCAACAACATGCCATGCATCAGCAAGTGCAAAAGTATTTTCAAGTAGTCAAAGTTCCTACTATAAGGACTGCGCAGTTTATGCATCTAATGGATTAAACACACTTGGATATTCATGTACATCAAGTATAGGAGCTATCACAAAAGATTCTATGCTTTCATGGATACAAAATACAGGAAATGGTTATGCAATGTATGTTCATACATTAGGTGGAACAGGCTATTTCAATGATTATTATGGAAATTCTATAAATAGTTCTATGATTTCTGGAAACTGGGACTTTGTTTATATAGATTCTTCATATAGTGCCGCTAACAATAGTTTAGCAACAGCTTTTCATACAATAGGATATTCAAATAGATGTTTTTTAGGATGGTATAATGCAATAACTACAAGTAATTCATATACTTTCAATTACTATTTCTGGTTAGACTATGTTGGAAAATCATCTATAAGAACCGCCGCTTTAAATGCAGCCTCTCACGTTCCGGGATCTGGTACAACACCTATAAAACTTTATGGCAGTACAACATATACAGGAGCAGCTAGATAGCTACTCCTGTATTTTATCATAAACTATTTTCTATGAATCCACCCGTATTAACATCAATCATATATACATTCAAAACATCTTTGATACACACCCACACTTTTCTTATATCATTAGTATTTTCATCTAATTCTAATTCATACATTGCATCATCATTAACTTCCTCTAATATATCATTCGTCCTTTGCTTATTTCTTCCAATCTTCTCAATACTCAATTCTATCTCATCTGCTGATACATCAATTCCATTTTCTTTAAATATTCTTATAGCATCTTCCTTAGAAATATTAATTTCAGTATCTGTATAATCATAATCTAAAACATTTATATTAGCGATTCTATTATTTTCAACCATAATCTTTACACTCTGATATTCATTAACAAGATCTCCATATTTCTTAGCATATTCTATGTTTCTAATTTCACCCATCACTTCATCTGATATTAAATCATATCCATCACATAATTTTAAATTCTTCAATACCTCATCACTAAAATATACTTTACTCTCACTTTTATCATATATAGCAAAAGAAAGTAATTTACCATTTACAGCATTAATAGAAATTTTGTATTCACTCTTCTCCACTGTCCAATATATTTCATTAATCATGTAATCTCTATATAAATGTAAATCATTTACATCACTTAAATTAGAATATCCTAACACAGTCAAATACTCATTTATGATGTCTTTAGCTTTTTCTTTATCAATAGCTTTATCATCACTAATTTCTGTTTTCACATCAGCCACCGTATATGTACCTTTATAAAATTTATCCATGTACACTTTAAATGCAGCATATGAAAATCCACCTATTAATCCAAAACAAACAGTTGAAATCACAACAGCTTTTGTAACCTTCTTAAATCCATATTCTTTTACTATTTCAGGATATTTTTCAGCTATATCTTTCTTAAGAGTTCTCTTAGCTCTAAAAATTAATGACTTAACACTAAGTTCAGATTTCTTCATAATTCTAGCAGCATCTTTATATGACATATTCTTTATATAAACTAAGTTTAAAGCCATTCTTTGTGTTTCTGGTAATTTGTCCAATACACTTTTCAAATTATATTCACCATCTATGCTGTCATAAATTATTGCAATATCTTCATCACTAATTACATTAGAATTTAAATATATTTTTTCAATTCTATTCTCATAATTATTATTGTTTCTAAAATAATCAGAAATAACTTGCTTAGCATTAGTCAAAATAAAATTATAAAAAGAACTTTTACTTTCATCATACAACTCTATATTTTTATAAACTTTCGCAAAAACTTCTTGCATTATATCTTCTACTTCAGCTTTATCACTTACTTTACAATAAACATAAGCAAATAATTTACTTTGATATTTTTCATATAAAATTTTAAAACTACCACTATCTCCGTTCTTAATTTCTTTAATAACAAAATTTTCTTCCACAATTTTCTCCATTTTTTAAATTTTTGCGCAACTTTTTCTCTACTTTTTACGTTAGTAATTATATAAGGAATTTATTTTATGATTACAGTTTTTATGTTTTATGAAAATTTGGAGTATTTAATAAATTTATCAAATAAATTCGTAGCTCTACATCTCAATGTTAGACTGCTAGGTTTAGATCAATATTTAAGCCCCATTAGTATCCGCTTCTGTCAATCACATAAACCTAACATAATCATCTGCGGAACCTCATATAATTCAACATTAGAAAAACTTTTAAATTATAAATATTATTCATTGAATATTCCAAATGAAAGTCAAACAACAACAACGTTAATTCTAAATCAACTAAATAAACTTTCATTAGATACTAAATATTCACACAAACTAAATATGTTTAATTTTAAAAAAGCTATATATAATGAACTAATCTTATTAAAATTTAACCCTAATTTATGTGGAACCAAGTATCTTGTAGATTGTATCGTATTAGCTCACGAAAATCCATATTCACAGTTGAATAATCTAGATTTCAAGAGATATTTCAACAAATTGGCATTAAAATATAATACGAATACTCAAACGATCATATGGAATATTCGCACAGCAATTGATGACATGTATAAATCAACAAATTCAAGCTTTCGAAAGGATAAGTTTGGCAATGCTTCATACATTACATATCAATCAATCATCAATTCTCTTAGGTTATTATAATGGAATTTTAATTTTATAAATTTTATTCTTCTATAACAAAATTCAAAGAAGACAATTATTACCCACTCTATAAAATTAAATTCTATTATATATAATAAATTTGTTTAATATATTCTACCTATTAAACAAAAAGTAAACTCTCAAAGTATCTGCTTTGAGAGTTTATTTTTTTATTCAGATCTTAAAGCTTCCACTGGATCTTTTTTACTTGCCATTTTAGCTGGAATTAAACCTGCTATCATTGTAAGAGTCATACTTATTAATATTAGTATAACAGCACCACCTACTGGTAATTTAGAAAGACTTGAAACATCAGCAACATTTTTTATAACTGCATTTATAGGAATATTTAATAATACAGTTATTCCAATTCCAAGTACACCTGCAACTAAACCAACAATAAATGTTTCTGCATTAAATACTCTTGATATATCTTTCTTTGAAGCTCCTATACTACGCAAAATACCAATTTCTTTAATTCTTTCAAGTACTGAAATATATGTTATTATACCAATCATGATTGAAGAAACTATTAAAGAAATAGAAACAAAAGCTATCAATACATAACTAATCATATTTACAATTACAGTAACAGATGACATCATTGTAGCAACCATATCAGTATATTGAATTACATCACTTTCTTTTCCTTCACTTCTCTTCTGTTCATTATATTTATTAATATCTTCAATAATTTTATCCTTACTATCAAAATCAATTGGATATATACTAATTGCAGAAGGAGAATTCAAATCACATATTCCTAATTCTTTTATATTCTCTTCATATGTTGCACTTGCTTTTTCAGAATATGAAGCAATTACACCTGCTAATTCTTCTTGTGAAAGGCCTGCCCAATATGCCTGTTCATCAGCAGTTAACTTAGAATAATCAAATCCACCTACATTTGAAGAAACATCAGTTGAAAATTCTTTTCCTGTAAATACATTTACATTCTTATTTTCTTTTTGTGCCTTAGCTATTTCAGAATCATTAATTGAATTGATTATATATGTAGTTAATTCTTTTTTATAGCCTATAATTCCCATATCTCCCATTGATGTTGCAGTCGCTTCTTCTTTTGGACGAATTATACCAACAATTTTAACTTCCTGTGCATTTTCTAATTTTTGCTTTAAATAGCTTTCATCACTCTTCTTACTTATCCATGAATTACCTTGTTTAACATAAAAATCTGTATTCAATAAAATTTTATACTTTAATCCAAGAAAATCATCATATGAATAAACATCATCTTCTAAATCATCTAAAGTTTCTCCAGCCATTACTTTATGCATCTTTTCAGTTATTTCTGATTGATCTTTTATTCCCAAAGAATATAAAGAATAATCACTAATTTCATTATTTTCATTAACAATTAAAACAACTTCATCATAACTCTCAGGCCATTTTCCAGCCATTACATCATATTGAGATTCTAACAATTCTTGATTATCTAACATCTCTGTCCAAACATCAGTAGAACTTCCCATAACATATGTTGACTGATCAGATGATTCGGCCATTCCTAACTTTTCAAAAGTTGTAGATGGATTAACTTGAACCACACCATCATCAGTATTAGCTTTATAAATATAAGGAGTTACTTCATAAGAGTACTGCACAGCATTTGAATATTTTTTTATGTCATTATCAGTATTATCTATATAATTTTTAAACTCAGTTAAATTATTTCTTTGCACATTTTTTGATATCTTATCAAAAATTTTACCAATTATTTGTCTTGAATGAATCTTATCATCATTATAATTATTATCTTCTTGCTTCATGAAAATTTCTAACATAGAACTAGCATCAACGCTCTCCTCTTGTATTGTCAATGGATAGTTAGAAAGAGTATCTTCTTGAACTTTTTCAATATATTTATCAACTCCATTAGATAAAGACAATATCAATGCTATTCCAATAATACCTATACTACCAGCAAAAGCTGTAAGAAATGTTCTTCCCTTTTTAGTCATTAAATTATTCAAACTCAATGAAAGAGCTGTAAAGAAATTCATTGATGTCTTACCAGACTTAGCTTTTAACTCGCCTTCATTTTTTCTATCCTCTTCTGTATAAGGATTTGAATCACTAATTATTTTTCCATCTAGAGCTTTAACAACTCTAGAAGAATATTTTTCAGCAAGTTCTGGATTATGTGTAACCATTACAATCAATTTATCCTTAGAAATTTCTTTTAAAATCTCCATTATTTGAATACTAGTATCAGTATCTAATGCTCCAGTTGGTTCATCTGCTAAAATAATATCTGGATTATTGACTAAAGCTCTAGCTATTGCTACTCTTTGCATTTGACCACCTGATAATTGATTAGGTCGTTTATGAATTTGTTCTTTTAATCCAACATCTTCTAAAGCTTTTATTGCTTTCTCTCTTCTAACCTTTTTATTAACACCTGATAAAGTAAGTGCTAACTCAACATTAGCCAGAACACTTTGATGAGGAATTAAATTATAATTTTGAAACACAAAACCTACAGAATAATTTCTATATGCATCCCAGTCTTTATCTTTAAATTTTTTTGTAGACTTTCCATTGATAATCAAATCACCAGCTGTGTATCTATCCAATCCGCCTATTATATTAAGTAATGTAGTTTTACCACATCCACTTGGTCCTAATATTGAAACGAATTCGCTTTTTCTAAATTCAATATCAATACCTTTTAATGCATGAACTGTTTGATCACCAGACAAGTAATCTTTTGTTATATTCTTTAACTGTAACATATTCTCTCCCTTCATAAAATCACATTGCCATAATTATATGTTATTACCAAAGCAATATCAATATTCACAGCCATGAGTTTTGTCATTTACACCAGAATAAAAACTACAATAATATATATATAATTTCTCACACCTTGCTGTCGCAATCTTTAATAAAAAATCAAAATTGATTTTTTATTCTAATATGTATAGATTGCTTCAGTCGCATTCACTCAGCACAGCTTCGTTCATTTGGTCGCTGCGCGGTGATTTGAAATTTTATATATATTATCGTAGTCTGCATTTCGACATAAATTCAGAGCATTCTCTACGAAATTAAAAAACATCATTAAAATCTATACACAAAAAAGAAAAAGCAGGTATGTGTCAAACACATACCTACCCTTCCATGAAATACTTTGCGTTAAACGGTTTCCAAATCAACCTCATTATCATTGCGAACAACAATAACATGATCAGTATCGAAAACCTCATCAACAGCATCACCTTGAGCAATCTGCTTCATCAGCAGCTTATACAACGTATCATCCGGAGAATTTGTACCGATCCTCACTTCATACCTATGCCAACCAAATTTTTTACAAGCCATCACAAGCAATCCATCATACGGAACATTTTCCTCTAGAAATCCATTAGCATACATTTTCACCAAAGCAGGTTCAGAATCAACTCTCTGATCCCTCGGACCATTCGCAAGAACAGGCGTATACTTCAGATAGTCCTCATATACTTTAGAAATATATGTAGCGACAAAATCAATAGTATCTTCTCTTTTAGAGAAAACTACTTTGCTGTCCCTCCGGAACGTTGCGAGATGTTGACAATAGTCCAAATATTTCATAATCCATGCCTCCTATAATCTTTATGATATTCTAATTATACCCTGAATTAGCCTTCTAGTCAATTTTTATGTTAACATTCATTAATTAACCTTACCATGTTTATAAGGTCTTTTTTTATTATATTCCATTTTTTCCAAGATTATCTTTTCTAAATCTATATTTTCTCCTCCACAAAAATCAAAAATTCTAATAACAACATCAGCAAGTTCAGATGGAATACCACAAGGTTTACCATTCTCTTCATAATATGTCTCATTATAACCTCTATGGTTTCTATACTCCTCATATGCTTCTGATAACTCGCAATGCATTAATGCAATTACTTCTCCAAAATTTTTATCTTTCTCCCAAAATCCGTGTTTTACTGAATTCTCATGAGCTTCTTTTACTAAATCATTTATCATTTTATTCATTCCCTTCATAATTTTATTTACAAGTATTATATAATATTTTTATACATCATTTAAACAAATATATAAATTTTTAATTATACAAAAAAAGAAACCCAACATAATATTGGATTTCTTTAGTCAGTTATTTTATTTTTTTATAGCTAATATTTTATATTTCATAACACCAACTGGAGCTTCTACTTCAACAGTTTGACCTTTTTTAGCGCCAAGTAAAGCAACTCCCATTGGAGATTCATTAGAAATTTTGTTTTGAGCTAAATCAACTTCTGTTGATCCAACTATTGTATATTCTAAATCTTCATCAAATTCTTCATCATGAACACGAACAATATTACCTATTTGAACAGTTTTTGTATCAATTTCAGATTCATCAATTATTCTTGCAAATCTAATTTTGTTTTCCAATTCAGCTATTTTGTTTTCATTAGCCGCTTGAGCACTCTTAGCTTCATCATATTCAGAGTTTTCTGATAAATCTCCAAATCCTAAAGCAACTTTTATACGTTCTGCAATTTCTGTTCTTTTTTCTGTTTTTAAATGTTCAAGTTCTTTCTCTAAATTATCATATCCTTCTTGTGTTAATAATATTTCTCTATTTTCTTCCATATTATCAGTCTCCTCTCTAAAAGATATTAACGCCATTTATAATAGTATTAAATTTTAAATTTGTCAAGTATTTTAAGCTAAAAATTCTCTAAAACTAATCTTTCCATTATTACCAATAAAGTACCTTATATTCACATTATCTCGTCTTAAAATCGCCATAATATTCTTAAATGAATTTTTATAATAAACTATACTCTCATATAAAATTTCTTCGTTAAAATGATGAAATCTTGCAAATTTTTCATCATACCTAATTGGCAAATTTAATTTAAAAAATCTAATAACTATACCATCTTTTTTAATATATTCTTCTCTATTCATTTGTACTAATATTGAATTTTTCTTCATATTACACTTATCTAATTCATCCTTTGCAAAATCAAAATTAAAAATCACATCTGCTCTTTTACTACTCTTCTCTATATTTCCAGTAATATTAACCATTACTCCACATTCTTCGTTCAGTAATTTCTCTACATATTCAAACTTTCTAACATTATCAGTAATTATATTAAGCACTTTGCATCTTTTGGCAATCACTTTAATTTCCTCTATATGATAATCAGAAAAATTTTTAATAAAAACGGACACTTCCATCGAATCAATTCTAATATTTTTAATATATGCAATTTTTTCTAAAATATCACACATTAAAAATTTCATCAACCAACTACCATCTAAAACATTGCAATTGTTATTATTAACCCATTTCATAAATAATTCATTTCTTTGCAAAGCATCAGCACACACAATTGTATCAATATCTTTTTCATTCATTATATCTAATATTTTTTGCAACATTCTTTCATTTATAACATCACCTTTTTCAGCGCATAAACATAAATAATTATCATTCTTTCGTATTCTTCCTACATAATTTAAAAATTTATATATTAAAAATTTAAGCCATTTGGGAATATTCCACTCAATAACATTCAAATATGAATCAAAATAATCAATATATAAAACACTTTTATTCTCCATAAAAAATCACCTTCATAATTTTTATGAAAGTGATTAAATTATATTCTATTTTCTCTCATTTATTTTTATATGAATCTCATCCAATTGTTTTTGAGTAACAGCTGATGGAGCTCCCATCAATAAATCTTGAGCTTTTGCATTCATTGGGAAAGCTTGAATTTCTCTTATTGTCTCTTCTCCTGCAAGTAACATTATAATTCTATCAATTCCAGGAGCAATTCCAGCATGTGGTGGAGCACCATAATGAAAAGCATTATACAATGCAGAAAATTTCTTTAAAATAACATCCTCTTTATATCCAGCTATTTCAAAAGCTTTTATCATAATTTCAGGTGAATGATTTCTTACAGCTCCAGATGCAAGTTCTATACCATTTCCGACTATGTCATATTGATATGCTAATATATCTAATGGCTCTTGTGTTTCTAGTGCTTCCATTCCACCTTGAGGCATTGAAAATGGATTATGACAAAATTCTATCTTACCATTTTCAACTCTTTCATACATTGGAAAATCAACAATCCAGCAAAATTTATAAACAGAATCATCAATTAATCCTAATGTTCTACCAAGCTCGTCTCTTATTTGACCACCTAATTTTGATACAACTGGTTCATGTTCAGCTATAAAGAATATAGCATCACCAGCATTTGTATTTGTACTTGTAAGTAATTCTTCTCTTGATTTATCATCTATAAATTTAGCAATAGGACCTTGTAAAGATCTATCATCTCCAACTTTAAGCCAAGCTAAACCTTTAGCTTTACATTCTTTTATTGCATAATCAGTCATGCTCTCAAACCAAGTTCTAGGTTGACTTGCACCATTTGGTACAGAAATAATTCTAACTATTTTTCCATTAAATACTTTCAAATCTATTTTCTCAAATATATTTGAAACATCTTGAATTACAAGTGGGTTTCTTAAATCTGGTTTATCTGAACCGTATTTAAGCATTGCTTCTCTATAAGGTATTCTAGGAAATGGATATTCAGCTATTTTCTTATCTGAAAATTCTTTAAACACATTGTAAACAACATCTTCCATAACATTAAATACATCTTCTTGAGTTGCAAAAGCCATCTCCATATCTAATTGATAAAATTCACCAGGAGTTCTATCTGCTCTAGCATCTTCATCTCTAAAACATGGAGCAATTTGAAAATATTTATCAATTCCAGCCACCATTAACAATTGTTTAAATTGTTGAGGAGCTTGAGGAAGTGCATAAAATTTGCCTGGATAAATTCTACTTGGAACTAAATAATCTCTTGCACCTTCTGGAGATGAACTTGTAAGGATTGGAGTTTGAACCTCTAAGAAATCCTTTTTTACCATTTGTTCTCTCATAAATTGAATAACTTTAGCTCTTAATATTAAATTATTTTTTAATTTCTCATTTCTTAAATCTAAGAATCTATATTGTAATCTTAAATCTTCACGAACCTCTCTACTAGATTCAATTTCAAAAGGTAATTGCTTTGTTCTTTTTCCTAAAATCTCAATTTTTTCTGCAAACAATTCAACTAAACCTGTTTCAATTTTTTCATTAATAGTTTCATCATCTCTTAATCTAACTGTTCCTTCAACAGAAATAGTAGATTCAATAGGAATTTTTGTAGCAAAATCAACTAACTCTTCATTACCTGAAGCAACAACCTGTGTAATACCATATTGATCACGCAAATCAATAAAAATTACTCCTCCCAAATCTCTAATTGTTTGAATCCATCCAGCAAGCTTAATATGCTCACCAACATGTTCTTTTCTAATAGTGTTACAAGTATAAGTTCTGTACTCGTTCATTATTTCCACCCTTTCTAAATAATTTTTTATCTAACTTAATTTTTTTACAATATTTAAATTTACTTTTCTCAAATAACTGTGCATTATCCGAATTGAAAACATTACTCCAAATACAAGGCAAAAGTGAATTTAAAAGTAAGGGAACATATGCAGATACGTAACCATTTTTAAATTTACCTTTATCAAATAGCTGTACCTAGCCGAATTGAAAAGATTGCTCCAAATACAAGGCAAAAGTGAATTTAAAAGTAAGGGAACATATTCAGATACGTAACCATTTTTAAATTTACCTTTATCAAATAGCTGTACCTAGCCGAATTGAAAAGATTGCTCCAAATACAAGGCAAAAGTGAATTTAAAAGTAAGGGAGCGTATGCTGATACGTGACCGCTTTTAAATTTACTTTTAACACAGTATTTGGACAATATCTTCAATTCAAAAATACAAAAAAAGTTGCCCTCCTCCCCAAGGGACGAAGGCAACTCCGTGGTACCACCCTAATTGAAAATAAAAATTTTCCACTCTATATAATATGCTCCAGCATGTTTCATAATTGTTTCCATCTGAATTGCTCTCAGCCAACGACAATTCTCTCTTTTAGATATTCTATCACAATTACTTTGTACTTTCATCGCATCGATATTCAACTGTAAATTCTATTTTAAACAGTTTTTCCAATTTTGTCAAGTATTATTCATCATATGTATACCAAAGGCCTTGTTCTTTCAACTCTTTTATTGTCTTTTCATGTTCCGCATTTGTTTCAGAGAAATATACTTTTCCATTTTTATCTGCTACAAAGAATAAATTTTTAGTGTCATCATGTTCTAATATTGCTTTTATTGAAGACTCACTAACCATACAAATTGGTCCAACAGGAATTTTTCCAGCCATTGATGATGAACGTGTATTGTATGGATTCTTTGTTTCTAATTCCTTAGCAGTTAAATCTCTTTCGTCCATATTTAACTTTAAAGCATAATATGTTGTAACATCACTTTGTAATCCCATTTTTTTGTTAAGTCTATTTATAAATACAGAAGCCACACCAGCTCTATCTTCTTCATTTCTAGCCTCTAATTCTACAACAGACGCTAATGATAGAATTTCATGTGCTGAATACTTACTACTTTCTACTTCATCTTTATACTTATCTAAAACTGTCTCCATTTTATCTAGCATTTTTCCAAAAATCACTTTTACATCTACATCAGCATTTTCAAAAATATATGTATCTGGATATAAATATCCTTCTAAAGAATAATAAATATCTTCATCTTCAATATCATCTGTTATAAACCAATACTTATCAATTAATTCATTTAAATAATTTTCATCTTCCAAAACTTCATAAATTTTTTCTTCAGTATTATTAGTTTTATCAGCTATTATTGAAACAACATCTCTCATGTTTTTGCCTTCTGGAAAAGTAATTGTAACTGTCTCATCAACAATATTTCCTGCTTCAAACTTATTAATAATTTCCTCTATTGACATATTTTTATCTATACTATATTTTCCTGCCTGCATAGCTGTTCTACTATTTATTTTGCAATAAATTTTAAAAGCATTTGCACTTTTTATAACTCCATCATTTTCAAGTTGTTCTGCAATTTTAGAAATCCCACTTCCTTGAGCAATTTCAATTTCAACCTGTTCACTATTTGATTGAATTGGTTTTATTGCAGATTTATACCACAAATACGCACCTCCACAAGCAACTACAGCTATTAAAACTAATACCAATAAAACAACAAATATGGTTACTCTACCGTTCTCTTGTCTTCTCATTGATTTCTCCTTCCTTATATCAATTATTTTAATTTTTTATACAACAATATTTGCAATATCTTTAACAATATCATTATTTAGATTTGAATTATTAACAACAATTAAAAAGCAACCATTTGCATTTACATATGCTTTTAACTCTTTTAAAAATCTATAATAATTATCAATATTTGAAATAGAAGTTATATTCATCTTTAAGCCAATATTTTTAGAACTAAGCTCAGCATTAGTAGAAATTTCTTTTGAAACTTTACTAGTCAATTCCTTAGCTAACTCTGTTCTATTCTCATAAGTTGAAATTTTTTCATCAAAATTTTCATAAGATTCATCATTTATTTCTATAACAACATCATTTTTAAGATCAAAATTAGAAAACTCTGAATTAGCTAATTCTAAATCATTACGAGCTTTAGTAAAATCAAGTAACTTAGATTTTTTTACATATCCAACTTGATAATCTTTTGTCTTTACTTTAATCCATTTTTTATCTGATGAATCAAGTACAGTAACCGTATCTCCTTGTGATAACTTTTCAACATTTCTTGAAATAGCCGTCATTTTATATTTTAATTCTGTATCTCTATTTACAATTGCTGTTACTTTTTCTTCAGATAATTTTTCAATATTTAACTTATTTGTATCTGATAAATAATCTACTTCTAAATTATACACATCAGCCAATTCTGAAATTGGAAAATAATAAATTCCATCTCTATTAATAACTTTTCCCTTTATCTTAGTAAAAGTACCATTTATATACATATGATTTTTTTCTTCAGTTATCTCTAAAATTTTACTTTGTGAAATAGAAATATATCTTCTTAAATTATCTTCATCTTTTTCATAATATAATTCTTTATCAAAAAGATTTCTCATATCATCTTCTGAAAAATAAACAATTTTATTTTCATCTATATATACATCATGTTGCATTTCAACATTTGTATTATTTTGAATTATCACACTTAATTGAGAATTATCTTCTTTCTTAAAATATGCAGCATATCTCAACACATTTAAAACTATTATTAACAATATAAATACAATGATTAATTTTCCTAATAAACTATCTTTTTTGAACTTTAATTTCATTCTTCTTTTACTACTTTTCTTACTCATTTGTTATCTCTTTCTCAGGCTAATTTAATCAAAACCTGTCCTTATTTGTCTTTATATTTATATCATAAATATAAACTTTATTAAATACTAATTTAGTAAAATATTCGTTTTTTTCAAAAAAGTCTTTATTTTCAAGGGGTTTTATGCTATAATTATACTGTAACTGTGGAAAAAATTACATTTTATAATAAATAAAATAATTAAGGGAGGAAAAACATGAAAATATTTTTCTTAATATTACTAATATTATTAATCGTGCTATTAATAAAATCAATAAAGGTTGTTAGACAATCTGAAGTATATATAATTGAAAGATTAGGTAAGTTTCACAAAGCTGCAGATGCCGGTTTAACAATAATTATACCTTTTATCGATACTGTAAGATCAGTAGTAAGTTTAAAACAACAAACAATGGATGTTCAACCACAAGAAGTTATCACATCAGATAACGTTACTATAACTATTGACACAGTAATCTTCTATAAAGTTATAGATCCTGCAAAAGCAGTATATGAAATTCAATCACTAAAAAAAGGTATTGAATACTTATCAATAACAACAATTCGTGATATCATCGGTAAAATGGAACTTGATGAAACATTCAGCTCAAGAGATTCTATAAACGAAAAATTAAAATTAATACTTGATGAAGCAACATTCCAATGGGGTTGTAGAATTGACAGAGTTGAAATAAAAGATATAACTCCTCCACCAGATATTAAAGATGCAATGGAAAAACAAATGAACGCAGAAAGAAATAAAAGAGCTTTAATTCTACAAGCAGAAGGAGAAAGACAATCTGCAATCACTCTTGCTGAAGGTAGAAAAGAAGCTGCCATTCTTGATGCTGAAGCTGATAGAGAATCAAAAATAAGAAGAGCTACTGGTGAAGCTGATGCAATTAAGCAAGTAGCAGCCGCTAAAGCTAAAGAAATCCAAATGGTATATGATGCAATCAAAGAAGCTAATCCAGATGATAAATTAGTTCAATTAAAATCATTAGAAGCACTTGAAGAAGTTGCTAAAGGTGATGCAAATAAAATATTTATTCCATTTGAAGCAACATCAGCATTAAGCAGTTTAGGTTCTATAAAAGATGTAATGTCAGATGATAAAAGAACAAGAAGAAAAAGAACATCAGCTCGTGAAGAAGCAGAAAAAGTTGTAGAACAAATGCATAATACAGATACAAATGCAAATACAGAAAACACAAATCAACAATAATATGTAAAATAAGCCCCTGGTACTAAACTAAACCAGGGGTATTTTTCATTTATAAAATTCATTATTTAAAACTTAATTCAAGCATCATCTCTTACCTAAAATATCACTTAACGCATATACCAATCTTTCAACATCTTCAACTGTATTCTCTTTTCCAAAAGTTACTCTTAATGAACCTTCTGCAATTTTTACATTATGAGTCATGTTCATCAAGACACTTGAAGGCATTGGTAATCCAGCACTACAAGCAGACCCACTAGAAGTACATATTCCTCTTTTATCTAGTTGTTCAACAATATCTGCTCCCTTATATCCTATAAATGAAATATTCATATTGCCAGATAATCTATTAGTAACATCACCATTCACATGAATATTGCTAAACAATCTCAAAATAGATTTAGCATACAAATCACGCAATTTAATAAGATGATTGTTGTACTGTTCCAAATTAGCATTAGCAATCTCAATTGCCTTTCCTAAACCAACAATGCTAGCAACATTTTCAGTACCAGCCCTCTTCTCTTTTTCTTGATGTCCTCCATCTTGTTGTCTAGTAAATTTAACTCCATTTCTAACATACAAAGCACCTATTCCTTTAGGCGCATAAAACTTATGTCCAGACATAGATAAAGCATCTATATTCATTTTTCTAACATCTATCTTTATATTTCCAACAGCTTGAACACTATCAGTATGAAACATTATATTATTCATTCTTGCAATTTTCCCAATCTGTTCAATTGGCTGAATTGTACCGACCTCATTATTAGCAGTCATTATAGAAATTAAAATAGTATCACGTCTTATAAGTTTAGACAAAGCCTTAACATCAATTATTCCATTTTCCATAACCGGAACATATGAAACTTCATATCCAGCTCTTTCCAAACTTTTACACGTTTCTAGCACCGCAGGATGTTCAATATTACTCGTTATAATGTGTTTTCCATATCTTTTATTTGCATCTGCAATCCCCTTAATCGCTAAATTATCACTCTCGCTCCCACAACTAGTAAAATAAATTTCTTCTGCACTACATCCTATTGCATTAGCTACTTGAACTCTTGCTCTATCCATCGCCTGCTTACTAGTTTTACCAATACTATATAATGAAGAAGCGTTACCATAATTATAAGATAAATAAGGTAACATCTCTTTTAACACAACATCATCAATTTTAGTCGTCGCTGCATGATCTAAGTAAATAATATTCTCCATATAATCATTCCTTTTTATTATTTACTAATATAATATGTTAGAAAAAAATTTTTGCTTATACCTAAAAAATATTTTTTAATTTTAAATCATCCTTTTCCTCAATATGTTTTATGATAAAAGCCATCTTATCTAATGCTTCAAAAGCCTCTTCCTGTTCTAATTTACAATAAGTCTTTAAAGATGTATATTCAGTCATAACTTTTTCTAACTCATCATGCTCAACGAAAAAAGAAACTATATCCTCTGACTTTTTCCAATACTCATCTATTTCATTAATCTTTTGGTTAGCTTCTTCGTATTTTTCTTCTTCAACCAATGGGCGTAAGTCATTTAATTCACTTAAAACATAATTCAATTTATCATCCACATACTTTCCAACGAAAGCATTAAGTCCAATAATTGCAACTAAAATAATCACTGTAATAACTATTTCTTTTGACATTTCGCACCTCCCTTTTGCTGGCAAAAAATATTATCATTTCCATCAATAGTCACAACCAAAGCATCCTCTGGTTGAAATCCAAACTTTCCTACTTGTTTTGTCAGCCACTTATAATCCTTCTTAATCTTCTTCAAATTCTCATACTGAATCACACCATCTATAACCAAATCATATGCTATTCCCTCATATTTAGCCTGTAAACTCATATCTTCTAATGTTGGATTTCTTTTTTCTGGCTTTAAAATAACATTTATTTCACCACTTGTCTCTAATATCGCATACTCAACATCACTAATATTAAAAACATCTTTTCCTCTTAATCTTTCTTGCAACTCATTAATCGTATATCTTTCTCTTATCAAAACATCTTCATCAATCTTTCCTCTAAAAATAAGAATAGACGGTTTACCACAAACCGCTTCCCTAAATTTAATACTTTTTAAATTAGCAAAAGAAATCATTAAATGCATTATAAGTAATCCTGCAATTGGAATAATACCATTAAATATAGGCACACCAATATCAGACATAGGAATAGAAGCCAAATCAGCAATCATTATAGAAATAACCAACTCAAAAGGCTGAAGCTGACCAATCTCCCTCTTTCCCATCGCCCTCATAACAAGCAAAACTAATGTATATAATACAATCGTTCTAATTAAAATAACTAGCATATCAAAACCTCAACTTTTTCCAATATATTCTTATCTTTTCACAAACAAAAAAAATTATGCATAAAAAATTTTTTTCTGTAAAAAATATAATTAGAACAAAAGTGAACATTATGCAAATTGCATAATCAATGCTTTAGTTCTTATTCTGATTTAATTTCAGAATATATCAGTAGCCAGAGGCTCTATATTGGAGGTTCAAAATGGACAATAACAATTCAAATATACAAACTTCCTCTACAATGGGTGTTGTTGGTCAAATAGTTGGTAGATTAATTGCAGCAGCTGTTATACTTGGAGTAACTGCCTTCTTTACACCTGGTTTTACAATAAATAATTTCTGGTCTTTAGCTTTAGCAGCAGTTGTTTTAACTGTTATGGATTATTTGATAGTAAAATTTACAGGTCTTCAGGCAATGGCATTTGGTAAAGGATTTGTAGGCTTTGTTTTGGCAGTAGTAATTTTATATGCAACACAATTTTTTGTCGCTGGATATTCAATCTCATGGATGTCAGCTATAATTGGTGCTCTTATATATGGAGTTATTGATTATATCTTACCTGGCGAACAAGGAATGTAAACAAAATATTGTCAAAATCCTTGAATAAAAATTTATTCAAAAAAAGAAAGTATTACTAAAATAAACTTTTTAAGTATATTTCAGCAATACTTTCTTTTTTAATTATACGTAAACAGCAATACTATAATGTTTTAAATACAGCATAACAATCAAATAAGCCAAGTAAACACAAAATAAAACAATTTACATACCTAGTTGCAAAACAAAATAGATACAATAATGTTTTTTAAATACCGCGTAAGCGATCAAATGAACGCAGTGAATACGAAATGGAGCAATTTACATACAAAAACTGATAATATGGAAATTGCGACACCAAGGTATAAAAAAACATTATTGTATCTATTCTAGGATTTTTTCATCACATTCAAATTGCTCTAGTTACATTAAATTAAATTCCATAAAAAAGTACATATAAAATTTATATGTACTTTCTATTTGCTCAGTTACTAATAATTATTAATCTGCTATAAACTCGAACATCTTAACAAAAATCTTATTAACATCCGTAATAGGCTCTGAAAAAGTTATATCAACCATTTCATTAGGATGAATACCATAATCGCTGGCTAAATGATTTGACATTCCTAAATAACTCTCCGTTTTATTATCAGTAAAATCATAATTAGCACTAAAATAAGCATCTGGCTCATTTGAATTTTCTCCATAATACAAAGCACATACCACACTACCAGAATAACCATTCTCATCAGTAGTATAATCAACTATCGCCGTATTAATCTTCGTCTTTCCCTTAAGCTCATTCTCAAGCAATCTATTATACTCCTCTTTATCTTGAACTGAAAGAGATTCGGCATCATATGATTTAATACCATCTTCAATTCCAGTCACAGTTGCAGTACCAGTAACAAAATCTCCTACTTGAACCTCATCAGCAGTCTTATTAATAAGTTTTCTTGATGATAACATTACCTTTCCTAATACCTTCGCATATTCATTAGAAGTATATGCAATTGTAATCTCGTCAGCATCTTTACTCTTTACAACACCAGAAATACTTTCAGTTGTACCAGTTAAATTATCAACAAATTCTACACTATCATAATTATAATAAATACAATTTGTATTAACAATTTTACTAACTAAAATTAAATCTACATTATAACCTGAAGGAGCTGTAGAAACCACTGCATAATCATTTCCTGCAAAATTAATTTTAACATTTCCAATATTGACTTTATAATCTTTAATATCATATTGCGATAATATTAAAATACCTTTTCTATTTTCAAACTTGTCCTTAATAGTATCTGCATTATCAAATTTTAAATTATATTGATTAGAAATTTTATTAAAATCATCATATGAATCAAAAGTTTTTACAAATACTTTTTCATCTTTTACATTTTTAAAATCAGCTGTAGCTGGTAATGCTTGATATTGAATCATTGAATCAATCTTCTCACTACTCATATCATAGCCCTTCTTATCTTTTATAGCTTCAATATAAGCTTCACCAATTTTATCAAGATTACTCAATTTATTTGAAATTATAACTCCATCAGAATCCTGCATTTGAATAGCTCCAATATCTGAAGTTAAAGTAAAAATAAAATTCTTACTTTCAGTATTATAATCAAACTCTATAAACTTAGCCGTTGATTTCAAAGAATCAATATCATTCTCAGAAATCTTTTCATCGTTCTTCCTATTAATATTATTCCTACACAAATCAACAAGCTCAGAATATTTTTCATAGTCAGGTGTTATTTCATAATATTTAGATTCATATTTAAAAATAATTCTATCTGGTGTTTTTATTAATCCTTCATCACCAGTTGGATTTTCTACATTATTTTCTAATTGATTGTTTTTAAATCTATTATTAGCCCAAAATCCTAAGCAAAAACAAGCAAAACAAATAACAATAACACATATAATACCAAATATTTTCTTTTTCATAGGACATTTCCTTCTTTATTTATTTTTATTCCATCCTTCTTTAACCACTTGTCTTTCTCTCGCAATAGCTAAACTATCAGATGGTACATCCTCTGTAATTGTTGAACCTGCTGCAACTAAAACATTATCACCTAATTTAACTGGAGCAACTAAATTTGTATTTGAACCAATAAAGCACTTATCTCCGATAATAGTCTTATGTTTGTTTACACCATCATAATTACATGTAATAGATCCACAACCAATATTTACACCAGTACCAATTTCACAATCACCCATATATGATAAATGAGGAACCTTGCTTCCATAAGCAACTTGAGTCTTTTTAATCTCAACACAGTTACCAATTTTAACTTTATCAGCAAGAATACATTTCTCTCTAATATAAGCATTAGGTCCAATCTCACAATCTTCACCAATTACACAATCAGATTTAATTGTTGTATTTGGATGAATTACAGTATCTCTACCAATCTTAACATCCTCATAAATATAAGTTGTATCAGAATCTTCAATAGTAACACCATTTAACATATGCATTGTGTTAATTCTCATTTTTAATACTCTACCCAATAATTCTAATTGTACTCTATCATTTACTCCTAGTATTTCAGTATTATCTTCAACTATCATAGCACCAATCTTTAAGTCTTTTGATTTCATTATTTTAATAATATCTGTTAAATATATTTGACCATTTTCATGAGCTTGTAATTCTTTTACAGCATCTAATAATGATTCAATATCAAAACAATAAATTCCTGAATTTATCTCCTTAATTTTCTTTGTATCTTCATCAGCTAAAGACTCTTCAACAATCTCTAATACTTCTCCAATTTCATTTCTAACAATTCTACCATATCCTGTTGGATTATCAGAAATAGCTGTAAGTAATGTAACCGCTTCTCTTTCATTTCTATTTCTATCTATCAATTTTTCAACTGTTTCTTTTCTTATAATAGGAACATCACCATATAAAACAATTACTTGACCTGATTTAGATTCTAACTCAGGAATAACTTGCATTAATGCATGACCTGTACCTAAAAGTTCTTCTTGAACAACATATTTTGTTCTATCTTTTAGAACTTCCATGATTTGCTCTTTTTGTTCACCAACAACTGTAATAATCTCATCACAATCCACTTTTTCTGCCACTTCTGTGACTCTAGAAACAAGTTCTTTTCCATATAATTTATGTACTAATTTTGACTTTTTTGAATTCATTGACTCGCTTTTTCCAGCAGCCATAACTATCGCTATTTTATCTTTTTTCATAATCTATCATCCTCCTTAAAAAGATAAATGTATTCTATCACAACGCCTATTTTTTTTCAATTATTTTGCTTTCTTTGCTCATTATATAAAGTTTAGAAAAAATTATATAAAAAAGCCATATATGGTCCTACTTATTGTAAAACCATACACAGCCCACTAAATTAATTTATTAATTTCTACAACTACACCATATATATATCAACGCAATAAGCGCCAATATTACTAAAGTAGTTCCTATTGCATAAAAGTAAACAGCACCAATAGTTGAAACAATTGTTGTTTGAGCTCCTATAACTATTCCAATAACAAAAGCAAATAAACCAATTATTGTATATAAAACTCTATTTAAGCAACAACATCTCTTTTCTCTTTTATTGCAACAAATCGTAACTTGTGGTTCCATATCTGCACCTCCTAGAGTTATCAGATTAATATAATATATGCACTACTTATCTTTATTGTTACGTTTTAGTTCAGACGCTCTAGTTAAAATATCATATCCAAATTTCTCTTTTAATTGATCTATTGCATTGTCTAATTTTTTATTTTTAGAATCTTCTTTTATATCAAATATTGAAAGTTGAAACTCCTCTTTTTCAACTAACCCATCAACTCTAACGCCAATCAATCTAATTGGTTCACCTACAAACAATTCTCTTAATAGTTCCTTTGCAACTTTCAAAATATCATTAGTAGAATCCGTTTTAGAAAGCAATTTCTTTTGATGAGAATAATTTTTAAAATTATTGTTTTTTAATTGAACATTAACCACAGTAGCAAGCATATCTTCTTTTCTAAGTCTATATGCCACTTTTTCAACAAGCTCAACTAACGTAGCCTCTAATTCATCAATACTAGCTACATCATAAGGCAAAGTAATACTATTTCCTATTCCTTTTGGTTTCTCAGGTAAATAATTTACCTCCTCACCACTTTCACCATTGGCATATTTCCAAATAGTATAACCATATTTGCCAAAATTTTTTATAAGTACAGCTTTATCCGTATTAGCCAACTCACCAACAGTTCTTACTCCCATTCTATTAAGCTTTGGTATAGATTTTTTACCAACCAAAAACATTTCTGATACTGGCAAAGGCCATAATTTTTCTCTAATTTCCGTCTTAAATAAAGTATGTATTTTATCTGGTTTCTCAAAATCTGAAGCAATTTTAGCCAAAATTTTATCATCTGAAACACCAACATTAACTGTAAAACCAAATTGTCTTTTTACTCTTTCTTTTATCTGTATTCCAACTTTTATTAAATCCTCATCTGGTTTAAGATATTCTGTCAAATCCAGAAAACACTCATCTATAGAAAATCTCTCAACCTTTTCTGTATACTCTAAAAAAAGATTATATAATTTATCAGAACACTCTCTATAATACTTATGATCAGCTGGAACTACAACAACGCTTGGGCATTTTCTTCTAGCCATATACAAAGGTTCAGCAGTTTGTATACCAAATTTCTTAGCAATGTTACTTTTTGCAACTACAATTCCATGTCTCTTTGCTTCATCTCCACCTACAACTGATGGAATAGTCCTTAAATCCACCTTTTCCCCTGCCTTTAATCTTGCAACTGCAGTCCACGACAAAAAAGCATTATTCACATCTATATGTAAAAATTTTTTCTCCATATCAACACCTGCTCCAATTATAAAACAAGTGTTCTTAGCAGTCAAGGATTTATCCTTGATTTATGAACTTTTTTATGATACAATAATTATACTTTTTATTCTAATATTAATAAAATATATGGATATAAACATCAAACACAATTTAAACCAAACTATTTCAAATTCTACTTTTATAAAAAGATTAGGAGGTACATTAGAAAAAATGAAATATTTTTCAGTAGATAGAACAGAAGGCAAATACACAATACTACAAAACTTATCAACTCAAAAAATGCATGAAGTAAAAACATCTAGCTTGCCTCCATTCTTAAATGATGGAGACATATTAAAAAAAGTTGGATTTAGTTATGAATTTGATTTTCAAAAAACAAGAGAAATTCAAAGAGACATGCAACAAAAAATGAACGAATTACGAAGTCCTGAAAACTTCTAAATACACAAACAGCACTAGAACAATCTAGTGCTGTTATTATTTTAAATATCAAAGAAATATGTAGATTCCAAATCAGCTTCATGTAGTAATAAAGCTAAAGGATATTTCTTAAAAGCTTGACCTAAAGTATTATAAGATTCCTTTGGTTCTGTAAATCCCATATGCCAACGAATGCAATATTTTTCCTCAACTGTAAGTTTCATATATTCAGTAAGCATCATAACTGATTTTTCTCCATGTCCATAAGGAATAGTATCATCAACTGTATAATAAGGAACTTTCTCCCACTCTCCTCTTTCATTCTTTGCATTTCTATAATCTACTTTATAAAAATTAACCTTGCACACATCATGAAGTAACGCAATTATAATTAAAGTATCATCACCAACATTCATATCTACAAAACAATTTTTTACTTTATGTTTCAATATTTCATATACTTTCATGCTATGCTCTAATAATCCGCCTTCATAACTTCCATGAAATCTTGTACTTGCAGGAGCCTTATAAAAATCTGTTCTTTCTAAAAATTGTATAACTTCCTCAATACCTTCACGATTTGTACTTCTTAATAAATTAATAAATTCTTCTTTCATATTTACTCCTTTTCATCTTCCTTAGAAGCTGGTAAAATTTCATCACCTACTACTTTATATACACCTTGTAATTCTTTTTTTAATGTATTATACATTGTTGATCCAATACTTGTATCTCCAGCTTCATATTTAGCTATTTCTGCTTCTATATCCATTATTTTAAATCTATGTGCTGATTTAGAAGTATAATAATTATACATATAAATTGGTGTATATGTAACTGAACCTATACTAATCTTTCCATCATTTCCTGACTTTGTAAGCTGAATATCTAAAATTACAGATTGCCTTGAATTATCAGCTTTTTGTCCAGACATAAAATTTCCTAATGAATATATAATAAATCCATCTTTAGTAGTACCATCAGATAAAGTAACTGTTCTTTTCTCCATTGGTTCCAAACAATGTGTATGACTTCCTAATATTAAATCAGCACCATTTTCAAACAAGAAATCTGCTAATTCTTTTTGTTCATCAGTTGGAGTTAACCTGTATTCTTGCCCCCAATGCATATTAACACATACTACATCTACATTTTCTTTTTTTACATTATCTATATCTGTTTTTATTTTATCTCTATCAATCATACTAATAGCCCACTCTTTTCCTTCTGGTAAAGAAATACCATTAGTTCCATAATTGTAATCCAAAAACGCTATTTTAATTCCATTTACATCTTTTATTAAGTACTTTTCACTATCCTCTTCTGTTGCATAAGTTCCATAATGTTCAATTCCTGCTTTATCAAGTTCAGCTAAAGTATTTACCATTCCTGAAAAACCTTTATCTAAACAATGATTATTAGCAGTTGCCATCACATCAAAGCCAAGCTCTTTCAAATCAGTAGCTAATTGTTCTGGTGCATTAAACAATGGATAATTGCTATATCCAGCAGCTTTCCCAGCAAAATTAGATTCCAAAGTACCAACAACAATATCGGCATTATCAAAATATTTTTTTATATCTTCAAATGTATATGAAAAATCATATGAATCTGTAGAAGCATTATATGCATCAAAGAAATTCGTATTATGACACAAAACATCACCAGTAACCGTCATATTAATTGTAATGTCTTCTTTAGGCTCTTCTTTTACCTCATCTATTTTTTCAGCCATTCCAATTTCTATATTTTCATTATTCCATCTATGCTGAACAAAATATATTCCAAAAATAACAAGTACTGTTAGTACAATAACTATCAAAATTTTTCTCATATTCATTCCCCATTTCTTTTAATATTAAAATTTTATCATATAACAAAAATTCAAGCAAGAATAATAACAAGCCAAATTCCACATATTTTCCAAACATTAAATATAAAATTCAGTCAATATATAATTCACATATATAAATTCTAATTTACACATTTATGCAAAAAATCTAAGTACCATTTAGCACTTAGATTTTATTTTTTTACAAATTATTAAATACTTCTAAAATTTTATCTTTATCAGGATGATCCTCAACATTAACTAAAATCAATCCTTTATTATAAACAACCTTTAATTCATAATTATTAAAAGATGGCATCAATACTTTACCTGATTCTTTAGCTTTTTTCAAATTAGATACTGTAAGTTCATCTGACTTATTAAAATCAAATTTATAAACTTGAATCAACGAATCAGATATCATATATGAAGAACCTTCACTAGCACCAATAAGATTACATTCTGTATTTTCTGTTTCTAAATCTATTTTTAAACCAGCTTCCTCCAGTTTTTTCTTAAATTCATCTATTGAAACTGATTCTTCAACAAGTTCCTTTGCTTCTTGTTTTGTTTCTTGAACTTTGTGTTCTCTATTATATAATAATATTCCTAAAACTGCTGCAACAATAATAAGAATAATTAAAGCAACAACAATAATTCTGCTATTTTTCTTCATATTCTCCTCCATCTATCCCCATGATTGTTATTATAACTATATTTGTTTTTTTATGCAATATTTTAAAAAATTTTTTTCAATAAAAAAACTATATTATACAAAATATTTCATTTTATATAATATAGTTTAAATTACATATCTAAAATTTATTATTGTGCAGGTACATTCTCTACTTCATTTGAAACTTTATTTTCTGTTTCATTTGAAGTTTTGTTTGAAACTTCATTTGTTGCATTTTCTACTTTATTGCTAACTGTATTTTCATCTTCTGAATCAACTTTATTAGCTACATCTTTTTCATCATCTTTATCTGATTCTAAATCTTCAATTGTAATTCCGTATTTATTTTGCATACGTAATAATTGTTGTCTTGTTGAATCAGCATCTCTTTTTGATGACTCAAGTTGTTTTTCTAAATCAGCTTTTTGATCATTTAGATTATATATTGCAACCCACATGAATGCAATTATAATAGCTGCTATTAATAATACTGTTAAAATTAATCCGTTAGCACCTGTTTTTTTTGTTTTGTTCTCTTCCATAATTTCCTCCTTAGTACTTAATCTATTAACATTTTAGCAATAAAAAAACACAATATCAACTATTTTTTATAAAAATATAAAAAAAGAGTATCAATGAAATTTCTCAAATCATTGATACTCTTTTTTTAACAGTGGTGGCTCGAAGTGGAATCGAACCACTGACACGAGGATTTTCAGTCCTCTGCTCTACCAACTGAGCTATCGAGCCAAAATAAAATGAAAACTATCTAGTAATCTAGATAGTTTCTGGCGACCCGGAACGGGCTCGAACCGTCGACCTCTAGCGTGACAGGCTAGCGTTCTAACCAACTGAACTACCGGGCCATAAAATGGTGGTCGCTATAGGGCTCGAACCTATGACCTCCTGCTTGTAAGGCAGATGCTCTCCCAGCTGAGCTAAGCGACCATTTTGTCAGCTCGTCGCTGACAAGACATAGTATAATAGATTTTGACTCACTTGTCAATACTTTTTTTACTATTTTTTTTATTTTTTTAAAATTTCTATTGCCTTTTGCAATTGCGTATCTGTATCTTTAGTAATATCAGTACTTTCAGAATCATCAAGTTCAATTTTCTCATCAGGCTCTATACCAACTTTGTTAATTTTATTTCCGTTTGGTGTAAAATATTCTGATACAGTAACTTTCAAAGCTCCTCCGATATCCTTTCCTAAAACATCAGGATATACTTCTTGAATAACACCTTTTCCATATGTTGTTGTTCCTACTATTGTTGCTAATTTATAATCTTTTAATATTCCTGTTAATATTTCTGATGCACTCGCTGTATATTCATTTACTAAAACAACTACTGGCATATCAATTTCTTTACTATTTTTTGAACTTTGCGTATATCTATTACCATTTTTATCTTCAGTAATTAATAATGCTTTTCCAGAATCAACAAACATATCAGCTATATTCAATGCAGAGTCTACATACCCACCTGTATTATTTCTTAAATCAACAATTAATGATGTTGCACCATTATTTTTTAAATTCTCATATGCTGCTTTGAATTCATTGTAACTTGTATCTGTAAAAGAATCAAAATCAATATATCCTATATTATTTTGAAGCATTTCATGTTTTATCTTATAAACTTTAATTTCTGCTCTTTCTACATCAAAAGTAAGTTCTTCTTCTCCTCTAAGTACTTTTATTTTTACAGTAGAACCTGCTGTACCTTTTATTTTTGATGAAATATATTCTGAACCTTTTGTTGAAACATCTTCCAAATTAATTTCTTTAATAATATCTCCCGCTTTTATTCCTGCTTTAGCAGCTGGCGTATCATCATCAATTGTACCAATTATTATAGTTTCATTAGTACTTTTTAATTGAGACATATATACACCAATTCCAACAAATTCAGATAATGATGAATCAAGATCTTCCCATTCATCTGATGTTAAAAATTCAGTATATTCATCACCTAATCCTTCTACATATCCTTTTAATGCTGCTTGTGTTAATTTATCATCATCAATCTCGCCTTTATATTTCTCTTCAATCACTGTTCTTAATGCATTAATTTGATCAACAATACTTTCAGATGACTTATATGGATTAATCATCAATCCCTTATTTGATAAATATTTTCCATACAAAAATATTGTACCGCAAAATGTAATAACAAATGTTATCATAACAGCAATAATGACTTTAACTCTCGTCATATATTTTCTATCTTCGTCGTCCATCTTATCCTCCTATATATTTTTATAAAATTATACTATTCAAAAATTAAGGGCGCAATTATAACGCCCTCCCCATTGATTATTTAATTATGGTAAATAGCTATGTGGATTAACACGATTATTATATCCTCCTGGACTTACTCTAACTTCAAAATGTAAATGTGCTCCTGATGAATTACCAGTACTTCCTACCTTCATAATCTGTTGTCCTTGTGAAACAGTTTGACCTGGAGAAACACAAATTGAACCCGCCTGACCATGAGCATACAATGTATATGTACCATCATGATGATTTATAATAATATAATTTCCATAACTTGTTGTTAATGCTTGTGTAAGCACAACTGTACCTGATTTTACTGCATACACAGGTTGACCAGCAATTCCACCCGTTCCAAAATCCACAGCACCATGATAAGAACCACTTGAATAATACATTCCAGTTGTTATTTTAGCATATGCTGATGGAACTGGATATATGTATCCTCCTGGATTTTTTGAAGGACTATTTCCACCATTATTTTTATTAGCTTCTCTTTCAGCAGCTTCAGCTTTTTTTATTGCCTCTCTAATAACTGTATCTTGTGCTTGCATATCTTCAATCTTTTTTTGTAAATCTTGTTCTTCTGAAGATAATTGTGCAACCTTTTGAGTTTTTTCGCTTTTTGAAATATCTAATGCTGCCTTTTTATTTTTTTGTAATTCTCTTGCATCTTCTAATTGAACTTTACTCTCTTCTAATTGAGTTTTTGATTCCTCAATTTGAGCTTTATTTTCCTTTATCGTATCAATTAATTTAGAATCAGAATCATTTAATTGTTCTATTAAATAATAATTAGATAAGAAATCTGTTAAACTTCCTGAGTTTAGTAACAAATCTAAATAAGAAGTATCACCAGCTTTATACGTTGCAACTAATCTCTTTTCTAACAACTTCTCTTTTTCTTCTAATTCTTTTTGCTTATTATCCAACTCTTGCGACATCTTATCAATTTGAGAAGCAGTTTCATCAATTTGATCTGTTAAATCATCTATTTCATTTTCATAACTTGCAATCGTCGCATTTAAGTTTTCTACTTCTTTTTGTATTGATGACATTTGACTCTTAATTTTCTCTTGTTCATCTTTTGCTTCATCAATTTGTTTTTGATTATTTTGCTGTTGATTTTTCAATTCAGATGACGTAGCAGCAAAAACTGAAAAAGCATTTCCTAAAATAACTAAAACTATCGACATTGTTAATAAAATAACAATGTCTCTCTTTCTTATGTGTCTCAATATAACTTCCTCCTAAATATACTAATTATTAGTTGTAGTAATATATGGCATTGGGTTTACACATTGTCCATTAACCCTAACTTCAAAATGAGCATGAGGTCCAGTAGAATATCCTGTACTACCAACTTTTAATACTTCATCTCCACGCTTTACCTCTTGTCCAACTTGAACTAAAATCTCTGAACCATGAGCATATAATGTAGAAACTCCTCCACCATGATTAATTAAAACCATGTTACCATATGCAGTATTGTATTCTGCTTTAGCAACAACACCATCATTAGCAGCTATAAATAAATCACCAATTGATGCAGATATATCAACACCTGTATGCAATTTATAAACACCTGTTATTGGATGAGTTCTCATACCGTAATTTGATGTAATTCTAGTATGACCTGGAACAGGCCATGCCATTTCTCCCCCTACATAATCATAACCAATATTTAATGTTGCGGCAGTTAAAATCTCAGCTTCAACTTTCTTAATCTCTGTTTGCATTTCAATAATATCATTTGCATATTCAGCTTCTTGACTTGATAATTGTGAAATATAATTATTTTTAATAACAATCATATTCTCTAATGCAACAGCTTTATTTTCACTTTCTTCTGCAGTCTCATTTAACTGTTTCTTTTGCTTTTTTAATTCTAATTTTGACATTTCTAATTCTTGCTTTTGATTTTCAATCTTTACAAGCATCTCTTGATCTGAAGCAACAATTTTTGAAATCATATAATAGTTAGAAATAAATTCTGATAATGAACTAGATTGTAATAACATATCCAAATATGTTGTATCACCTGCTTTATATGAAGCAACTAATCTAGCTTCTAACTGAGACTTTTGCTTATTATAATCTTCGATTGCTACATTTAAATTATTCTCAGTTTCTTCTATTTTACTTTGCAAATCTTTTTTCTGATTTTGCAATAATTCAACTTCTAATTGTTGAGAAACAATTTCATCATTTAATTCAGCAATCTCTGTTACTAATTCTGATACATCAGATTGTATTATTTCAATCTGAGCATTAGATGCTTCCAGTTGACTCTGCAAATTTGCTTGTTGATCACGCAAATTTGATACATAATCAGAAGATGATTTTTTTGAAAATATAAGTAATAAAATCATTGTCATGAATACTATTCCAACAACTTTTAACCTAATTCTTTTCAATCGAATTTTAAACCTCCAAATATTTCCTCATAGAAATACTACTTCCTAATACACCAATTCCAATTCCTAAAGCCATGTAAACAATTAAAATCATTTGATACATATCTTTAAATGTTAACAATGATACATTTACTTGAATACTATTAAATACTCCTAAAATCTTAGAAATAATAAATGTATATCCACCATATATAATTAAGATTGTCAATAATGCTGATATTATTCCTATAATAATACCTTCTACTATAAATGGCCAACGTATAAATGAATTAGTTGCACCAACATATTTCATAATAGAAATTTCTTTTCTTCTTGCATGAACTGTTAACTTTATTGTATTTGAAATAATGAAAACAGATATTGCAATTAACAATACTAATAAAACTCCTGTAACAATTTTTATACCATTTGCAATATTTATTAAAGCATTAATAGTTTTATCACTACTACGAATCTCATCAATATAATTTTTTCCATTTATCTGAATTTGATAAATTTTTTCTTGAACTTCTGCACTCTTTTCCAAATCAGTTAACTTAACAATAACCGAATCAGGAAAAATATTATTATCACCATCATATCCAGCTAAAACTTCTTGTTTATCCTTTAATTTAACCTTCATTTCATCAAGTGCATCTTGCTTAGTATATATTGTTGCAGATGCAACACCATCAATACTACTAATCATATCTCTAACTTCTTGGACTTCTTTACTATCAGCTTCTTCAATTATAAAAACTTGCATTCCCTGTTCTTCTTCAATTGTCTTCATTATATGATTAATATTTTCTCCAATTATAAAGAATATTCCAAACATCAACATTGTTGCCATCATTATACACAAAGAAGCAACAGTTGATTTTTTATTTTTAAATAAATTTCTGATTCCTTCACCAATGTGATAGGTTAAAATATTATATCTCACTTTTAATCACCTTTTATCTTATTTTAATATTTTTGCAAATTTATTTTATCAGCACAATTTTTTCCATTTATTTTCATGTTTTCTATTATTTCTTTAATATTTTTTTCTTCTGCCTGTCCATTTAATTGTACAATAATAGAATCAGGAAAAATATTATTATCACCCTCATATCCTGCTAAAACTTCTTGATTATCCTTTAATTTTTCCTTCATTTCATCAAGTGCATCTTGCTTAGTATATATAATCGCAGAAGCGACTCCATCTAATTTACTAATTTTTTCTTTAAATTGCTGAATCTCATTATCATTCAATTCATCATTTATAAATACCTGCATATTTGTTATCGAATTATTTCTCTCTTCAATAACACTAATATTAGTATCATCTTTTGTTTCTGATTTTTCAAGATTCTTTTTATGTAATTCATATAAAATTAAAATCAATACTAAAGTAATAATAATTAATATAATTAAAATACTCATGCTCAGTAATTTTCTTTTCCTAGTTCGTGGCATTGAATTATTATCTTCCATTTTAATCACCTTTTATCTTATACTAATATTAATTTATACCTCTTCGTATCCACCTTTTCTGTCGCTAACTATATTGCCTTTATCAATATGAATAACTCTCTTATTCATAGCATCAACTATATTCTTAGCATGTGTTGCCATAACAACAGTAGTTCCTCTTAAATTAATGTCATTTAATAAATTCATGATTTCCCAAGCTGTATCAGGATCTAGGTTTCCAGTAGGCTCATCAGCAATTATCATTGATGGATTATTAACCAAAGCTCTCGCTAAGGCAACTCTTTGTTGTTCACCACCAGATAATTCATTAGGATACATTTTAGCTTTAGCACTCAATCCTACTAATGAAAGAACCATAGGCACCTGCCTTCTAATATGTCTTGGCGTTGCTTTTACAATATACATAGCAAATGCAACATTTTCATAAACTGTTTTATCTGGAAGTAATCTGAAGTCCTGAAATACAACTCCCATACTTCTTCTCAAGAAAGGTACTCTCTTTGGCTTTAAGAAAGTTGTATCTTTCCCATTTATTATTATATTTCCTCTTGTTGGTTCTTCTTCTTTCAAAATTAATTTTATTAATGTAGATTTTCCTGATCCAGAAGATCCAACCAAAAAGACAAACTCTCCTTTGTCTATTTTAAAATTAGCATTGTGAACCGCTTCTGTACCAGTATCATAGACTTTACTAACATTTTTAAATTCAATCATTTTTATCTCCTTATAATCTGACTAAATCTGCTTATTTACTACAATATAATATCAATAATAGTCTTTATTTGCAATAGAAAAATTTGAAAAAAGAAGAAATAACACAGATTTAATCCATGTTATTTCTTCTCCTTAATCTTTTCTTTAAAATATTCCATATAAAAATCATACTCAGCCATCTCATAGCATATTAAATAAATCGCTTCAACACCAGGATTCTTCTTTCTTGACTCAGCAACCGCAAAATCAATAGCAATTTTAGCGCTTATTTCAACAGGACAACCATACATTCCCATCCCTAAACAAGGAAAGGCAACTCTAGCACACTGAAAATCCTCTGCTAATGCTAATGAATTTTCATAACATTTTCTCAAGACTTTTTCTTTATCCATTTTAGGGCTCTCATACCACTTTGGCGCAACTGTATGTATTATATATTTTGCTTTAGATTTATAGCCTCTAGTTATTTTAGCTTCACCTGTTTCACAACCATTTAACTGTTTACATTTTTCTAACAATTCTGGTCCAGCAGCTGCATGAATAGCTCCATCTACTCCATTTCCTCCAAGTAAAGAATTATTTGCTGAATTAACATATGCATCAACATTTAACTTAGTAATATCTCCCAAGATAATTTTTACAACTTTTTCTTCATTTCCATATACAGGTTCAGGTCTATCAAACTTCTTACTACTAGAACGTAGAATTTGATCAAATTCATCACACATAGATCTAATATATGTATAACGTCTTAAATCAATTCTCCATTCTGTATTAATTGACTTCAATCCATAAATTATTCCAGCTAATCCTCCTGTACATGCACCTATTGTATCTGTGTCATCACCTAAATTAATTGCTCCAATAACAGCCTGATTAAAACCTTCTGTATTTAGTAAAACCCACAAAACAGATTCTAATGTATCAACAATATATCCAGTTGATCTAATTGAATCCAAAGGGACCTCTCTAATATTCTTCTTTAAAATTCTACTATATAATTCTAATGCACTCTTAGAAAAATTTGAATAACTAACACTTTTTATTTCATTATAAGCATCATATTTTGATCTGCCTTCTAATAATTTAATGGCATACAATACATATATATAACATCCAAGCACACTAACCTCATGAGCATGTGTTATATATGATACTTTTTTTACAACATCCAACACATCACTTGTATTCAAATGTGCACTATAACAATAATACGCAATTGGTAACATTCTCATCAAAGAACCATTGCCATTACTATCTTCCGCAGCTAATCCACTTTCAAATGGATGTCCTTCTTTTTCAAATCTAGATAATGCTATAAGCGTTGTTCTGCCTATATCAAATCTTTCTCCACCAGCAGTATATTCTGCATCTTCCATCCATTTTACAAATCTGTTTCCCATATCTTCAGTTGAAATTCCAAAACAATGAATTATTGAATCCATAGTCGCTAAAGTTAAAGAAGTATCATCAGACCATGTTCCTTTCGGTTGATTATGACTTCCTCTTTCTAGCATCTCAGTAACCGGATTGTTCATTAATTTTTCTCTTTCAACAAATTCAACAGGTACTCCCATAGCATCGCCTATTGCTAAACCAATTATACCATCTCTACTGTTCATAAATTTCTTTACTCCCCTTATGCATCAATCCATTCAATTTCATCTTCATAGTAATTTCTAACATCACCATTTACACTTATCATATACTCGTCATTCAATATCGCTATGACAAAACCTTTTTCATTTGTTTCTTTTACTTTTACATTGTCTCCTGTTTTTATAACTCTTCCATTTGTACTATCTTCTCTTTCAACAAAAAAGCCCACTTAATTTTCCTCCTTTTTAATAGGAAACTTTAATTCATATTCCCTTTGTACCGCCAATAATGCAGAATGAATTTGCCCACCAGGACGATGGAAATATAACGCATGATAATAATCAATTAATTCTAAATAATTATCTCTTGTTCGAAATTCTTCTTTTTTTATCATCATATCTTGCATTGATTTAATCAATGCAAAATACGTAGAAACTATATAATCTGGCCTCTGATACAATAATCCTTTTTCTCTTAAATACTCTATTGTTCCAAGATCAGGATAATATTTTAATTTAGTTCCAACTCTTTTTTCTAGAAAAGCAATCTCCTTATCAGCTTCTTTTCTAGGGAAAAATAATTTACTGTATAACAATAAATTATAGGCAATTTCATCCTGTCCTTTTTCAATCCATACATAACCAGCCTTTTTATAAAGCATAGCTAAATCAATTGGTCTTGCTGCATATTTCATAGCTTTCTCATAATAATAATCAAACTTTTGATAATCTCTCAAACAAATAGTAGACTCTAATATTTCATTATATATATGCATACTAGCCGGATTCCATTTCAAAGCTTGTTCAAACAATGTAATAGCTTCTTTATAGTTCTTGTTTTCAAATGAAATAATTCCCTTTATTAAATATGTATCTGAAAGAAAATTTCTATTCCAAGAAATATTTATTTTTTGATCCATATGACAATATAAAAAGAATTCCAATCGATTGCTAAAATCAAGTACTCGTCCATGCCTATCTATCTCTATTGGCTCAATTTCTTTAATTAGCCTATCTAATATTTTTTCAGCCTCTGTATACTTTTTTCTTGCAATATATACATTTGCCCTATTTAATTGATCTACTACTTCTTTTCTTTCCATTACATCCTCCGACAAATAAATTAGTCTTCTGCTAATTTTTTATCTATATACTCACTTACTTTTTTTCTTGCATACTCCATTCTTTCTTTAGTTTCTTCATCTTTATAATCTAATCTATCAATAATTTTATTAACGCAATCATTTTCTTTCAAATATTTTAATCCAACAGGAAAATTATAATCATAAACCCACGCAATATGTGAAATCCATTTATCCATATTAGTAACTCTATGAGATGAAATTACTATTCGTTCTTGTAAGAATTCATTCCATACGGTATCAGTAATTTTTTCTTTTTCTACCTCTTTATCAGTAGATTTAAATAAAGAACGAAAATCTTGATATTGTTTTATTACAAAATTATCAGTTTTATCAGCATCCCTAATTATTTTTGCATGTAATAATTCTCTATCATTTAGTCCTTCTTGTATTTTAAACTTATTATGATTAATTATAGCTTTTCTTATAATTTCATCATACTTGTCAGTTTCAATAAATTTTCTAATTAATCCATCTTCAAATAATAATTTAGCTCCTAACTCCGCATGGTCTGTTGTATTATAATCTTCAAAATTATCATATTTTACAGCTTGTTCAAACCTTCCTATATCATGTAACAAACCTATCATTTTGGCAAGTTCAATATCTTCTTCTGATAAATTCAATTTTTTTGCAATATATTCTGCAATCTGAACAACTCCCATTGTATGTTTAACTTTTATTGTTACCTTATTGTCTGCAACTTTAAAATGTGATGTATATTCATTAAAATAATTAATTGCTTTATCTAAATCCATTTTTTACTCCATAATACTCTTTACTTTATTCACAATAGATTCACTATCTAGTTCAAACTTCTTTAATAATTCTGTCGCCTTTCCAGATTCACCAAATCTATCATTAACTCCAATTTTTATTAGTTTTGTAGGAAATTCTTCTGTCAATACATCTGCTATTATACTTCCTAATCCACCTATTACACTATGATCTTCTATTGAAATAAGATGTTTAGTCTCTTTAGCTGATTTAATTATAATCTCCTTGTCAATAGGCTTCAAGCAAAACATATCAACTACTCTAACATCAATATTTTCTTTTTTCAACTCTTCTTGAGCTTTTAAAGCTTCTGACACACAAATACCTGTTGCAAATATAGTAGCATCAGTACCTTCTCCTATTTGAACACCTTTTCCAACTTCAAATTTATCATCATTTTCATAAATAACTGGTGAAGATAATCTAGCAGTTCTAATATAACAAGGTCCAGAAATCTCAGCGCACTTATTAACTACCCATTTAGTCTGTGTATCATCAGATGGACAAAATACTTTCATATTAGGAAGCCCCTTCATAATATTTATGTCTTCAAGCATTTGATGTGTAGCACCATCTTCACCAACAGTAACTCCTGCATGACTTCCGCAAATCTTAACATTTAAATTGGGATAGCACACACTATTTCTAATTTGATCATATGCTCTACCAGTTGCAAAAACAGCAAATGTACTAGCAAAAGGAATCTTACCACACGTAGCCATTCCTGCTGCAGTTGCTATCATATTTTGTTCTGCTATTCCCATATCAAAAAATCTATCTGAAAATTCTTTTTTAAAAATTCCACTCTTTGTAGCACCAGCCAAATCAGCATCTAATACCACAACATCTTTATTCTTTTCTCCAAGTTCTTTTAATGCTTCACCATAACTTTGTCTTGTTGCTTTTTTATTTTCAAGATTCATATAAAATTCCTCCTATTTAATCATTTGCGCTTAAATCTTCTATTGCAGTTTTATATTCTTCATCATTTGGAGCTTTTCCATGCCAATCTGCTTTGTCCTCCATAAATGAAACACCCTTACCTTTTATTGTTTTTGCAATAATAGCTGTTGGTTTTTCTTTTACTGTCTTGGCCTTATCAAAAACTGTAATAAGTTCATCTATATCATTTCCATCAACTTCAAAAACTTCAAATCCAAATGCCTCAAATTTTTCTTTTAAAGGATATACACTCATAACATCTGAAACTTTTCCATCTATTTGAAGATTATTATTATCTACAACCAAGCATAAATTATCCAATTTATAATGAGCTGATGCCATTGCTGCTTCCCAAATTTGTCCTTCTTCAATTTCTCCATCACCAACAATGCAATATACCCTAAATCCTCTTTCATCCAATTTAGATGATATCGCCATACCATTAGCAACAGATAGTCCTTGGCCTAAAGAACCTGCTGTCATATCAACTCCAGGTATATGTTTCATATCAGGATGTCCTTGTAGCATGCTTCCTAATTTTCTAAAACCTTTCAATTCATCTTTTGAAAAATATCCTCTTTCAGCTAACACAGCATATAATGCAGCTGAAGCATGTCCCTTTGATAAAACTAATCTATCTCTATCTAAATCATCCTTTTTCTCTGGGTCTATATTCATTTGATTAAAATATAATACAGTCAAAATATCTGCACAAGAAAGTGCTCCACCTGGATGTCCTGATTGTGCAGAATAAACTTCCTCAACAATACTCTTACGAACATTATTAGAAATTCTTTTTAAATTTAAAATATCTTCTTCAGTTACTTTCAAAGCATCTCCTCCTAAAATAAATTTTTAAATCATAGTAAGAAAAGACAATTCTCCCTATTATGTCAATAATATATCACATTCCTATAAAATTTACTATCATTTAGCATATAAATTTCACTTTTTTCTAATCAAAAACTCTAAATTTTCTATCATCATTCTCATTTGAAATTGCTCTTTTTCTAAATCGTAATTTTTCTTTTGGATTTCTTTCAAAACATTATTAATATCATCAATAGAAACTTTAATCTCTTCAATATATTTTTCAATTTTATTATCTTCTATCATTTTTCTCCTTTCAGATCTACTACTAACAATACATTAACATTCCTATAATACCAAAAAGCGTTATTGCAATTTTATAGCAATAACGCTTCATTTTCAACATATTTTCATTTACATATTTTGTGCTTTTTCTGCATATTTTGCATACTTCACAAGTTTTTCATTAGCCAAATAATTAATTGTACCTGCAGGGAATTTACCATATTTATCTTTTTTACCAGCAGGAACACCTGTCAAAATTTCAATTCCTTCATCTATTGTACTAATAGCATATATATGGAATTCACCTTTCTTAACAGCATCTATAACTTCATCATTTAAATGTAGATTTCTAACATTTTGAATTGGAATTATAACTCCATGTTCACCATTCAATCCTCTCATTTTACAAATTTGGAAGAAACCTTCAATTTTTTCATTAACTCCTCCAATAGGTTGAATCTCGCCTTTTTGGTTAACAGATCCTGTAACAGCAATTGATTGATTTATAGGCATTTCAGACAAACTAGACAATATAGCATATGCCTCTGTACTTGATGCACTATCACCATCTACACCACCATATAATTGTTCAAAACAAATGCTAGCATTCAAAGACAAAGCTTTATCTTGAGCAAACATCTCTCCTAAGTATCCAGTCAAAATCATAACCCCCTTTGAATGGCTAGAACCTGACATTTGAACTTCTCTTTCTATATTAACAATTCCTTGTTTTCCTAAATAAGTATTAGCAGTTATTTTTGATGGTTTTCCAAAAGAATAATCTCCTATTGTAATTACAGTCAAGCCATTAATTTGTCCCACTTTATAACCATCTGTATTTATAAGCAAAGCACCTTCTTTAATCATTTGAAGATATTTTGTATCATATTTCTTTATTCTCTCAATACGTTCATCAAAAGCTTTTTGTACATATTTTTTTGTAACAATTTTAGACTTATCAAGTTTAGCCCAAGTTGAAGCCTCACCGACAATTTGACCAATTTCACTAAATTGTGTAGATAATTTTTCCTTATCTCCAGATAATTTTGAAGCATATTCAACAATTCTTGCCATTGCTTCTTTATCTATATCTAATAACTCTTCTTGTTCACAATAACTTCTAACGAATTTAACTAATTTGGCAATATTCTCATCAGTCTTTGGAGCATCTTCCTCAAACTCAACTTTAATTTTGAATAACTTTCTAAAATCATCATCTAATGATAATAACGTATGATATATTTCTGGATTTCCTATCATGATAACCTTTAAATCCAAAGGAATAGGCTCTGGTTTTAATGACACTAGCATCATAGAAGAACGTTGTTCTAAATTATTTTCAATACTTACTTCTTTAACTTGTAAAACCTTCTTTAAATTTTCATAGCATTGTGGATTTGAAATTAAATCTTTTGCTTGGAAAATTATATAACCACCATTTGCCTTCTGTAATAAACCTGGTTTTATCATTGTAAAATCAGTTTTCATTATTCCATATTGATTTTCATATTCTAATTTTCCAAAAATATTTTGAAATGTATAATTAGAATCCATTATTACTGGTGCACCCTCTAAATGGCTATTATCAACAAATAAATTAACTCGGTAGTTTAACCAAGGCTCATTATTTTGCATTGCTTTCATTTGAGGTGGAACTGGTTGTTTTGAATCATTTGCAGATTCAGGCATCATAAATGTATTTATATTTTTTAATATATCTTTCTTTACATTATCTAAAAATGTATTAATTTTTTTATTTCTTTTATAATTTGATTTAACATTATTAATATGAATATTAACCGTAAGTAAAGCAACATTTGATTGCCATTCATCAATCTTCTTATCAGCTTTATTCTCAATCAATTTTAATTCTGATAAAGTATCAAAAATCATTTCTTGAACAACTTGTGATTTAGATTCAAATTCACTCTTAACTTCTAAAGGTAATTTTTCATATTCCTCTTCTTCAACAGTTTTTCCTTCGTAAACAGGCATCATATAAATACCATTTTGCGCTGATTTTACTTGGAATCCTTGTTTCAATGTTTTATCATTTAATTTAGCTAAAATAGCTTCTTTCTTAGTTTCGAATTCTTGCTTAATAACCTTTTTTTCTTTTTCAAATTCGTCATTATTAAATGTTTTCTTTATATCTCTTCTTATATTTCTAATAAATGAATCCATTGTCTCTTGAAAAATTTTTCCTTGACCAGCAGGTAAAGACACTGCTATTGGCTCATTCGGATCATCAAAATTATAAATATAGCACCAATCATTAGGAATCTTTTCTTTTAAAGCTCTAGTTTGCAAAAACTTCTTAGTATACATTGTCTTTCCAACTCCCGCTGGACCTTCTAAGTATAAATTATACCCTTTCAAATCAACATTTACACCAAATTCTAAAGCTTTAATTCCTCTATCCTGTCCATAAACTAAATTAGTTGTATCAGCAACCTCTTTTATTTTTTCAAATTTAAACATATTAGGATTACAAACATCTTTTAAATCTTTATAACTTAATTCATTTATCTTTCTCATTCGTAAATTATTCCTCCACATTTATCATTTCTCTTATGTAATTTCACAAACAAATTTTATATCATACAACATTTTTATGCAAGACCATATAACTATTCTTTCCCAAAAAAGATATTTTAAAAACACCTAGTTTTTAAAATATCTCGTCATTATAATTCCATCTATTAAATTATTATAATATTTTTTTCTTCTTCCTACTTCCTCAAACATACATTTTTTATAAAGAGCAATTGCAGGAATATTATCTGCTTTTACTTCTAATGTAATACACACCTTTTCTTTTTGTTTGGCCCTATCAATTAAAAATTTCATAAATTCTGAACCCAATCCATTGTTTCTAAAATTCTTCCTTACTGCAATATTCATCACATGAGCCTCATCTATATTAAACCATAATCCAGCAAAAGCACATAGTTCATCATCTTCATTTACTAAAACAAAATATTCAGAATTTTCATTTTCAAACTCATCTCTTAAAATTTTCTCATTCCAAAACTCATCAAATTGATTCAAGTCTCCTATTAATTTTTCTAAATATTTTTCATTCATTTTAAGAATTTTCTTTTGCATCTTTCAACCTCTCCGCCTGAGACTTTCTTAAATAAACTGGTACAACTGAATCTGGATCTGTAAATTCACCATTTTTTATTTTCTTATAAGCAATTATCCCCAAACTCTCAGCATTTTGTTTATTATTGCTAGAAAAAACTATCTTTTTATCAACCATTTTTTCTCTTATCATATCTTCATGTAAACCAGCACCATCTCCAACAAATACAATATCATCATATTTATTCAAAACTAATAATACATTTTCAATATCATCAGCCATGTATTCTTCTAATTTATTAATTTTATTATCATATATTCCACAATATACTTGATTATTTCTAGCATCAATCATCGAACAAATTACATTACCATTTCCAACTTCATTTGCTGCCACTGAATCTAATGAATAAACTGGTACAACCTTTAATCCTTTTATCTCAGCCATTGCTTTACAACTTGCAACACCTATTCTAATTCCAGTAAAAGAACCTGGTCCGACTACAACAGCTAGATATTCAATATCATCTAACTTCAATTTAGCTTCATTCAAAGTTTTTTCTACTAACGGCATAAAATTTTCTGAATGAGTTTTACCATTATCTAATTCATTTTTATTTATTAAAACATTATCTTCAAATACTCCAACTGAACACACACTACTAGAAGTATCAGCAACTAAAATCTTCATAAAATCCTCCAAATTATTTTTCTATACATTCAAGCACAATCTCTCTAGAATCATCATTTTCATAATTTCTATTAAAAGTAATATGAATATATTTTTTAGGTAACACACTTTCAATCATTTCTCCCCACTCAATCAAGCAAATACCTTTATCAAAATATTCTTCGCCACCAATGGCATAAAACTCATCTTCATCTTCTAACCTGTATACATCGAAATGATAAATATTTATATTCTTGCTTATATATTCATTTACAATATTAAAAGTAGGACTAGATATTTCATTCTCTAATCCAAAATATTCTAAAACGCCTTCTGTAAATTTTGTTTTACCAGATCCTAATTCTCCAGTAAGTACAATAACATCACCTTTTTTTAATTTTTCTGCAAACTTTTTTCCTATTAACTTAGTTTCATTCTCTGAATGTGATATCAACTTTTCCATAATTTTCTCCTAAATACATATCTATTTTATTACATTATTAGACTTTTGTAAACCATGTTGACTTTTGTCGAAAATCGTCATAAAATGGCACTATGAAATTTTATTAACAATGCACAATGAAGGAGGGCTTTATTATGTATGTTAGTTCAGACTTAAAGATTCGGGTAACCGAATTAACTGAGATTTCAAAAGAAAAAACATATCGGTTTAATGTATGCCTTTCTAACGAATTAGGATTTGCTGAACATGTGACATTAATCTTGCAAAAGTACCACAGTCCACAAAGGAAAGAAATTCCTTTGTGCTATATAGGAACTAAAAACAATGTCAGCACTTTTCTCACAGAAAATGTGCACTTTGAATTTGAAACAGGACTGTATTTTTACTGTTTTAAACTCGACATCAACGGCAAAACCAGCTATATTAAGCTGAGTGACAACAATGTTATCCTCACAAATAGCGATATGCCTTGGATGGAATTTACTGTTACAAGTTCACTTTTCAGAGTACCTAATTGGGCTAAAGGAGCTATCATGTATCAAATCATGGTAGATAGATTCTCCCGAGATCCAAGTGTACCCGTATTTGAAAGAAAGCGTCGTACAATTCATGAAAACTGGAATGACATTCCCGATTGGAAACCAAATGAACAAGGTCAAATTACCAACACAGACTTTTTCTGCGGAAATTTCAAAGGAATCACCAATCACCTTAAGTACATTAAGAAACTCGGAGTAAAAATTATCTATCTCACACCAGTATGTGAAAGTCAATCAAATCACAGATATGACACTGCAGATTATAAAAATGTAGATCCATATCTCGGATGTATTGATGATCTCAAGGAACTCTGTAGAAAAGCTCACAATCTTGGAATGAGAGTTCTTCTTGATGGAGTATTCAATCACACTGGAAATGACAGTGTTTATTTCAACTCCTACTCAACCTATCCTGAACCAGGAGCATATTCTGGAACGCAGTCAAAGTATTACCACTGGTATAAAAAAGATCCTATAAGCATCTTTGCATACTGGTGGGGGTTCCACACTCTTCCTGAATGTGATCCTTACAGCAAAGAATGGCAAGAATTTCTTTTTGGAAAAGGCGGTGTCATTGAAACAATGTTTAGCTGGGGCATCGATGGTCTCAGACTTGACGTAGCAGATGAATTACCTGATTTCTTCTTGGAAATGTTAGTAAAATGTGCAAAACGTTGCAAAAAAGATGCATTCGTTATGGGAGAAATTTGGGAAAATGCTATTCGAAAATTCGAAGGCAAAAGAAATTATCTCTTAGGCACATCACTCCACAGCGTTATGAATTATCCATTTACTGATGCGATTATCAAATGTACACGTTTTAAAGATACTGCAAGCTTTAAATACGTAACACGAGAAATCTATCATGAGTACCCAAGAGAAGCTATGCTTTCAGCAATGAACGCTTTAGGAACACACGACATTCCTAGACCAATCACTTCTCTTGTAGGTAATGGAATGATGCTCAATGCATATGAATGGGTTTGGGACATTGGTCCACATGGACGTGATTGGCAATATGAACAGCTTCAACACTTTAGCAGAGCTGATTATAAAAAAGCCAAACAAATGTTAAAAGCCGCTTTAGTACTACTCTACTTCTTACCTGGTAACCCTTGTGTTTACTATGGAGACGAAGTTGGTCTTTTCGGCTACAAAGATCCATGGAACCGCGGAACATATCCTTGGGGACACAGAGATAAGAAGTTGCTCAAATTCTATCGAAAAATCGGACACACACACAACCAATTTCCATTGCTTGCAAAAGCTGGTTACAAATTTATCAGCGACAGCAATGATGTTGTAGTATTCGAACGTAGATGGAAAAAAGCAATCTATCTTGTTGTTGTAAACTTTAGCGATACAACACAAGCAATTCCTATTCCAGACAACTTTAAATTCCGACATGTAATCTTTACAACTCAGAGTCAAAACACTCAAACAAAAAAGCAGTTACATCCTTTTGAAGCAATCGTAGTTGCTAATTGTTAAAAGCAAAGATCTAATATCTTATGCTTATAGGAAAGGCAGCCATCTGGCTGTCTTTCCTTGTTTTAAAAAAACATAAATAAAAATAATGATTTTTTTCAAAATTACTCTTGACAAATCTCAATTACTACTTTATAATTTATACTTGTCAGGGGAAACATGCAGGTGTAGTTCAATGGTAGAATTCCAGCCTTCCAAGCTGGCTATGCGGGTTCGATTCCCGCTACCTGCTCCATTTAATATTTTTAAAATTAGCAGATAAAACTGCAGGTGTAGTTCAATGGTAGAATTCCAGCCTTCCAAGCTGGCTATGCGGGTTCGATTCCCGCTACCTGCTCCAAAAAGACTTACAAAAGTAAGTCTTTTTTTATTTTACACATCACAAAAATAGCGAGCAACTTTCACATTGCCCGCCACTTCAAATATAAATGAAAGGTTACGATTCTATCTGATTATTCGATAATCTCAAACATAAACAACCCCTTATTCGAATTTACAGTCTCTACTCTCTTTAAAGTAACCTTAAACCGTTTCTCCAATTTCTTCGCTATTGAATCATTTGTACAAATCAGCGAATTCTCTCTTTCTCCAGCCAAAAAAGCTTCAACAGCTCGAGAATGTTTTTCAAAATAATCTTTTTTACCAGCCTTCATCGTTCTTCCTCCTGCTCGGTTTTGGAAATTATTCCTAGCATGTTAATAGTTACAAAACTACAAAACCTCCTTATCATTTAGTTTTGTTATTCTATCATACATTACCTCATAAATCAATGTTCAATATATCTATCCAATAATTATTTAAATACATTAAATATGGCACTCCTTTCGGAATGCCATATTCTAATTTTTACAAGACACCTCTTGTCAGCATTAGTGCTGTGGAGTTTTTACATTTTTACAAAGAATGAGTTTCCAAAAACTCTTCTCTTCTGATGCAATAAACACTGTTTCCAGCTTCATTCACAATCAGAAAGTCTCCAACATTCAGGCGAGTTTCTTCTGCCTCACCATTGGAATCAACTTCCATCCACTCATCGACGCAACTAGTAATTCCAGCAGCATACAAATCAGGAGTGATTTCGACACAACGTCTACTTTCCTCGGCAGAAGTAACAAGAAGCAAATCTTTTTTCATGTTGCAGAACATATCTGCAAACATTTTTTTCTCTTCGACATCCGAGATAGTCTCCAGCATTCCAGACAGATTAATCAGTGCTTCTGCAGAATTGCAACCAATAAATCTCACATTTTTGCTGCTTTCAACCTTCTGATGTTTCCAAGTATACGCATCAGGACGTCCACCTGTCATCAGCACCTTACCGTTAATAACTCTCATCACCACGCGGTAAGTTGCTTCGTCATAGATACAGCCATCAGGCTGTTCCTTAGTTTTAACATCCTGCCGGAAAATCAATCCGAGAAGTCCAAGATCATCCCACTTAGGGAAAATGATATTGTCCATCTGCAATTTCTTGCAATCCCGGATCTGATCCTTCGCGATTCCCATTACCTGCTTGGTTGTCCGTTCTTTGTTAATTTTTGCCATTGTTCGGCACCTCCGTTTTATATTTTTTAGTTGGTACATCCCAACATAATTATATTATACCATCATTTACATAAGTTTTCAATTTTTCAATCGTCTAAGTATATTCATACATATATTTTATAAGTATTCAATACAAATCACTTATACACATTAATAAAATTTCTAATATTATTTGTCAAAAACAAATAAATATATTATAATATACATGAAGTGCGGGTATAATTTAGTGGTAGAATGCCATGCTTCCGACCTGGTCGCGCGAGTTCGATTCTCGCTACCCGCTCCATTTGAAATCAACTTACGGACTTAGAAGTTCGTGAGTTTTTATTTTATATAAATAATCTTCAAAAAAGAGGAAAAATTTATCAAAATAATTTAATCCTCTTTTTTGTTTCTTTGAATATGGGAATAACATCTATGTCTAGATAGCTAGACAGCACTGAATTTGTACTCCCACCCAAATTCTACTATTGGAACTCCCATACCCTTTAATGGAAATAATATTATTAATTTGCAAATAATTTTAATTATAAATTGTAATTTATTGCTCAATTTTTTTATTATTTTGAAGTTCTTTTAATTTATTATATATAATCTTAACACTTTCAATTTCTAGTATATTTTTTCCATAATGTTCTTCTTCTCTTCGCTTGCAAAAGCCTTCAAATTCTGGTATTGCAACACTAATATTTTGAATATTTACTTTATCTTCAAATACTTTTAGCGCTGTATTTATATAGCCGCATATAGCACATGCTGCCATTGCTCTAAAATAAGAAATCTCATTTAAAGTTGATACTTTATATAATTCCATTGCGAAATTATCATCTATTTTTTTAGGATTAGTTAAAATCATTTTTTCACAAACATATACATCATTATCGCTTACTGTCTTATAAAATTTACTATCTTCTGGAATTATAACCTCACATAATGTATCTCCTCTAATCAGCCATCTAAAAGCATAATTATATGTAGATACACAAAATCCTCCCATTTGTATACTTTCAGTTGCATTTAAATCAATTTCTTTGTCTGCCATTACCACTTCATCAATTGGAAATTTCTTTCCATCTTTATATTCGTTTATTGTTTGTATAACTCTATAATACTTCTTATTTTTATCTACTTCACATTCAAATAATTTACCTAACATTTTATTCTCCTATAAATTACTATTTATCATTATTATCTATCAAATTTTTCATTTCTTTAAGTTTTGTTTCTAATAATTTTTTATCAATTAATTTTAACTTATATTCAGAAATCATAGTTTGAGACATATTTTTACTAATTGAATATTCAACAACATCTTCATCTTTAGAACTACAAAGTATAACACCAACACTTGGATTCTCTTGTTCTTTTTTCACATCTCTATCTAGTGCTTCTAAATATAAATTCATTTTTCCTAAATATTCTGCTTTAAATTCTCCTAATTTTAATTCAAATGCTACCAAACAAGATAACTCTCTGTTATAGAATAATAAGTCAATAAAGAAGTCATGATTTCCAACTTGAACTCTATATTCATCTCCGATAAAAGTGAAGTCTTTACCAACTTCTAATATAAAATCTTTTAAGTTCTTTATAATTGCATTTTTTAAATCCTTTTCTGAAAATTCATTTGGTAAATCCAAAAACTCTAAACTATAAGTATCTAAAATTCTAGTATTTGGATAATCATCCTCATCTACAGTTTTATTTACTGTTGATAATTGTTTTCCATCTGAAAGCATATATCTTTCGTAATATGCTGATGATATTTGTCTATCTAATTCTCTTTTTGAATAATTATTTTTAATAGACAATTTTAAATAAAAATGTCTTTCTTCTTTGCTTTTAGCTCCACTTAATATAAGTAAATTGTTTGTCCAAGACAATTGCGTCACCAGTGGTGTCGCAATCTCATCATCTTTATAAGTACTATAAAATTGAATCATACGTTCTATATTTCTTTTAGTAAAACCTTTTATGTTAGGATAATTATTATTCATAAAATCTGAGGCTTTTGTTGTTATTTTATCACCATAATTACTATTTTCTTTTAGTTCATATAGGAATTTACCAACTTCTAAATACAATAAAATCATTTCTTCATTTACTTTTCTGTAAGCATTATTTTTTCTTTTTTCAATCATTTCAATAATTTGATTAAAATTAATATCTAACATAATAATCACATCCTTAAAATAAGTTATTTGTAATTTTAACAAATTCTATCATTTAATTTGAAAACTTTATATACTTTCATTGAAATTCGTGAAAATTTTGTATATAATGTTTTTAGAAAGAGAACTTAGTTCGTAACTTGTATGTGATTCGCTCCAGCGACGTTTCTGTTCGAACTTTTAGTTTGAAACAGTATCTATGAAATCAATCAAAAATAAAAAAATTCCTAATTCAAAATTAGGAATTTTTTATTTATAATTATTCTTTATCAGTTTTTGTTTCTTCTGCTTTAACTTCTTCAGCAACTGGAGCTTCAACTGTTTCTGGAGCTACGTTTGTAGCATCTTCAGCAACTTCTGATTCTCCTGGAACAACTTCTTCTTTAACAACGATTTCTCTAGTTTCAATTCTTGCTCCAACTTTTTCTTTAGTCTTAGCAGCTTTACCAACTCTGTCTCTTAAGTAGTATAATTTAGCTCTTCTAGCTTTACCTACTCTAGTTACTTCAACTTTTTCAACGTTTGGTGAATGAACTAAGAATGTTTTTTCAACACCAACACCATAAGAAATTCTTCTTACTGTAAATGTTGCATTAACTCCTCCACCTTGTTTTTTAATTATTATTCCTTCAAATACTTGGATTCTTTCTCTATTTCCTTCTTTAATTTTTACGTGTACTCTTACAGTATCACCAATACGTAAATCAGGAATCTTATTCTTTAGTTGTTCATGTTCTATTGATTTAATAATATCCATTATTCTTGGACCTCCTTCTTTAATTTTTCTATATAGACTTTTTCTTTTTCCGTTAGCTCTATATTTTCTAACATTTCTGGTCTTTTTTTGAATGTATTTTCCAAAGATCTTTCTCTTCGCCATTTACGAATATTTTCATGGTGTCCTGAAATTAAAACGTCAGGAACCTTAACATTATCAAAAATTTCTGGTCTTGTATATTGAGGATATTCTAACAAACCATTTGAAAAAGATTCTTCATCAGTTGATTCATCAGATAAAACTCCATCAACATATCTTGAAACACTATCTATCAATACCATTGCTGGTAACTCACCACCTGTTAAAACATAATCTCCAATTGAAATTTCTTCATCTACAATTTTATCTAATACTCTCTGGTCAATACCTTCATAATGACCACAAAGTAATATTAAATGTTCTTGCTTAGATAAATCTCTTACAATTCTTTGATTTAATGTTTTTCCTTGAGGTGTAAGATAAATAACTTTTGCATTTTCAGATTTTATAGAATTATATGCTTTATCCACAACATCTGGTTTCATAAGCATTCCTGCTCCTCCACCATATGGAGTATCATCAACTTTGTTGTGCTTATCTTCTGAAAAATCTCTAATATTTATTAAATTAATATCTATTAGATTCTTTTCTACAGCACGTTTTATAATACTTTGTTTTAGCGGTTCGAACATTTCTGGAAACAATGTTAAAACATCAAACTTCATTTTAACATCTCCTTTATATTAATCCAGGTAAAAGATGTACAATCATCTTTTTATTAGGAATATCAATACTTACAACAACTTCGCCAATTGCTGGTAAGAGTATTTCTTTTTCCCCAGTATCCACAACATATATATCATGTTCCCCTGATGGAATTGGATATACTTCTTTAAGTACTCCTAATTTATTACCTTCATCTGAAAAAACTTCAAGACCTATCAAATCAACAATATAATATGTATCTTCTGGAAGTTCAGGCTCATCATCTCGATGTATCTTAATATAAGAATTTCTCAATTTTTCAGCTTCATCAATATTATCAATTCCTTTAAATTTAATTAAAGCTTGATTTTTATGATATTTAACTTCTTCAATCTCATACTCTTGTTGCTTTTTATTTTTTTCAATTATTACTTTATCAAATTCTTCAATCTTAGTTATATCATCTGTAAAAAGATTAACTTTAACCAATCCCTTTAAACCAGACGTATTAACGATTTGACCAATTTCAAAATATTCTTGCATATTTTTTTCCTAATCAATAAATTCAATACTTGTTTTTTTGTTTTCTTTAGCGGCAATCGCTTTCATAACTGTTCTTATTGATTGTGCGATTTTTCCCTTTTTTCCAATAACTCTTCCCATATCTTTTTCATTTACTCTAACTTCAAATTTAATTTCTGAATCTTGAGCAATTTCTTCAATTGATACTGAAGCTTCATCTTCAACAAGGTTCTTAATCATAGTTTCTAGAATTTCTTTCATGCTTTTTACCACCTAACTTAATTATTTAGCTTCAGCAATAAGTCTTTTAACTGTATCAGTTGGTTTTGCACCATTTTTAATCCATTTTTCAACTAATTCTTTATCTAAAACAACTGTTGATGGATCTGTCATTGGATCATAAGTTCCTATTTTTTCAATTATTCTTCCATCTCTAGCTCTTCTTGAATCAGCAACAACTATATGATAGAAAGGAGCTTTTTTCTTTCCTTCTCTTTGTAATCTTATTTTTACCATAAATTTCACCTCCCAAAAAATTCTTTATTTATTAAAATTAAAAATTTAATAACTACTTTATTTTAGATTTCTAGTAATATCATTTATATCCAAATTACCATCATCTAAACCTCTCATCATCTTCTTCATGGCACCTTTATTATTAGTTAATTTCTTCATCATTTTTTGTGTCATTTCAAAAGAATTAATGAACTTGTTAATATCTTGTACTGTTGTTCCACTACCTTTAGCAATTCTAAGTCTTCTGCTACCATTCAATATCTTTGGATTTCTTCTTTCCTCCAATGTCATTGAACAAATCATAGCTTCAACTTTATCAAATTCTTTATCATCAATTTGAATATTTTTTAAGTTTCCCATACCAGGTAACATTTTCAATATTGAAGAAAAAGAACCCATTTTTTTAACTTGTCTTAATTGAGCTAAATAATCTTCTAAATCAAACTTTTGCTTTCTAAGTTTCTTCTCCATTTTAAGAGCTTCTTCTTCATCAAAAGTTTCTTCTGCTTTTTCAATAATTGATAAAACATCACCCATTCCTAATATTCTTGATGCCATTCTATCAGGATGGAATTCTTCGATATCACTCAATTTCTCACCAGTAGCCGCAAACTTAATTGGTTTTCCAGTTACCTTTTTTACAGATAACGCTGCACCACCTCTAGTATCACCATCAAGTTTTGTAAGTACTACACCATCTATTCCTAAGTTACTATTAAAGCTTTCAGCAACATTAACAGCATCTTGACCAGTCATAGAATCAACTACTAACAAAATTTCATGTGGTCTAACACTAGATTTTAAATTTTTAAGTTCTTGCATTAATTCTTCATCAATATGAAGTCTACCAGCAGTATCTAAAATAATAACATCATTTAATTTTGACATAGCTACATTAATAGCTTGTTTTGCAATCATTACAACATCCTTAGATTGCTCATTTGCATAAACAGGTACATTTAATTGTTTTCCAACAACTTGTAACTGTTTTATAGCAGCAGGTCTATATACATCACATGCAACCAATAAAGGATTTTTTCCTTGTTTACGAATTAAGTTTGCAATTTTTCCAGCTGTTGTAGTTTTTCCAGAACCTTGAAGACCAACAAGCATTATAATAGTTGGTGGATTTGAAGTAAAATTAATTTTACTACTTTCTCCTCCTAATAGTTCGACTAATTCGTCTTTAACTATTTTGATTACTTGTTGTCCCGGAGTTAATGACTTAAGAACATCTTGACCTAAAGCCTTTTCTTCAATTACCTTAACAAAATCTTTTACAATTTTGTAGTTAACATCAGCATCCAGCAAAGCAAATTTAACTTCACGCAAAACCTCTTTCAAATCAGATTCTGTAATTCTTGCTTTACCTTTTAATTTTCTTGTAATTTCTTGTAGTCTTGATGATAAACCTTCAAAAGCCATATCTTTCTCCCTTCTTTTGTCTTATGAATTTACACTACTCAAGCTAAGAAGTCTATTCACTTACTAAGACATTATGAATGTGTTCTAATATTTTTCCAACCTCTTTATCTGAAGATTTAGATTGAATCTTTGCTATTTCAGATAAGACGATCGCAATTTTTTCTTCTTGCTCCATTGTCTTTTTCATAACATTTAACTTTTCTTCATATTCGAAAAGTTTATTTTCCCCCTTCTTTATATTATCTCTAACGGCTTGTCTTGTTATATTAAGATTTTCTGCAATTTCAGAAAGAGATAAATCGTTGTTATAGTAATCATCAAGAACTTGATATTGTTTTTCAGTTAATAATTTGCCATAAATCTGACAAAGAATACTTATTTTAATATTTTTATCCAAGATAATCACCTCTTTTTTTGTAATGCTAATATACTTTACAACATTTTAGTTGATTTGTCAAGCTTTTTCTTTAATATATAGCTACATAAAGGGCAAATTAAAAGGAATGAGCCCTGTATAATACAGAGTTCATTCCCAATCTACCTAATACCTAATCAAAAAATTTTGATTCAGTACATCTTCCATTTTTATTTTAAACTATCCCTTAAGTCATCTGCTGAATAAAATAATTCATTATTATATTGAACTGGTATAATTGAATAAACTTTTTGGGTCTTAATATTTATAACAATATCTTTTTGAGCGTTCTCTAACCCTAACTCTGAAGCAACATTACTAGCAACTAAATATCTATAATCTTCGTAACTATCTTCAGAAGCACCAACAACTTTTTCTAAAATATATCTAGAAGCCTCTTTATCCTCTGCTGGTGTTCCTAAATTAGCCAAATCTAAATTACTATTCACTTCAGCTTTTTCAGCATACAAACTAACTTTTTCTTTTATTGCATCCATTTCTTTTAAATATAATTTAACTTTAGATTCTTTATATGTAGATATTCCTGCAGCCGCTGCCGCAGTACCTAATATAACTAGCACAACCATTGTTACTACTAAAAGAATAAATGTAACACCATTTTCTTTTCTTAACATATAAAAACTCCCTTATCATTATTAATATGATGAAGTTGTTCCTGAGGATTGCATATAGCTTTGCATAAATAAATTAAATACTGAATCAAAATCAAATACATCTTTGATTTCAGGCATACCATAATCAACACCATCTGTATCAACTGTAACTGTTTTTATAACAGGTGCTGTAACAGGTTTAGTTGTAGTAGTTTCATTTCCACTATCATCTGTTGATTTTTGCAACTCAACTTTTGAAATTGCATCAACAACATCCATACCTTCAATTACTTTACCAAAAGCTGTATATGTTCCATCAAATCCAGTTTCATCTGCTGTTAAAATGAAGAAACCAGCACTTTGAGAATCATAAAATTCTGCTAACAATGTATCTGCATAGCTTGCATATCCAGTCATTTGAAGCATTGCCATTTCTTGTTGATATTGGCTATATGTTTTTCTATACATTGAAATTACACCTCTTTGATGAGACAATGTATTATCATTATAACCATTTTCAATAAATTCACCTTCTATTTCATATGCTTTATCAGTTTCTCCATCAGCTAAATCTCTTAAATTACTGATTTTTGGTCCCTCTTCAACAGTTTTTCCACTGTCATTAGTTGTTTGTGTTAATCCTCCACGAATTAATCCATCTTCTATATCTGTAAATGTCTTTCCATCATAATAACCTCTTTGAGCTAATCTAATAAAGTTCTTAACTGTATTAGGAGCTTTATCTGGATATAACTCTATTTTTATAGTTCCATATCCTTCTACTTCCATTGTAACAACAGGATTCTTTTTATTATCAACTTTGCTCATTGCAAAATTTACAGTTACCCATACAATAGCAACAACTAATATTAATGTTATTACAATCAATAGTATCTTTTTAAATTTTTCCATAGTATCCTCTCTTTCATATTCGTCTTTATTAAAAGTATCATTTTAACTTTAAATACTTCATAGCATCAATGATATCCTTGCAGCCTATTATATCTAATTTAAATTTTTCTTTCAATAGTTTTTTATTAGAATCTGGGATAATACATTTCTTAAGTCCCATTTTTTCAACTTCTTTAAGCCTTTTTTCAATCATATTAACTGAACGAATTTCTCCAGTCAAACCAACCTCACCAATAACCGCAACATCTTTTGGAATACTAATATTTTTAAAACTAGACGCTGCTGATAAAATAACGCCCAAATCTAGTGCTGGTTCATTAATCTTGATGCCACCAACTATATTCATATAAACATCCTGATTTCCAAGATTAACTCCACCAATCTTTTCTAATACAGCAATTAATAAAGTTACTCTATTATAGTCTATACCATTAGCTGTTCTTCTTGGCATTCCAAAAACTGTTGTACTTGTTAAAGCCTGTAATTCGACTAAAATAGGTCGTGTTCCTTCCAAACTAGCTACAATAACAGAACCAGCAGGATTGTCTTCTCTATCAGTAAGTAAAACACTTGAAGGATTTGTAATTTCAACCATACCTTCATTTCTCATTTCAAACATACCTATCTCATTAGTAGAACCAAATCTATTTTTTACACCTCTAACAATCCTATATGAAAAATATCTCTCACCTTCTATATAAAGTACAGCATCAACCATATGTTCTAAAACTCTAGGACCTGCAATTGTACCGTCTTTAGTAACATGTCCAATTATTACAGTAGTAATCCCCTTCATCTTGCACATTTTCATTATTCTTGAAGTAATTTCTCTAACTTGACTTACACTTCCAGGCGCAGATGTTATATCATCAGAATACATAGTTTGAATAGAATCAATTATAACCAGTTTTGGATCCATATCTTCTATAGTTTGTTCAATAGCATTAATATCAGTTTCACCCAAAAACATAATATTTTCACTATTTATTCCTAATCTATCAGCTCTTATTTTTATCTGTTCAGCAGACTCTTCTCCAGATACATATAAAACTTTTCCATCAGTTTTGAATTTCTCACAAATTTGTAAGATTAGCGTAGACTTTCCAATACCAGGCTCACCACCTAGTAAAGTCAATGAACCATTTACAAATCCTCCGCCTAAAACTCTATCTAATTCATCAAATCCAGAACTTACTCTGGAGATTTTTATTTTTTCAATTGACTTCAAAGAAACTGGTGTAACAGTCTTTTTAACAACAGTCTTATTATTTCCCTGTTTTACAACTTTTTCTTCAACAAATGTATTCCAAGCATTGCATGCTGGGCACTTTCCAAGCCATTTTGCTGACTCATATCCACACTCATTGCAGAAAAAAACAGTGTTTGTTTTAGCCATTAACATCCTCCAATCTAAATTAATACATTTCTCAAACTATATATACAGCCAGAGTACTAAAAAATAAAATTAGTTGTTGCGCAGTGAAAGTGGTAGTAGAAGTTCTTAAGAAAATCAATTAGGGAATCTCACAGCAATGAGGGCGCTGATTGATTTTCGCTAGAACTTCTAAACCACGAAACAAGGTAAACAAATTTTATTTTTTAGTACCCTGGCTGACTATTATGTTCAAATTATTTTAAATAAGTCCTAGCTCATTAAGTCTATTTACAACTATAACATACATTGCATGAGACCAAGTAAGTCCAATTATCCAAGAAGGTTGCATTGTCTCATTATTGACCTGTTCTCCAAGCAAACCATAAGGAGACGCACTCTTAACAACAAAATCAAAACACTCCTTAGCCTTCTTCTTCTCACCAGCCTCTATATAGTAATTAGCCATCCATAAATTAGCAAGAACCCATGGATTATATCCACCATTATAAGTATCACCTTCATAACGAATATAACCACCAGTATAGGTTCTAAGAGTCATATTCATTCTCTCAATAGTATTTAAAAACTTCTTCTCTTTACAAGAAAAAACATTAAATGGAACAACACTTCCTAAAATACTAATATCCAAACGTCTATCATCAGTATTTCTTACAAAGCTCTTTTTATCATCATCATAAAATTTCTTCAAAACGTATTCTTTAACTTCTCTTTCACGCTTTTCAAAAATCTTTTTTCTCTTCTCCATTGCTTCGATTTTTAATCTATTATTTGTATATTCACCTTTAACTTCAGCATAAATTTTAAGTATAGCAGAATATGCACCAAAAACTGCAGACATAGAATATAAAGTAATTCCTTCATACTCTTCCCATAAATCATAACTTTTCTGCAACTCGTACTTCTCATTAATAACATCATCAACATATTTTTCTATAAAATCCATTGCATTATCACACATTTTCAAGCAATCTTTTAAAAATTTTACATTCTTAGTTTTTTGATAATGTCTAAATACACCAAAAACAACACTTGCCGTTTCATCAATTTGATATCCCCAACATGGTGCTAATCTTCCGTCTGTATAAAATCTTTGCTCCCAGCCACCATTTCTACCTTGAGTCATCTTACAGAAAACTTTATAAAATTTTTCAGCCTCTTTTGTCATACTAATTTCATCTAAAGCTTCTGTTATAAAAGCTGCATCTCTTGGCCAACAATATGAATATCTACCACATTTGGTTTTATATTCATCACTCTCTACTCCTGCTGATATTCCACCCGTTGTTTCATTAATTAAAAGAGGAAATAATAATATAGTTCTATCATATATTTTCTTTAATGATTCTTTATCTTTAAAATCAATATTAGAATGATCCTTTAAATATTTTCTCCAATATTTCTTAGTATCTTCTAATTCTTTTTTCAAATCAATCTTTCTAAATCTTTCAATTTCAAGATCTAATTCATTTAACATATTTTTTTCTTCATTATTATTTACATATATATACAAATTAAATATTTTCTCTTCGCCAGGTTTCAATACCCCTAAATCATATTCAATACTTGAATCTGGTGACATTCCCACATAATCTTTTCCATAAACTGAGCCACTCATTATTGATTCTGCTGCATTATTTATTTGATAACTTGATATCTTTTCTTTAGCAAAAGTACATACAGCATAATCATGTGTATATTGAAGTAATGCGTCATCTTTTACTAAACCACAAGCATCATTGTTTATATTAGTAAATAATTTTGAATATGTTAAAAAGTTCAAATTCAAATCAATATTATTATTGTTTACAAAATGATATCTTCTAACTAACAAATTCTCCTTCATTAACACAAAATCAATTTGTGTGATTTTCAAATTAAAATAAGTGTTAATGATTTCTGTTGTTAGCACATTAGTTCCATCTATATAAAATTGTCTGAAATTATTATTTATATCATTGTGCAAATATATTAATGCTGAATCATTTATCTTAACTCCTGTATGAAAAAATTCAAAGAACTGTTTGTAATCAGGTGCTTGATTAAATAATCTTAATAATTCTCCATTTTTTGAAAAACTAACTGTCATTTTTTTATTTCCAATAATAGCATCATTAAAATATTTCGTCTCCATACTTATTTATTCCTCCTTAAGATATAACAATAACATAATATTTTATTCTATTAATCCTTTTATTTGTTCCTCAAGTTTTTTCACTTTGTCACTTAATTTCTCAATTTCTGTATCTGGATTTTCTTTCATCAATTTTTCTTCCTTAACAGTTTGAGTCATATTATTAATTTCATCTTTAATCTTATCCAATTTCTCTAATATTTGTAATCTTAAGAACTGTTCTTCAATCTTCTTAGAATATTCAACACATTCTTGTAGTTGAGGAATTTCGGCTACTTCGTATTTTTCTCCAAAACTTGGAATAGTTACAGGAATTTTTACATTAGCCTCAATTAAACCTTTTAATACTTCTTGGCTATCTTCCTCACCATGAACAAGGAATATATGCTTTGGTTTATTTATAAATGAATATACAAAGTTTAGTAACCATTCCTGATCAGCATGTCCAGAATATCCTTCAATATATTCTACTCTTGCATTTACAGATATTTCTTCACCAAATATTTTTACTTTATCTGCCCCATCAACAATAGTTCTTCCTAAAGTTCCAGGAGCTTGATATCCAACAAATAAAATTGTACTTGCAGGATTCCACAAATTATGTTTTAAATGGTGTTTAATTCTTCCTATATCACACATTCCACTTGCAGAAATAATAATTGATGGATAATAAGTTTCATTTAAAGCTTTAGATTCATCTGCTGTTGGTGTAAATTGCAATCCAGGAAATTCTAATGGATGATCTCCATGTTTCAATTTTTCTTGAACTTCTTCTTCAAATAAATCTGTATTTTTCTTAAAAATTTCTGTTGCTGAAATTGCCAATGGACTGTCAACAAAAACTGGTGTTTTCATTAATTGCTCATATTTTCTTTGAAATTCAGCATCATCTTTATGAGTTTCTTTTATTTTATCAATTTCATATAAAATTTCTTGTGTTCTACCTACTGCAAATGATGGAATTACAACACGTCCTCCATGATCTAAAGTTTCTGAAACAATATCCAAAAACATACTAGCTTTATCATCATTTTTCATATGAAGTCTGCTACCATATGTTGATTCCATTACCAAATAATCAGTACTATCAATCATCGTAGGTGAATTTAATAATGGAATATCATTATTTCCTATATCACCTGTAAACACTATTTTTTCAGTTTTTCCATTTTCAGTAACCCAAATTTCAATAATACTTGAACCCAACATATGTCCAGCATCATTAAATCTAACTTGAATATTTTCTGCCACATCAACAATTTGGTCATATTGAACTGCTTTAAAAATCTCCAAAGATTTAGCAGCTTCTTCAGCTGTATATAATGGTGGTAACGGATCTAACCCAGCTCTAATTCTCTTTCTATTCTTCCATTCAACTTCATTTTCTTGTATATGACCGCTATCTGGTAACATAATTGAACATAAATCAACCGTTGCTTTGTGAGCATAAATTGGATTTCTATACCCTTCATTATACAATTTTGGTATTCTTCCTGAGTGATCAATATGAGCATGTGTTAATAACATAAAGTCGATTTCATTAACATCAAATAAAAATTCTTCAGAATTTTCCATCTCTTGTGCTGCTTTACCTTGGTACATACCACAATCAACTAAAAATTTCTTCCCAGCAGCCTCTACTAAAAAATTTGAACCTGTAACTGTCTTAGCAGCCCCTAAAAAAGTAATATTCATAAATTACCCCTTTCTTTTGTATCTTTAAATAACATACATTGGTATTCTTTTCTTTTGTCTTACATCTAAATCCTTTTTAGTTAAAGGAAAATCAATTTCATCTTTTTTGTCAACCACTTCATTATCATATACCACAATTTCCAATTTATCATTTTTAATTTCAATTGCTATATCTGTATATTCATAATTAGCAATTGCAGTATCTAAAGCAGTTTCAATGATTCTGAAATTATATTCTATATCTTTGCAAAATATGTTAAATACTTTTTCCTTGCAACCTTTTGTAATTACATATTTTAATATTTTTGTAACTTCATCGTTAAGCTCAAGAATATCCTCAACCTTTTCATCTTTAGTAACTCTCATCTTTTTGTAATATCTCATCTTGTATATTATATCAATAATTTCTTCTTTAGAACTTATTTTTTCAATATTTTCAGCAAAACATTTTATTATTTCTTTGTTAAACAAAATAGCAAAGTCTCTTAGTTTTTTCTTATCATTCACAACTGACATTATCTCAATTTTTTCAAATAATTCATTCTTTAATCTAGTATAGTTTGTTGGCTTTACTAAATCATTCAAACCATTTATTTTCTTTACACATTCTTTTCTTTCAGTTTGAATCATTTCTGCAAAAACGCTCACATTTAGTATCTTATTCTCATTTGGTAAATCCATATTGCGTCTATTAAATTCAGCAATTAATGCTTTATCATCATTCAATAAGAAATCTTTTTGTTCTATTTCAGTCAATAATCTTTTACGTTCTTCTGAAACACGATATATATACTCTGTCTTATCTTTCATATTTTCATAAGCACTCATACTTCTAGCTAATTCTATTTTTATCTTATCAGCATTTTTTTCTATATTTTTTGCTAAAACTAATCTAGCCATTGCAATATAAAAATTTGTACTATTTTCTTTTCCATAATATTCTGTTAATTCATTTCTAAGCTCTTGAATATAATCTTTCTTAGGAGACGTATCCTGTTCCCACATTTTCAAAAAATCTTCATCAATCAACATTCGTATCGCTTGATAAATCATATTTGAAACCTGATCAATATTAGTATCTTCATCTATATTCCATGACCAGCCATTAAAATTTCTAATAACCTCTGTATAATTAAGCACCGTTCCTTGAACTAGTATATTTTGCAATTCATTTTTTATAAAATAATACTTTCTAGGTACATAAAAATATTTAGGTTTTATATCAATTAAGCCATACAAAATAGCAAGTTCTGTCGGATACACATACATTTTTTTATTCTTTTCATCTGTTAAAGCAAGTACATTTTTTTCTTTCATTGCCTTAATTTCTTCTTGTTTAGGATCTACTAACAATAACTGATTACAATTATCAGAAACAATTTTAATAACACTATCTATAAAATCATTTTGCTTTTCAAAAACTCCTTTAATCTGAGCATAGTCTTTATAAGAAACTTCAATTTTATAAATCATATTTAAAAGAAGGTTTGTTGCATCTTCAGAAAAATTTTTTTCTTCCAAAATTTTATCTAATATATAATTATAATCTTTAAATTTAGAAAATAACTTTTTTTTCATAAACTCCTTCTTTCTTTCATACTTTATTCATCCACGTTTTCACCACCAGTTGGTGTCATCTTAAGCTCTTGCCATCTTTCTTTTGACATTAATACCTCACGTGGTTTACTTCCTTGATATCCAGAAATAATTCCTCTAGCTTCCATTTGGTCAATAATTCTACCAGCTCTTGCATAGCCAACTTTAAAACGTCTTTGAATTAATGAAGCTGATGCTGAACCAATTTCAATTACTGCTTCAATAGCATCTTGTAAAAATGGATCTGCTTCATCATCTTCTGAATTTTCTTCTAATTCTTTATCTGTTGAATTTGCCTTTTCAATTTTTTCTATAATATCATCATTATAAACTGCTTCACCGTCTTTTTTTAAGAAATCCACTATCTTTTCAACATCACCGTCAGAAATAAAAGCACCCTGAACTCTAGTTGCCTTAGAAGCACCTGATGGATAGAATAACATATCACCTTTTCCTAATAATTTTTCTGCTCCTACACTGTCTAAAATAGTTCTTGAATCAACTTGTGAAGAAACAGCAAACGCAATTCTTGATGGAATATTAGCTTTAATTATACCTGTGATAACATCAACAGAAGGTCTTTGAGTTGCAATAACTAAGTGCATTCCAGCAGCTCTAGCCATTTGAGCCAATCTACAAATTGCATCTTCAACATCTTTTGGTGAAACCATCATTAAATCTGCTAACTCATCTACAATAATAACAATTTGAGGTAACTTACCATCAGCACCTTCTTTATCCAATTGAGCATTATAACCTTTTATATCTCTAACATTCTTTTGAGCAAATAAACTATAACGATTAACCATTTCTTGAACAGCCCAAGCCAATGCACCAGCAGCTTTTTTAGGATCAGTTACAACAGGAATTAACAAATGAGGTATTCCATTATAAACTGAAAGTTCAACAACCTTAGGATCAACCATTATAAGTTTAACTTCACTAGGTTTAGCTTTATACAAAATACTTGTAATTAAAGTATTGATACAAACTGATTTACCAGAACCAGTTGAACCAGCAATTAAAACGTGAGGCATCTTAGCTATATCTGTAATAACATTGTCTCCTGAAACACTCTTACCTAAAGCAAATGACAATTTAGATTTTGAATCTCTAAACTCATCTGAATCAATTATATCCCTTAATGGAACAATTTCTTTTTCCTTATTTGGAATCTCGATACCAACAGCTTGTTTTCCAGGTATTGGAGCCTCAATTCTTATACTTTCAGCTGCCAAATTCAAAGCAATATCATCAGCAAGCTTAGCAATCTTACTAACTCTTACTCCCTCAGCTGGTTTCAATTCATATCTAGTAATAACAGGTCCAACAGACACATTCTCAACCTTAGCAGAAACCCCAAAGCTATACAAAGTTTTTTGAAGTTTTGTAGCAGTATCAGTCAAAGCCTTCTTGCTTCCCTTAGTAGTTTTACTATCACCATGTTTCAAAAGATTAACAGGAGGAATTTCATAATTCTCATCATCAACAGTATGAGTATAATGATCTAATTGTAAAACAGCTTTAGTTTTTTCTTCTTTTTCCTCTTGAACTTCTTTAAATATATTTTCTAATTCATCTGGATTACTTTTCTTTGGTTCCATCTTCTCTGGAACATCTTCTTTATCTTTTTTACCAAATAAACTAAATTTAGATTTCTTTTCTTCATCATTAGATTTATCATTAAAGTGATTAATAACAATTTCATCTTGAATTAACTCAACCTGATCATTTTTAGGTTCTGGTTCTTTAGCTTTTGGTTGAGCTTCTTGAACAGCAGCCCTCGTTTTTCTTCTTTCTTCTCTTCTTTCATTAAAAGCCTGTCTCTGCTCTTCTCTTCTAGCTCTTTTTTCTTCTTTTCTGTCTTCTCTACCATCTATAAATTCAATTAAAAATTCCACTGGGTTAACACCAACTAAGTACATACAAGTTATAACTGCAATAACAATTGTTAAAATTGTAGTACCAAGAGAACCAATCATATTAATTAACGGCGTAGCCACAATAGCTCCTATTGCTCCTCCACCTTTATTCATAGTTCCAAGATTATATGCTTCACTAACAAATTCCTCGAAAGTTACATTACTAGCTATCGTCGCCTTTGAAAATTGATGAACATGCATAACTACAGATACACAAACTACAAAAATTATAAATTGAGTAAGTTTTGTAGTAACATAATCGCTATCTTCTTTCATCAACGAAAGAGCGGTAACCACTATTCCCACAGGAATTATATATTTTATTACTCCTAGCAAACCTCCAAACAATGGACTTAAAAAAGCTCCTATTTGTCCTGCTCCAGTATATATCAATACTCCCAACATAATACCAACTATTAGCATAATAATTATAACCATTTCTGGACTTAAACTAGTTTTTTTCTTTGATACTGCTGCCTTCTTTTTTCTTCTTTTAGCCAATGTTATATCCCCCATTTCTCCATCTTATTAATCTATATCATTATATCAAATACCTAAAAAAATAACATCATTTTTTAGATTTTTTTGTAACTATTATTTCTAAATTATTTCAACATAAGTTGTACGAACATTTGCACGCTTTAACTTTTTAAAATTTATTTTTATCAAATAAACTTAATATTATAAATCAAACATTTTTATTAATTTATTTATAGTAAAACTTTTTTCAATTCACATTTTTCTCTATAGTTTTCTATAAAATATAAAAACCAGACCCTTAACAATTCATTCTTGAATTGCAGACTCTGGTAATCTATCTCATTTAATTATTTTAATTCTTTTCTATTATTCTTTATTGTAACAATTGCACTATTTATTGTAGCCTGAGCTGCTTCAACATTTGATCTTAAAGAAGAAATAGTTTCTTCAATTTCAGCTAGTATATTGTCAGCATATTCTTTTGTTCCTTCTGACATTTCTCTTGCCATTTCATTAGCAGATTCAATAATTTTTTGCTTTTCATCATAAGCTTTTCTAGTAATCTCATGTTCATCAATCATAGCTATTATTCTATTCTCTGCTTCTTTAACTATATCTTCGCCTTCTTTTTTAGCTTCTTGAATTATTCTAGTACGTTCTTCTTTTACCCATTTTGCTTGTTTCAATTCATCAGGCAATTTCAGTCTTATTTCTTTAACAACATCTAAAAGCTCATCTTTGTCGACAATATGTTTATTAGAGAATGGTATCTTTTTACTATTCTCAAGTATATCTTCAATTGTTTCTAAAAGAGTGAATATTTCCATTCCTTTTCATCCTTTCTTTGGAATAATCCACAAATTATCCCTTACGGTTTAAAAATATAAGACTAACTCGCCCATACTTTCTTGTATCAAAAACATTTATATTTAAAGTATTAATATCTTTTAATATTCTTTCCGGTTCATCCGTCTCAGCAATTATAATAAAATCATCATTTAAAATATCAAAATCTAATATTTTCTCCAAAGATTTTTTAATCAAATCAGTTTTATATGGTGGATCTATAAAAACAACATCTATTTTCTCATTCTGTTGTTCAATAAATGATATTGCTTTTTCAAAATCATTTCTAATCAAAATAGCCTGATCTTGAAATTTCGTTTTTTCAATATTCTTTTCAACAATATTTGCAGCATTTCTATTCTTTTCACATAAAAATACCTTTTTAGCTCCTCTGCTAATTGCCTCTAACCCTAAAGCACCCGAACCAGCAAACAAATCTAAAACAACAGCATCCTCTAAATCAAAATTGATAATATTAAATAAAGGTTCTTTTACTCTGTCTAATGTTGGTCTTGTATCCAATCCTTCAAGTGTAAACAATTTAGTTCCTCGAGCTGTTCCACTAATAATTCTCATATTAAATAAAAACCTCGATAATTTTATAAGTATATTTTATTTTAAATATATAATAAGTCAATACGATTAACACAAATGTAAAAATAAATTAATTTTGTAACAGTAGCTTAATTCTTTTGTAACATGGCTTTCCAACACAAACATTTATTCTACACATTCGATTAAAATTCGATATTATTCATTTTAGATTTATTACATATTTTTAGAAAAAAAAAGAGATGGTAAACCCACTCTTTTTTCTTTATCTCTTGTGTAAATTAATCTTCTTTCATATCTTTAAGTAATTCTAATTGTGATATTAACAAAGCTTCCATTTTAGCTCTATAAATATCAAATTGTTTTTTAGTTTCAGCAAACTCTCTTTTTCTTGTTTCTGACTCTTTTGTAAGTTCATCAACAGATTCTTGCATCTTTGATCTAGCATTTCTAATTATACTATCAGCTTCATCTTGTGCATTATTCTTAATATCATCAGCTGTTTTTTGAGCCATAACTAAAGTGTTTTGTAAAGTTTGTTCTATATTTTTATATTTCTCAAGGTCACCCTTAGATCTTTCTATTTCTGCACGAAGTTCAGTATTTTCTTTATAAAGTTTTTCATAGTCAACTGTAATTTCATCCAAAAAATCATCTACTTCATCTACATTGTAACCATTCATCATTTGTTTTTGAAATTTTTTGTTTTCAATGTCTAGTGGTGTAAGCATAACAATCCTCCTATTTATTTATTTAGCCATGAAACAGAAAGTTTATTTTTTATTTCCTCTCTTGTCATATCGTTAACTATATCATAATTAAATGGTGCAACTATAAATATTGAATTAGAAACTTTTTCAAAATGTCCATCAAGAACTTTAACAGCTCCACTTATAACGTCTAATATTCTTCTTGCAACATCTTTGTTTACATACTCAAGATTTACAACTATAGCATTTTTTTCTCTTAAAAGAATACAAATATCTTCAGCTTGTTCAAAAGCTGTAGGTTTTGCTATTTTCATTTTAATTTGTTGTTGAGCTATATTAACAACTCTATTTTTTCTTTTAAAAATTCCTCTATCTTCTTCTTCATCTTGTGCTTCATCTTCTGGTTCGTATGTATATGAATATTCATTATCTAGCATTTCTTCATCTTCTTGAGCTTCTCCGTTATCTACTCCTAAAAAATCTAATATTTTATTTACAACTGCATTAGCCATCTAATTTCCTCCCAAAATTATCTTCAAATTTTAATTACTGCATATAGTATCCTTCTTTTTTAAATAGATGTCAATAACCAGAAAGATATTGTTATACAAAATTAATATTTCTGTAATAATATTGTAACATTATTTATCTTTTACTATAATTTTATCATAGCGTTTTATACTGTACATATTACTAATTTCATCATAAGAATAGCCCATTTCTTGTAATTCCTGTGTTGTATAATTATCTACTATAGAATACGCATCATTTTGTTTTAAAATTTTAACCAAAACTTTTGCCTTATATCCAGCTCTATTTCTTTCTACATAAGATTTTTCTCCTTCAGTTATTATAGCAGAATTAGGAACTTTTAATCCACTATATTCCCACCAAATAACATCAACAGAAATTTTTCTATAATTAATTAGCTTTTCAGGTAAATCTTTAATTTTAAATACAATAATTCTACAATCATCATCTTCTTTTATATATACTATTTCTGATGAAATCGAATTTTCAGCATCATACCTTATTTTAACCTTGTCTCCTACTTTAGCATTCATAGCCGCATCCGAATTCATTTCCATAGCTAAATATGAATAAAACTCAGTTATAATTTTTCCTTTTTCATTGCTTGTTTCTATCAACTCACCAGTTCTCAAATTCAAATCATCCAAAAAGTTCTTACTCAAATAACTAAAATCTGCAGTAGTTAATACCTTTTCCAAATTATCAACTCTATATGAAACTGTTCCACTAACATCTGCCTTTATTTCCTCAGCTCCATCAGTCAATTTATTTAAACAAGCTGTTCTTTGATTAATTAAATCTTTTAAATAAGAACCCGCAGGACTTAACTCACCAACAATAGTAGAAATTTTATACGTACAATCATCAATCTCTTTTTTATAATTAGATATTTCTTCAAGATTATTTGTATTATATATTTTTTCTTCCAATTCTTTAACTTTATTTTTCAAAACTTCTATATCTGTAGGATAAATAATAGACTTCTCGTTATTTTGAACCTCTGCTATTTTCTTATCCAAATCTGCAATCTCATTTTTAATCGTGTCTTCACCATTTACGTAATACCTAAATACTGAATCTCCCTTAGCTACTCTTTTTCCTTCAGTTATGATCTTTTCCATACCGTTCATATAATTATTTCCTTGAAGAACAACTTCATCTCTTATAACATATGCATCAACATTTTCAGATAAATCCAAATTTCCTTGTTCAACAACAAAAGTATCAGTAGGTCTCATTATCAATCTAACAGTATTATAAATTAAATACACTATCATTATTATTGCAAGTAAAATCAACAATATTTTTGCAACAACATTTCTAGGCTGTTTCTTTTGTTCATCCAATTAAAAATCATTCCCTTCATTCTAATTTTTAATATTATCAATAATAATATCAATATTTTTTTCTCTCTTGTCCAAACCGTCTATCCAAATGATTTCTTTATTTTTTCTAAACCAAGTAAGTTGTCTCTTAGCATACCTTCTTGTTTCCTGCTTAATTTTATCTATCATCTCTTCTTTACTAATCTTTCCATCAAGATATTCAACCACTTCTTTGTACCCTAATCCCTGCATAGCAGTTGGAAAATGATCATACTTAGATACAACATTTTTAACCTCATCTATTAATCCTTGATCAATCATAATATCGACCCTTAAATTAATTCTATCATATAATTTTTCTCTATCCATATTAATAGCAAAAACTCTATAATCGTATTTTACACCTTTACTTCTAGAAAGTTTTTCTAACTCTGTCTTCGTTTTGCCAGTAGCCTTATATAATTCTAAAATTCTAACAATTCTCTTCTTATCATTAGGACTAATCTTCTTTGTCGCATCATAATCAATTTCCATAGCCTTTTTATAAAGATCAGCTAATCCGTCATCAGAATCAGCAATTTTCATTAACTCATCTCTATATTTTTGATCAAATTCAATTTCAGGATATTCAATACCATAAATTAAAGTATCAATATACAAACCAGTTCCACCAACCAATATTGGAACTTTTCCCTTACTTAAAATCAATTCAATTTTCTCTTCAGCATCACGTTTAAAATCAGCCACAGAATATCTCTCATCTGGAGAAACAAAGTCTATCAAATAATGAGGTATTCCTTCCATCTCTTCAGCAGTAGGCTTAGCAGTACCAATACTCATATCTTTATATATTTGCATTGAATCACATGAAACCACCTCTCCATTGATTCTTTTAGCTAATTCAACACCTAGTGATGTTTTTCCCGAAGCTGTTGGACCAGCAATAACAATAACCTTATTCTTATCCATATAAAACCTTTCTAAAATACTTACGCTATTAGCAAAATTAATATATCTTTAGTATAAAAACAAATGGGATTATATTAAATTTTTAAAACACCGCGCAGCGACCAAATGAGCGAAGCGAATGTGATTGAAGCAATCTTTACTTATATAAGAGCCGAAGGCTCATCAAGATTGCGACAGCAAGGTGTTAAAAAATTTAATATAATCCCATTCGCTCACTTTCTAACTTGCTAGTTACTTTCTTGCAAACTTACGCTCAATATCATACTTACTCATCTTAATTGCAGTTGGTCTACCATGAGGACAAGTAAACGGATTAGGCAATTGAAGCAACCTCTCCATAAGAGTATCCACCTCTTTCTCATCCAATCTCATATTAGCCTTAACCGCTGATTTACAAGCAATAGTAGCAATAAATCTATCCTCTTTATCTTGTCTATCAGTTCTTGAAAAATTATCAACCTCATCCAATAAATCAAGAAACAATTGCTTAGTATTCATATCCATACAAATATTTGGAACACCTGTCAATTTAATAGTATTTTCGCCAAACGCTTCTAAAGTAAATCCAGCCTGTTCAAACATTTCTAAATTCTCTTTAATTGTTTCAGCTTCCTTATGAGTTAAATTAATAATATCAGGCAATAACATTAATTGAGAATCCTTATCAGTTGTACTATAATAATTCTTTTTAACCTTCTCATACATAATTCTTTCATGAGCAGCATGTTGATCAATAATATACATCTCATTTTCAATCTCAACAATTATATATGTAGAAAATGCAATTCCAATAAATTTATAGTTCTTTCCAGACATATTTTTAAACTCATCTAATCTCTCGGTATTTTCTTCTGAAATACTCTCAAGTGGCTTTTCAATTTGAACTTGTTCTGCAACCTCATTCATAGGCTTTACAGTATTTTTTATTTCTTCAAAAACCTTTTTCTCATTATCTGAAAGTTCTTTTTCATCAATAGGTTCAACATTTTCGCTAACCTTATTTCCAAATATTTTAGCATACATATCATTAAATTGTTCTGGCTGAGTTTTATCAGATTCATCTTTATTTAAAGGATTCTCTAATTTACTATTTTTAATAGCCTCTTCAAGAATTTCATCAGATTGTCTCTGTTGAATAATTTCAGCTGTCTTTTCTTGTACTTGCTCTTCAGATGGAACTGTCACCTTTGATTCCTCAGCAAATTCCGTATTTGCACTCTGTTCAAATCTCTTTACTTCCTCTGAGTCTTCTTTTTCTTCAATAATAGGTGTATACACAGGAGCTGTAACTTCAGATACTCCAAGTTCTTTAAGACCTTTTCTAAATTTATAAACTTCCTCTAATAAATTATCTTTTTCTTCTGGTTTTTCCTCCATTTTATTTTTCTTTAAAAATGAGAAAACTCCATTCTTCGTTTTTTCTTCTTTTTCCTCTTCTTCATCTTCTTTAATTGTTTCAGCCACTTGATCAGCTTCTTCTTGTAGTGGAAGAGCTGTATTTTTTTGAACCTCATCTTGTGCATTTTCCACATTTTGATTTACTTGAGAAACTTTTTCGCTTTTCTCTTCTTTTTCTTCTATTACATCTTCAACTAATTCTTTTTTAGCTAAGGCTTCTTTTATAGCGTAATATACTGCTTTAAACACCTTATTTTCTTCTTCAAATCTTACTTCCAATTTAGCAGGATGAACATTAACATCAACTAATGCTGGATCTATAGTTAAATTTAAAACTAAAAATCCATATTTATTAATCGGAATCATTCCTTTGAAAGCTTGCTCAGCAGCAGCTGTCAAAGTCTTATCTTTTATGTATCTACCATTAACAAAATATAATTGATTAGAACGATTAGATCTTGCAATTTCAGGTTTTCCAACTACACCATAAACATGTATTCCCTCATATTCATAATCAGACTCTATAACTGCTTCTGCAATGTCTTTTCCGTAAATACTATAAATTACACTTTTCTCATCATTATTTCCTGAAGTTTGAATAACTGTTTTTCCCGTATTTATAAGTTTAAAAGAAATATTTTTATTAACTAACGCTAATCTAGTAATAGCATCTTCTATGTATCCAGATTCAGTATAATCTTTTTTCAAGAATTTATATCTAACTGGTGTATTGTAAAATAAATTTTTAACAGTAATTGTAGTTCCAATAGGAGCACCAACTTCACCAAATTCAAGTATTTTGCCACCTTCAACAACTATTCTATGTCCAATATTAGAATCCTTTGTTCTTGATATCATTTCAACATTTGCAATAGCTGCTATACTTGCTAAAGCCTCACCTCTAAACCCCATTGATGTAACTTTAGTAATATCTTCAGCAACTCTAATCTTACTTGTAGCATGTCTTTCAAAAGCAATTTCCATATCATCTTCAGCTATACCTTTACCATTATCAGAAATTCTTATAAAAGAAATACCACCGTTTTTTATTTCAACAGTTACTTTTGTAGCCCCTGCATCTATTGAATTCTCGACCATTTCTTTAACAACTGAAGCAGGTCTTTCAATAACCTCACCTGCAGCTATTTTATTAATTGTTAGATCATCTAATAATACAATATTTCCCATAATTCATCCTTTCTAACATGAAAACTTAATTCTTAAAATAAATTTTCATTATTCCACATCCATAATTCCGACTATTATTACTAGTTGGTATTATATCACTAACCTTACCACTTTGTATACAAATTTTACGTTTTTTTAAGTCACACTTTTTCTATAAATTCATAGTATATAACATACTAAGGAATTACAAAAAAGCACATAGCTTTATACTTACAAAGGGGGGAAATATAATGCCAGAAAACAGAGGTTGCGGTGGCGGATTCGGAGATGACTGCTTATGGATCGTATTACTTTTAATAATAATCTGTTGTTGTTGCGGTGGTAACAGAAACTGTGGATGCTAATTAAAACATAGTATCAATTTCCAAATCCTTTATTAATCCCTTAGCACTTGCTAAGGGATTTCTTTTCTCACTAGAGCAAAAATAAACATTATAATAATTATAAATTTTTACAAATGTCCACGTATTTGTTCGTCACATCATTTTTTATATATAGCAAATTAGCTCTACATCTTTAATAGAAATATCTCTATTAAGCAAAAATCTTCCTTGTTAGCAATAAACTAACAAAGAAGATTTTTTTGTAGCATTTATATATTGTCTAGAAATTTTATCTCTCGACTTTAAAATTATATATTAATTACAAATCGAATTAACTCATTTTATGATTTTCTATTAATATCCCATCTCTGTTGGCATTCCAGCACCTTCGCCATGTCCGCCACATCCACAAGATTTTTCTTTTTTATTAACAACACATGATTCAGTAGTTAATATCATTGAAGAAATACTTTCTGCATTTTGAAGAGCAGATCTTGTAACTTTAGTTGGATCAACTATTCCAGATTTTTTCATATCTACATATTCTTCATTCTTAGCATCAAATCCAATTCCAACTTTGCTTGATTTAACTTTATCCAAAATAATAGCGCCTTCTAATCCAGCATTAGCAGCAATTTGTCTAACAGGCTCCTCCAATGCAGCTAATATAATTTTAACACCAATTTTTTCATCATCTTTTACTTCTTTTAGTAATTCTTCAACCTTTGGAATTATATTAATATAAGCTGTTCCACCACCAGCAACAATACCTTCTTCAACAGCAGCACGAGTAGCAGACAAAGCATCCTCAATTCTCAATTTTTTCTCTTTCATCTCAACTTCAGTAGCAGCACCAACTTCAATAACAGCAACACCACCAGCAAGTTTAGCAAGTCTTTCTTGTAATTTTTCTTTATCATATTCACTTGAAGTTTCATTTATATTAGCTTTAATTTGTTTAATTCTAGCTTGTAATTCTTCTTTATCTCCTTCTCCACCAACAATAATTGTACTATCTTTTTGAATTTTTATTTGTTTTGCTCTACCTAAGTTTTCAATAGTAGTGTCTTTAAGTTCTAGTCCTAAATCATCAGTAATAACAGTTGCACCTGTTAAAATAGCAATATCTTGTAACATTGCTTTTCTTGAATCACCAAAACTTGGAGCTTTAACAGCAACAACATTTAAAACACCTCTTAATTTATTTAAGATTAATGTTGATAAAGCTTCACCTTCAATATCATCAGCAACAATTAGCAATTTACCAGATTGTTGCATTAAGCTTTCTAGTAAAGGTAAGATCTCTTGAATACTGCTAATCTTTTTATCAGTCAATAATATGTATGGATTATCCATTACAACTTCCATTTTTTCAGTATCTGTTACCATATATGGAGAAATATATCCTTTATCAAATTGCATACCTTCAACAACTTTTACATCAGTATTTGATGTCTTAGATTCTTCAATAGTAATTACACCATCTTTAGAAACCTTTTCCATAGCATCAGCTATCAAGCTACCAATTTCTTCATCATTAGCAGAAATACTTGCAACTCTTGCAATATCTTCTTTTCCATTTACTTCAGAAGAAATCTTTTTCAACTCTTCAACAGCTTTATCAGTTGCTTTATCCATACCTCTCTTAATTGCCATTGTATCTCCACCAGCAGCAATATTTCTAATTCCTTCTTTTATCATTTTTTGAGCTAAAACAGTAGCTGTTGTTGTACCATCACCAGCAACATCATTAGTTTTAATTGAAACTTCCTTAACTAATCCAGCTCCCATATTTTCATAAGGATCATCAAGTTCAATTTCTTTTGCAATAGTAACACCATCATTTGTAATAAGAGGTGCACCATAGTTTTTATCTAATACAACGTTTCTTCCTTTAGGTCCTAAAGTAACTTTTACTGTATCAGCTAATTTATTAACTCCATCTAATAATGCTTTTCTAGCATCTTCACCATATTTAATATCTTTTGCCATTTAAAATCATCTTCCTTTCCTATTCTACAATAGCCAAAATATCAGATTGGCTAACAATTAAATACTCTTCATTTTCGTATTTAACTTCTGTTCCTGCATATTTATTTAAAATTACTTTATCCCCTTTTTTTACATACATTTCTTCCTTTTCCCCGTCAACAATTTTACCAGGGCCAACCTCAATAACTTCAGCTATTTGTGGTTTTTCTTTGCTCGCAGTAAGGATAATCCCACTCTTAGTTGTTTCTTCTTTTTCTTTCATTTTTACTAAAACTTTATCAGTTAATGGTTTTATCATTTTTACTACCTCCTTCAAAATTAGCACTCTTCATTCGAGCTTGCTAATAATTTATACCTTTTATTAATATTTGTCAATAGTAATTATATGATTTAAATAAAAAAATAGAACTAAAGTTTAAAAAACTTTAGCCCCATTTTATTTATTCCACCGTAGAAACATTTTCTATCTTATTTCCATTTTCATCTATTAAATAATAATTCATTATATAATAAGATTTATCTTTATGAAGTAACAAAAATTCTAAGGTATCAGTCTGATCTATTCCCTCATCAAGAGAAATAGTTCTGATTTTTGCAGTCATCTTAGATAAATATTTAGTTACATCTTGGATTTCAGAATTTTCAATTACTTCCAACGTAACATTAGTTTCCGAAATAGAATTAACTAATGCTTGTTCTTGATTTTTTAAGCTATATTGCATAACTATCAAATCATCATAATCTGATGGATTAGATAAAATTTCTTCATATTTATCATCAAATTTAGATTGATCACTATCACATTCTTCAACATAAATATATAAGCCAACCTGATCCATTATAGAAGCCACACCTTCACCATCATGTTCGTTATAAGATTGTATAAAAGCATTTAAGATTCCATTAGCATTTTTATATCCTACTTGACCTATCTCACTTCCATAACCTATCTCTGTAAGCTTTATATCTTCTTTTTTCTCTTTCTCTCGCCTTTTTATATCCTGTTTTGTTAAAACGACTCCTAAAATAATACATATAATAAGTAATATCACCAATCCTATGTTAATCAATAAATTCTTTTTTTCCATTTTTCCTACCTTACTTTAGATTAAAATCTAAATCTTTTGTGTAATTATTAATATTGTCTTCCCCATACAACCATTTTATCAGCCTTCTTACCACAAACTGGGCAAGTATCACCTAAATGTTCTTGTTCAAATGGCATACATCTTGATTTAGCGCCTGTTAAATCTTTTATTTTTTCTTCGCACTCTTCGCTTCCACACCACATTGATTTTACAAATCCTTGATTTTCTTCCAATATTTTAGCAAAATCATCCAAGCAATGTGCAACACTTGTTTTTTCTTTCATTCTTTTTGCACAAGTATCATACATATTTTTTTGAATTTCTTCCATCAATTCAGCTAAACGTTCTTCAATTTTTTCAAGTTTAACAGTTTCCTTTTCGTTAGTATCTCTTCTAACTAAAACTGCTACACCATTTTCAATATCTTTTGGGCCAATTTCGATTCTAACTGGAACACCTCTCATCTCCCAATCATTAAACTTAAATCCTGGAGAATATTGTTCTCTATCATCAATCTGCATTCTAAATTTATTTTTTAAACTATTATAAATTTCTTCTGCTTTTTCCTTAACTCCTTCTTTATGCATAGCAACTGGAACAATAACAGCTTGAGTTGGTGCAACTCTTGGTGGAAGTTTTAATCCTCTATTATCACCATGAGCCATAATAACTGCACCAATTAATCTAGTAGTTGTGCCCCATGACGTTTGATACGCATATTCTTCTTTACCTTCTTTGTTTTGAAATTTAATTTCAAAAGGTTTAGAAAAATTTTGTCCAAAATAATGGGATGTTGCAGCTTGAAGAGCTCTACCATCATGCATTAAAGTTTCAACTGTATATGTAGAATCTGCTCCTGCAAATTGTTCGCTCTTTGTTTTTTGTCCTGTAACAACTGGAATAGCTAATAAATTTTCTATTGTATCTGCATAAACGCCTAACATATCCAAAGTGAATTTTTTAGCTTCATCTGCTGTAGCATGAATTGTATGTCCTTCTTGCCATAAAAACTCTCTTGAACGTAAAAATGGTCTTGTTTCTTTTTCCCATCTTAAAACGCTACACCATTGATTATATAAAAATGGTAACTCTCTCCATGAACTTAACCATTTTGAATACATCTTAGAAAAAATAGTTTCTGAAGTAGGCCTTACACAAAGTCTCTCTTCTAATTCTTCTTCACCACCAATAGTAACCCAAGCTACCTCTGGTGCAAAACCTTCAACATGATCTTTTTCCTTCATTAGAAGGCTCTCTGGAATTAAAAGTGGCATTGATATATTTTTAACTCCATACTCTTTAAATCTATCATCTTCATATTTTTGGATGTTTTCCCATATTGCATATCCATATGGTTTAATCGCTATAAAACCTTTTACATCAGTATAATCAGCTAAATCTGCTTTAAGCACAATATCAGTATACCATTGTGCAAAATCTTCATCTATATTTGTTATCTCTTGTACAAATTCTTTTTTATTACTCATTTTCAACACTCTCCTCGTTATTTTTTATCTGTACTTCGTTCATATCTTCAAGTACAATTTGCTCATTTTCATCTAATTTATAACGCGGAAGTTCGGGCAGTTCATCTAATGAAGATAATCCAAACATTTTAAGGAACTCTTCTGTTGGGCGATATGTAGTTGGTCTACCTGGTGCATCTAACTTTCCAGCATCTTCTATTAAATGATATTCCATCAATCTATATAAAGTACCATCAGAATTAACACCCCTAATTGCTTCTATCTCAGCACGTGTTATTTTAGGATTATATGCAATAATTGACAAGGTTTCTAAAGCTGCTGCTGATAAAGAAGGCTTAGCCCTGTTATCAAAAAGTTGTACTAAATAATCATATGAGCTTTTTTTAGTAGTAAGTTGATAACCATCATTCACCTTTATCACTTCAAGCCCTCTAGATTCTTCTTGGCAATCATTCATATAACTTTGAACAATAGCCTCAACCTCATCAGGTGTCATTTCTAAAATTTTTGCAAACTCAGAAATTTTTACTACTCTTCCAGCAGAAAACAACATAGATTCAATTATTGACTTAGCTTGTTCAAGTTTCATCCGTTTAATTCTCCTTATTCTAAAATGTTATATCATCACATCAATTTTTCAATATAACTATTATTACATGAAATTGTTGTTATGTCAATAAAAACAGCCCTCTTAATCTCCAAAAAAATGTTCTGTTATTTTAATCAAAAAAACATTAAAAAAGCTTGATTTAAAAGCAATTTAGTGTTATAATAGATATGTATTTATTGAAAGGAAATGAATTTTATGAAAACATTAGAAAGAGAATCTATTTTTAAAAGATTTATAAATATATTAAAAAATAACCCATTTATCAATATGGTTATTTCACCAGATGCGGAAGTAACATCAGCTGAAAACACTTCAACAGAAACTTTAGTGGAAAACTTAGCAGCTTCTACAAACACTTCTAAAGAAGATATTTGGAAAATTGAACGTGCATTTAATGAAAGCTCAAATTCTCTTGGAAGCTTAGAACAAGAAGTAACTCGTGTACCCAAAGGTAAAGAAGAAAATAATCCTTTTAAAGTAGACGAAGCTGATTTACAAGAAATTTCTACAGAACCTACTCCTCAAAAATCTCAACAATCGCTAGATAGAGATAGAGCTGATGACTAATATATAAATATTGTTTTAATCATTAAAAAATATAGAATACATCAAGTATTCTATATTTTTTTTGCTTTATCTCATTACACATTGTAATTAAAATTCTATCTCCTACCTCCATCATTATATAATCAATATCTTAGTAGTCTTTCATATTAATAACATCACTTAAAGTCTAAAATTATTTCTCAATAATCTCTGCAATCAAATCATAATCACTACTATTAACAATCTTACACTTTACAAATTTTCCAATAAGATCATCCTCAATATTCACATATATAACACCATCTGTATCTGGCGAATCCATATATGATCTTCCAACATAAAATAATCCATCATCTGAATAATCTTCAATTAAAACTTCATACTCTTTTCCAATCTTTTCTTTCATTTTTTCTGTTGAAATTTCATTTTGAATATTCATTATAATATTTTTTCTTTTTTCCTTAGTTCTTGGATGAACTTGATTTTCAAACTTAGCTGCTGGAGTTCCATCTTCTTTTGAATACGTAAAACATCCTAATCTATCAAATTTTAAATCTTCAACTGCATTTTTTAAGATTTCAAAGTCTGCTTCTGTTTCGCCAGGAAATCCAACTATCAAACTAGTTCTAATAATAACATCTGGAATCTCTTTTCTAATCTTTGAAACAATATTTTTTATATTTTTACCAGTTGTTTTTCTATTCATTCTCTTTAAAACATCATCTGAAAAATGTTGAATTGGTACGTCAAAATAATGACATATCTTCTTTTCATTTTTTACAACACTTATTAATTCATCTGTAATACTCTCAGGATATGCATATAAGAATCTAAGCCATTTGATTTTTTCTATTTTACAAATTTCAGTAAGTAATTCTGGTAATCTAAGTTTTCCATACAAATCAATTCCATATTTTGTTGTATCTTGAGCTATCAAAATAATTTCTTCATATCCTTGGTCAGCCAATTGCTTAGCTTCTTCTACAATATCCTCAAACCTTCTGCTCTCATATCTTCCTCTAATATATGGAATAGCACAATATGTACAAAAATTATCACATCCCTCAGCAATCTTTAGATAAGCCATTTTCTTTCCAGTTGAAATCACTCTATTTCTATATGACATATAATCATTTTCTTCAACTTCTTTTCCTACCATTGCAGCAATCTTGTTCCAAAATTCTTTATAATCAGAAATACTTAACCATAAATCTACCTCTGGAATTAATTTTTCCAAATCTTTTTTATATCTTTTTACTAAGCACCCCATTCCAACTAAGTATTTACAATTTTGCTTTTTATATTCTGCCATTTCTAAAATAGTATTTATAGCCTCCTCTTTTGCAGAAGCTATAAATCCACAAGTATTCACTATAATAATTTCCGCTTCTTTAGGATCATTTACTATCTCAAAATTATGATCTTTTAGTACAGCCATTCCCATTTCTGTATCTATCAAGTTTTTACTACAACCAAGTGATATAAAACCAACTTTCATAAACCACATTCTCCATTCATTTTTATTCACTATATATATGTTTTCTTGTAAGTTCCAATAAATTTAATTTTGTGAAACCTTCAATTTGTACTTTAGTTCTTTCTTTCTTTAGTTCCTCTGAAAAAATTTTAACTAATTCTTTTTTATGTTTTTCATCCTTTAAATCAATAAAATCAATAACAATAATTCCACCAATATCACGTAACCTAATTTGTTTCTCAATTTCTATTGCAGCTTCCTTATTAATCGAAAACGCAGTTTCTTCTAAATTAAGCTTTCCTGTAAACTTAGCCGAATTGACATCAATAGCAGTTAAAGCCTCTGTTTTATCAATAGTTATAAATCCACCACTTTTTAACCAAATTTTTCTGTTCTCTGAAACTTCAATTTGTTTTTGAACATTATATTTTAGCATTATATTCTCTACGTCACATACAACTTCTATATCTTCTTTATTCCAATTTTTTAATTTTTCAGAAATTTTTTCTTTAAGTTCATTTGTATTAACACATATTCTCTTTAAATCCTTATCCATCAAATCAATTAAAATTTTATCAAGCATTTCATCTGCCTTACTGATTAATTTTGGATAATCTGTTTCATCAAATTTTATATCAATAATATTATTCCATTTTTCAATAAGTTTTACCAAATCTTTTTCTAAATCTTCAGCAGATTTATTAACAGCTGATGTTCTAATAATTGCTCCCATATTTTCTGGAAGTTTTTCTCTTACTATTTTCTTTAATCTTTCTCTTTCTTTTTCATCTTCTATTTTTTGTGAAATCGTTACAAAAGTAGAATTAGGTAATAATACCAAGTATCTTCCAGGCAAATTAATATGAGTAGATGCCCTAGCACCTTTTTTATTGTAACTATCTCTTTTTATTTCAACTATTATAGGCATACCAACTTTTAAAATTTTACCTATATTTTGTTTATCAATATCTACATTTCCTTCTTTAGTAACATCTACCTTTGGTAAAACATCTTTTAAATGAATAAAAGCATTCCTATTTTCACCTACATTAATAAATGCAGCTTGAAGTCCAGGAAAAATATTTTGTACTTTCCCTATATATATATTTCCTTCTAACCTTTTTTTATATTTTGAATCAACATATTTTTCTGTTAGAATTCCATTTTCAACCAATAATATATTTTCTACTTCATCTTGAACAGTAACAATAAGCTCCTTCATAAAAAATAAAATCCTTTCCTAATTATAACTATTCATAGCTTTATCTATATTCTCTTTAATAATCATTTCAACAGCATCAGCAGCTAACTTAACCCCTTGATTTAGCTTTTCTTCATCGTCTTTATCAATCGCTCCAATTACATATTGAATTAAATCTTCTGAGTCATCTGGCTTACCAATTCCAACACGTATTCTAGCAAAGTTTTGTGAATTTAAAAAATGAACAACAGATTTCATTCCATTATGCGTTCCCGGTCCTCCACTCTTTCTAATACGAATAATACCTGGTTCCAAATCAATATCATCATAAATTACTAATATATTTTCCAACGGAATTTTAAAAAAATTAACTATTTCTTGAACAGATTCTCCACTTAAGTTCATAAAAGTTTGTGGTTTTAACAAAAAAACTTTTTCTCCATCTACATTTCCACTTCCGTAAAATCCTTTAAATTTATTTTTATTTACATCTATTCCAAATCTCTCAGAAAGTTTATTTATTACGTTAAATCCCATATTATGTCTTGTATTGGCATAATCTTTCTCTGGATTACCTAAACCTATAATTAAATACATCTCAAAGATTCTCCTTTTTATCCTAAACTATTCTTCTATTTTACTACATTTTTCCTAATTTAACAAGTTTTTTAATATTTATAGTTTTTTCCATTTTTTTATATTAAAATACATTTATACAAGGGAGGAATAAAATGGCACCATTAATAAGTATAATTATTCCAATATTTAATAATGAAAACTCAATATCTGAAACCATTAAAAGTATTGTGAATCAAACATACCAAAACTACGAAGTTATTCTTATTGACGATGGTTCTCTTGACAAAAGTATGAAATTATTAAAAAAATATAAAAAAGACAATAAAAAAATACATTCTTATAAGCAACTTGGATTTGGTTCTGTAGCCGCACAACAATTCGCTCTTACCAAAGCAAAAGGCAAATACATTTTGTTTTTTGAAAGTGGAAAAATTATGAGTGAAAACATGTTAGAATATCTATCAACTCTAATAGAAAAATATAAAACAGAAGTAATAACATTCGACTATTTTTCAATATCAGAATATACAATGTATTGGCCTAATCACATAACACATCCTTCACCAGAAGAAAAACTATCTATAATCAGTAATACTCATTACTTAAAAAGATTATATTCTTCTATACCTCACTCATTTGAAAGTTGTATTATACTTTGGAATAAATTAATTAATCGAAAATGGCTATTAACTACATCTTACACTTCATCAACGCAAAAACTTAATATTAGTTATGACATACTTCAAAACACTTGTAAAATATTAAAAAGCACTCAAATTCTTGTTTGCGAAATCTTATATGATGAATATTTTATAAAAAATTGTTTTAATTACTCAGTTCTTGATAAAATTGCATTTTTAGAAAAATTACTAATAAAATACAAACGAACTAACAATATACTAGCCACAATAAATACAGCTATTCGTTTACTAGATTTATTATATAGAACACGAAAGCAATTACATTTCTATTCTCTTCAACTTTATGATAAACCAGAACTTCGTGATATCGTTAATAAAAAATTTAATAGCGTATACAAATTTTTAATTACAAAATTTCCAGACAAAGAATACAGATACTCAAAAATAAATGAAGATTACCGTGCACAAATAAAATTTGAAAAATTTAGAGAAAAGTACTTTTATTTATACGATGAATATATTGAAGATTAATTAGAAATTCACTATAACAAATCTATATTTTAGCGATGCTCATCTCACACGTATCTTCAGTTATAACTATAAAATTATCACAAACTAAAAGAGCCATAATTTTTATGACTCTTTTAGTTGCTCAATAGATTTTATAACATTATATCCACAGGTTCTAATCACTCTGTTCATTATTGCTAAGCCTATTCCATCTGCTGGAACAGCTTCTATTAAAATTAAATCATATTTACTTTTATCTGCTTCTCTTAAATCTGCAAAAATATTTTTAGAAACTTCTTCTAAATTATTTCCAAGATTAATATATGATTTCACCAATATCTTACTACTCTTCTTTCCAACACCTAACACACATACATTTTTATCTTTAAAATAATTAAATATATCATACTTTTCAATATCATTTTCAGCATCAACAAGGACACACTTAGTTTGAGGAGAATAATGCTTATGTTTCATTCCAGGACTTAAAACTTTTTCATCACTCTTAACTTCATGCAAAACGTGATCATCAATTTTCACGCACCCAACAGTCTTTAAAATATCTTCAGCAGTTACCTTACCTGGTCTTAAAATTACAGGAACATTATCCATAACTCTAACAACAGTTGATTCTAATCCTATATCTGTACTTCCTCCATCTATCAAAGCATATACTTTTTCACCTAATTCATCTTCTATATCTGAAAGTCTTGTTCCACTTGGTTTTCCTGACTCATTAGCACTTGGAGCAGCAATAGGCTTTCCAAATGAAGCAATAATTTTATTTGCAATAACATTATCTGGCATACGAATTGCAACAGTTTCTAGTCCAGCAGTAACTTCATATGGAATACAATCTTTCTTCTCCAAAATTAAAGTAAATGGACCTGGCATAAAAGTTTTAATAAGCTTCTCTTCAACATCAGAAATATTTTTCACACATAAATTCAACATTTCTCTATCTGATACATGAACAATAAGAGGATTATCAGAAGGTCTTCCCTTCGCCTCAAAAATTTTCATACAAGCTTCTCCATCCAAAGCATCTGTTCCAATTCCATAAACAGTTTCTGTTGGAAAAACAATCAACCCCTTATTTTTTAAAGCCAATACCACATCATTAAGTTCTTTCTCATCTATATTAACTTTCCAATCATAAATTTTACTCATTTTTTAGACCTCTCATTTCCCTATTATACTACATTTCAAAGCATTTAACAACATTTTTTCTCATGCAAATTTCATCAATATCATTGGCAAAACAGCTTCAAAGGTATATAATAGCAACATAGTAATCTAAAGCAAGGGGGGATTATCTATGAAATTAAACAAAATTTTAGAAGGGCTTGAAGTAAAAGAAACTGTTAACGATCTAGATTTAGATATAACAAACATACATTCAGACTCAAGAAAAATTAAACAAGGCGGATTATTTATTGCAATAGACGGATACTTACAAAATGGTATTGATTATTTAGATTCAGCAATACAAAATGGAGCTGTTGCAGCAATTGTTGAAGATGACGTAGATACATCAATTTTACCAAACACACTAACTTATATTAAAGCTGGTAATACAAGAAAAGCTTTAGCCATAACAAATTGCAATTTATATGATAACCCATCCAAAAAATTCAAATTAATTGGAGTTACTGGAACCAAAGGAAAAACAACTACTACATTTATGATTAAATCACTTTTAGAAGCACATGGCTTAAAAGTTGGTTTAATGGGAAGTATTGCTGTTTACATTGGAAATGAAAAATTAGAAGATACAGACAGAACTACTCCTGAAAGTGATGAAATTCAAGAATACTTTGCTAAAATGGCTGATGCACACGTTGATGTAGCTATTATAGAAGTATCATCACAAGCAATGAAAATGCATAGAGTTGACGGATGTGACTTTGATATAGGTGTTTTCACAAACTTAACAGAAGATCATATCAGTAAAAATGAACATGCAAGCATGGAAGAATATTTTCAATGCAAATGTATGCTATTTGATAAATGTCACACAGGCTTCATAAATGCAGATGACTCAACAGTAATAACAATTAAAGATAAAAATAAAACTTGCAAATTCAAAACATTTGGAATTGACAATCCAGCAGATATACGTGCAGAAGAAGATACATTAAAAATCACACCATCATATATAGACTTTGTTGCAGATATTGATGGAAAACGTGAACAATTCGAAGTTTCAATTCCTGGAAGATTTAGTGTATACAATTCTTTAGGTGCAATCAGTGTCGCTCATGAATTTGGAGTAACACCTGATGAAATGAGATCAGCACTAAAAGACCTAAAAGTTTTAGGAAGAAATGAATTAGTACCTAATAAATTAGGTTTAACTATTCTTATAGATTATGCACACACACCATCTAGCCTAGAAAGCATATTAGAATCAGTAAGAGCATATGCAAAAGGAAAAATAATCTGTGCTTGGGGTGTTGGTGGAGACAGAGATAGTAAAAAACGTCCAATCATGGGTGAAATTTCTGGAAGACTTGCAGACTACACAATTTTAATGTCTGATCAAGTTCGTACAGAAGATCCATTAAAAATACTTCAAGATATTGAAGTAGGTGTAAAAAAAGCTGGTGGAAAATATACAATTATTGTAGACAGAACTGAGGGAATTAAACATGCTCTAGAAGTTGCAACACCAGAAGATATAATAGTTATCCCAGGACTTGGACATGATTTATATCTTGAAAGAAATCACGTAAAATACCCTTATGATGAAAGAAAAGTAATTGCAAAATTAGTTGATGAAATTCTAGAAGAAAGAAAAGCAAAATAAAATTCTTAAAACATAATAATATACAAAAAAATGCATATTATATTTTATACACCTTGCTGTCGCAATCTTGATGAGTCGTTGTTCCAAAAGCAACGACTCTTTTTTATACGTAGATTGCTTCAATCGCAGTCACTTCACTGTCGTTTCGTTCCTTTGGTCGCTACGCGGTGTTTTAAAAATATAATACGCATTTTTCTTTTACCTTAATATATTATTGTTGACTCCAAAAAGCACCATAAGTCCTATAAGCTTCATAAACATCAAACTTACTTGTAACTTCATAAGGAGCATGCATAGAAAGAACAGGAACACCACAATCAATAACATCTGTACCCTTGTTAGCTAAGATGTACGCAATTGTACCTCCTCCACCGATATCAACTTTTCCAAGTTCAGCAACTTGATATTTAATACCATTAGATTCTAAAACATTTCTTACCCATGCAACATATTCAGCATTAGCATCAGAAGCACCTGACTTTCCTCTAGCACCTGTATATTTATTTAAACTAATTCCTTTTCCAATAAATCCTGCATTATGTTTGTCTGAAACTGAAGCATATAAAGGATCATATCCTGCATCAACATCTGAAGATAACATTTTAGAAAAACAAAATACTTTATCCAATAAGTTTGGTCTATTTACACCTAATTTATTCAAAACTTCTGAAACAAAGAAATCAAACATATGAGATTCCATACCTGTATTTCCCATACTTCCTATTTCCTCTTTATCAGATAAAATACATACAGCAGTTTTCTTAACATTTGTAAGTTCCATCATTGCAGCCAAAGAAGTAAATGCACAAACCTTATCATCTTGTCCATAAGCAGCAACCATGCTCTCGTCAAATCCCAAACTTCTTGCCTTAAATTGTGGAACTAATTCTAATTCTGAACTTGTAAAATCAGCTTCTGTAATTCCATATTTTTTATTTAATATATTCAAAACATTTAATTTAACTTGTTCAGCACACTCTTTTTCATCATAAGGAATACTTCCAACAAGTAAGCTTAAATTTTCACCTTCTACACCATCTTTTAATTTTTTCTCCATTTGAGCTTGAGCCAAATGTGGTAGCAAATCAGTAATTGTAAAAATAGGATCGTTCTCATCTTCACCAATATTTACTTCCATTTTTTCGCCATTAACTTTAACTAAAACACCATGTATACTTAAAGGAATTGTTGTCCATTGATATTTTTTAATTCCGCCATAATAGTGTGTTTTAAAATAAGCTAATCCACCTTCTTCGCATAAAGGATTTGGTTTTAAATCTAGTCTTGGAGAATCAACATGTGAACCAATAATATGAATTCCATTTTCAATTGATTCTTCACCAATTATAGCTAAATACATACTTTTTTCTCTATTTACAAAGTAAACTTTATCACCTGGTTTCAAAGAACTGAATTCCATAATATCTCTAAAACCATGTTCATCAGCCATTTTTCTAGCATTTTTAATAAATTCTCTCTCTGTCTTAGAAACATTTAAAAAATCCATATATCTCTTTGAAAGAGCAAACACTTCATTTTTAGTATTTTCATCTAAATCTTTCCAACCAGATTCTTTCTTATCAAATAATTTTTCTTTCAAACTATCTCCCATAATTTCCTCCTTTAAAACTAAAATTAGTATATCATAACGATATTTATTTTTCTATTACAAATTTATTTTATTCAAAATTTTCTCTTGCCCAATAAAATAAATACTGTTGGGCTATACCTTCAATTTCACCAAATAGCAAATACGCTACTTCTCTTATTTGTTTTTTATTCACTTTTGCTTCATCCTCATTATGAATATATAAAACATTCATAACTCTTCTAACCCAAACATCAACAGGAAAAGTATCAAATCTATGTAATGCAAAAAGCAATATGCAATCAGCCACTTTTTCTCCAACACCATCTAATTTTAAAAGTTCATTTCTAATCTCTTCCGTACTTTTAATTTTTATTAAACTATCCAAATTAATTTCCTTATTAATAACCATTTGAGTAGTATTATAAATTCTCTTATCCCTAAAACCAGTTCCAAGAGCTCTTAGGTCAGCAACAGATAACTTCGAAAGCTCCTCAGGTGACGGAAATAAAAAATAATCTTTTCCATTCCATGTAACTTTTTGACCAACCTTTTCAGAAATACGATTAATTATGCCTTTAATTCTTGGAATATTATTATTGGCTGAAATTATAAAAGAAATAACCATCTCCCATAAATCTTGATTTAAAATTCTAATACCATTTCCAAATTCAATACTTCTCTTCATATTATCATCAATTTTACTTAATCTATCCTTAAAATCATTATAATTAGTTTCTAAATCAAAATAATCATAAACTATTGAATTAATATCTCCTTCCAATACACCTTCAAACGCAACACTCTTTCCATGTTTTGAAACTTTTAAAACTCCATTTTTTATAACACCTATATATGAACCATCTTCTTGCCTATCCCATCTAAAACATTGTCCACATTCAAAAATATCTTCTAATTTAAAACTATCAATATTCTTTAAAACCAATTTTTGTTCTTTCATAGTATCATTCCTTTAAATATATTTGTTTAACACATTATACACCAAAATAATTGAAATCTACAAAACTTTTAAATTAGTTCTAACATAATTTATAAATTCAATATAATTAAAATCCATCTATCGATTTAAATCCATCCCCATACACTTCTCTTGCACTTGTAACAACAATAAAAGCTCCATTATCCACTTTATAAACAGTTTCTCTTAAAATAGGAATCTCTCTTCTATTCACAACAGACATCAATATTACTTTATCCATTTGTTTAAAAGCCCCTTTACCATATATTTCAGTAACACCACAATTAACATCAGAATATAATGCATTCAGGATTTCATCACTTTTATCAGAAATAATAAAAACCAATTTTGAAAAATTAATTCCTTCAAAGATATTATCAATCATAATACCATCAAGAAAAATAGCAATAGCAGAATATAAACCAATCTCAATTTCTTTGAAAAAAATAACATTTAAAACAACAACTGATATATCAATTAAATTCAAAAGTCTACTACTAGAAATTTTAACACCATAAGCCTTAGCTAATTGAACAATCAGATCACTCCCACCAGTAGAAGTATGTGCTTTAAATATTAAAGCTGTCCCAATACCAACTAGTATTCCTCCATAAATACAAGAAAGCAATCTATCATTTGTTGCTAATGCATATCTCTCAAAAAAATCAATAAAAAAAGATAACGATAAAGTTCCAAGAATTGTTTTTATTAAAAACTTCTTTCCTATTTTCATAAATGCAAAAATAAGAAAAGGAATATTCATAATAATAACTGTAAAACCAACATTCCAATCAAAAAAATAATAAAATATAGTAGCAATTCCAGCAAAACCACCTGATGATATTTTATTTGGCAATAAAAAACTTCCCATTCCTAATCCAGCAATAGACGTACCAGCCAAAATAAGAATAATTTCTTTTAAAAAATTTTTCATATCTTCTCCAAATTCACTTCTACAAAAACAAATTTGAATTTTTCCTAAATTTGTTTTTACGCAAAAATTTATAAAAGTAAATTTTCTATATTATCTAATTTCACACATAAAAATTGCATATTTTCTCTAGCAGAGCAAAAGTGGACATATAATAATTGCATAAGCCTTTATATAATAGGAAATGCAGAGCACTTTCCTCGTATAAAAAAAATTACCTATACCTTAGTATAAGTAATTTTCTGTAATCTATACTCTTTCATCATCATCTAAGAAATCCTTATAAACCTTAACAACATTAATTTGGATTTTTCCATTTTTCATTTTCTTATCTTGTTTAACTTTAGCATCTACATCATAAAATTCTCTTAGCTTTTCAATATTTTCTCTTTTATATCCAACAACATTATTAACATTATCCGGACTAGTTATAATTTCAACTTGTCTTACTTTAACATTATATGACTTTATTTTCTTTACAATTGTATCATAATTCATAGATGACTCAACTAATTGTCTAAAAGTTTCATGATATGGTCCAGCCACAACTTCACTATTTTCATTTTTTGATATATCTGAAATAGTATCAGTAGACTGAAGTCCAACTCTTATAACATTTATTTTCTTCTTTGCAAAGAAATAACATAATTCCTTTGATCTCTCCACAGCTTGTTCAACAGAAAGTGGAGTATATGTACCTTCTAGCATTTCTTTTTCAAGTTCAGTTCCTCTTAAAACCAAAACAGGATAAATTCTCATAATTTTAGGTTTCAATTTAGCCAAATCTTTAGCAGTACGTAATTCATCCAACACAGTACTTTCTGGAAGTCCAACCATCATTTGATGTCCAAGAGTAAATCCATACCATCTAATCAATTTTGAAGCTTTTTTTACATCTGCAAAAGTGTGATTTCTTTTACATCTTCTTAAAATATAATCATTTGTTGATTGTACCCCAAGTTCAATAGTTTTAACGCCATATTTCTTTAACAATTTAAGCTTCTCTTTATCAATATAATCTGGTCTTGTAGAAACACGTATACTATTAACTTTTTTAGCTTTTATGAATTCAAAAGCTGCTTTTAACAAAGCTTCCTGCTTTTCAATTTCTATCCCTGTAAAACTACCACCAAAAAAAGCAATTTCTGTATATTTATTTTTTTCTTTAAAACTCTCTAAATAAAACTCAACTGTTTTTTTTACATCATCTGGCGTAATTTCTTTAGTTTCTCCACTAATAATTTTCTGATTGCAAAAAGTACAATTATTTGGGCAACCAAGATGTGGAACAAATATAGGAATAATATATTGTTTTTTCATAGCAACTCCTTTTACAAATTCTGAAGCGCAACTCTAGCAGCTTCCATCTCTGCATGTTTTTTATTCTTTCCATTTCCCTCAGCTAAAACCTTATCATTACACTTTACTTCAACAACAAAAGTTTTATCATGGTCAGGGCCTTCTTCTCTTATTACTGTATATTGTATTTTAACTTCTCCATTAGCCTGAAGTTTCTCTTGTAAAACAGTCTTATAATCTTTCATTCCAACATTTTTACTAGCAATTTCTACAACATCAACCAAATTATCTAATATAAATTTTTTAGCATTATCTAAATTGCTATCTAGAAAAATTGCAGCAATAATTGCTTCAACACTATCAGCCATTATGGCTTTTTTACTATTTTGTGAATGTTTCTCACTTTTTCCTAACAATAAGAAATCACTAAAATTATGCTTTTTAGCTATTTCATATAAACTATCTTCACAAACCACATTAGCTCTAACTTTAGTCATCTCTCCTTCAGATAATTTGTTATATTTTAAAAATAAATGTTCACTAATTACAAATTCTAAAATACTATCACCTAAATATTCTAATCTTTCATTACTTTTAACTTTATTCTCATATGCATATGAGGTATGAGTCAAAGCTTCTTTTAACAATCCCTTATTTTTAAAAGTATAACCTATATTTTTTTCACATATATCAAACTCCATAATATCCTCCTTTCTTATTTTCTCTATACAGTTAAACATTATAACATCAAAATCAAAAATTGTAAAATATTATTAAAGTAATAACTATAAACTCCCTATTACAACATAATTTTATATTATCAATCTACTACACAAATTACTAATATTACTTTCCATCAGCATATATAAGAACAATAGTGAGCTGATTAAATTTTTCTATATTTTAAATTATAGAGTTCAACCCACATTTAATTGTTCGTGTGTGAAATTTGCTATGCAAATTTCTGTGCAAAGTATTTATATTATAGGAAGTTCAGAGAACTTTCCTATAATAGAACAAATCTGAAATTTTTCAATTTTCAGTCTTAACTCTACTTTTTATCGTACTAAATAAAATTGAAATTTTCAGTAAATTTGTTCGTGTGCGAAAATTTATGAAATAAATTTTCTGTGCAATGTAATTTTTATATAATAGGAAAGTTACATAACTTTCCTATTATATAAAAAAACTGACAGCAGACAAAAGTCCACTGTCAGAACAGCTCAATTTCAGCAAATACCTCTGTACAGAATATCTTTACCAGAATATTCCTCAGCCAACTGTCTCAGAAGATTTTGATAAGGCTTCCAGTCATCAGCACACTTTCTGAAACTATACCCAATACAACATCCTCTTTGCAAATCCGGAACTAGTGCTCTACCGCCAAAAGGTCGATCATCGTCCTCAAAAGGGCATCCTGTATTTTCATGAACTATACAACCTCCTGTTTTTCGATCACCCTTGTCAAACACTTCTGCTCCCTTGTCACGCATTTTCAATACCAGAACATCCTCAGAAATTCCAGTAAGTTCAGTTGTAAGTGAAACAATAGCAACAAATCCCTTATTCAAGATTTTTCTAAGTTTATCCAAAGACAAAACCTTAAAATCAGTAGGTGCAAAATAACATCCACATTTCTGACAACAGCGACCACCACACATTTCACACTGAGAATGATCGAACTTACCATTAGGGGTGCACTTCTTACTTTCTTTTTCAGACAAGAGATACCAAAACACCTCATTAAGCAAATTCATATAAGGAGACCAATCCAAACATGCCTTTACCTCAATAAGTGCTTTTATTTTTACATAATCCAACGGATTAGTCGCAAAGAGTAAATCTTCACATGCCCGTGGCATCGTCTTGTTATAAGTCAACAAACAAGATCCGTTATAACGATACACGCATTCACCATTCTTAAACGATTCCTCATTACTTCTTGGCAATCCTGTACAATCTCTTCTAGGAGTTTTAGGAATAATAACCACACACTCCTCATCAGACATAACTCTACAAAAACTTAATTGACCTTCGTGATATAAATTCACAAAACAATCAAAAGAAATTTCTGCAAAATCTTCAGGCAACAACACAGTTCCCGAAAACATACAATCTTCTTTTAAATACCGATTCTCAATTTGAACCATTTTTTAATTCTCCTTTTCTTTTCTCCTCATGGAGTTAGAGTTATCAACAAGTTTACCTAAAAATTATACCACTTTTTACGAGTTATGTAAACACATTGATGCATATTGTATGTATTGAAATATTACCATAATAATTTCATTCCATAATTCTTCTTAAATATTTCTAAATAATATATTCTCTAATTTTATCAATACAACTCAAATACAAAACATAACTTTTTACATAAAAAATGCACGTTATCTAAAATTTAAATAACGTGCATTAATAATAAGTTTTTAGTTATTATTAAACATTTTCTTTTATATAATCAACTACATCTCCAACAGTAGTAACTTTCTCTGCATCAGCATCTGGGATTTCAATATCAAATTCTTCCTCTAATGCCATAACTAATTCTACTATGTCTAAAGAATCAGCTCCTAAATCATCTATAAAAGATGCTTCCATTGTTACTGAAGCCTCGGCTACTCCTAATTGTTCAACAATAATTCCTTTTACCTTTTCAAAAACTTCTTCTGTATTCATCTAAATGTGACACCTCCTCTTTTTCATTAAATGTGCTTTGTACTATTATTATTCTATGCACATTAAATTGTCAAGCATTATTTTCATTTTTATTTTTATTTATCTCTTCAACAGCCTCAATTAACTTTGGAACTGCCCTATTTTCAACAAATTTTTCTGCCTGTTTTATTGTAAATTCAAATAGTATTTCATCACTACTTCCATGAGCTTTTACAACTGGTTTTTTCACTCCTAAAAATAATGCTCCACCATAAGATTTATAATCAACTGATTTAGCAAACCCTTTAATAGCAGGCATTGAAGGAACTGCAGCAATAGTTGTAAATACATTTTTCTTCAAATTTTCTGTTAAAGATTTCTTAACAAATTTTCCTAATCCCTCTACAGCTTTTAGGAAAATATTACCTGTAAATCCATCTGTAACAATAGCGTCAACCTTACCAGAAAAGGCATCTCTACCTTCTACATTACCTATAAAATTTATGCCCATTTCTTCTGCTTTTTCTTTTAATAATAAATATGACTCCTTGGTCAATTCATTACCTTTTGTTTCTTCAGTTCCTATATTTAATAATCCTATAGCAGGTTTTTCAATTCCAAATGTATTTTTTAAATAAATCGTAGACATTAAAGCAAACTGCAATAAATTGATAGGTTTGCAATTAGTATTAGCCCCGCAATCCATTAATAATAATTGACTATGATAAGCTGGTAAAATTCCGCCCAAAGCTGGTCTATCTATTCCTTTAATTCTACCAACTAATAATGTAGCTCCTGTAAGCAAAGCACCTGAATTTCCTGCAGAAATAAATACATCACCTTCATCAGCCTTCAATGATCTAAAACCAACAACCATTGATGAATCCTTTTTATGTTTTATAGCCATTGTTGGGATATCTTCCATCTCTATTGTTTCAGTAGCATTTTTTATTTCAAATCTATCAGATATTTCCTCTGGTTCTTTCCCATAAAATTCTTTAAATTTTGCCCTTATAACATCTTCTTTACCTATAAGTACAACCGTAGCTTTAATTTGATTTATTGCTCTAACTGCACCTTTTATAGTTGCATCTGGTGCATTATCTCCCCCCATTGCATCTAAAAGTATCTTCATATTGTTCCTCCTAAAATAGTTAAAATTCACTAATAATTAACTATTTATTATCTTTATAATTATAATAAAAAGCACTAAAAATATTCCACCTTGAAAGCATAAAATGCTATCTAAAATGCAAATAAATAGCCTCTTAATATAAATATTCTATTATGATACACATAAAAAATCAAGTATAATAATCAATTTTTAAAAAATCTATTATAAGTTATTTAAACATACATCACACTATTATAAAATCAATACACTTTAAGCACATTATATTTCATTTTTAACTATATAAATATCTCAACTATTCAACTCTAAAAAAATTTTATTTATATATTGCAAAAACTAACTTGTCAATCAAATTAACATTACTGTAAAAGCAACCTTAAAAGCCAAATAAAAAATCCCTTGGATAAAGTATCTCTACTCTATCCAAAGGATAGATAATATATAAATCAACGATTTATATATTAATATTATTCAATAATATCAGAAACGATACCTGAACCTACTGTACGTCCACCTTCACGAATAGCGAATCTTAATCCTTTTTCGATAGCGATTGGAGTAATAAGTTCGATAGTCATATCAACATTATCACCTGGCATAACCATTTCTGTTCCAGCAGGTAATTCGATAACACCTGTAACGTCAGTTGTTCTGAAATAGAATTGTGGTCTGTATCCATTAAAGAATGGTGTATGTCTTCCACCTTCTTCTTTAGTTAATACATAAACTTGTGATTTAAATTTTGTATGTGGATGTATTGTTCCTGGTTTTGCAAGAACTTGACCTCTTTCGATATCTGTTCTTTGAACACCTCTTAATAATACACCAATATTATCACCAGCTTCAGCTTGGTCTAATAATTTTCTGAACATTTCAACACCTGTAACAACAGTTTTGCTTGATTCAGGTTTTAATCCAACGATTTCAACTTCATCAGAAACTTTTACAACTCCTCTTTCTACTCTACCTGTAGCAACAGTTCCTCTACCTGTGATAGAGAATATATCTTCTACTGGCATTAAGAATGGTTGGTCAGTTGGTCTGTCTGGTGTTGGAATATAGCTATCAACAGCATCCATTAATTCTTTCATTGGAGCATATACAGGATCGTTAGGATCTGTAGATGTGCTCTCTAATACTTTTAATGAAGATCCTTTTATGATTGGAATCTCGTCTCCAGGGAAATCATATTTAGATAATAGATCTCTAACTTCCATTTCAACTAATTCTAATAATTCTGGATCATCAACCATATCGCATTTATTTAAGTAAACAACGATATATTTAACACCAACTTGTCTAGCAAGTAAGATGTGCTCTCTAGTTTGTGGCATTGGTCCATCAGCAGCTGAAACTACTAATATAGCACCATCCATTTGAGCAGCACCAGTAATCATGTTTTTAACATAGTCAGCGTGACCTGGACAGTCAACGTGAGCATAGTGTCTGTTTTCTGTTTCATATTCAACGTGAGCTGTATTAATTGTGATTCCTCTTGCTTTTTCTTCTGGAGCACCATCGATTTGATCATATGCTTCATATTGAGCTCTTCCTAATAAGCTTAGGTATTTTGTAATAGCAGCTGTTGTTGTTGTTTTACCATGGTCAACATGTCCGATTGTACCAATGTTAACGTGTGGTTTTGTTCTTTCAAATTTAGCTTTAGCCATTTGAAATTCCTCCTTTTTCTTATTTTTTATTTTGAATTTAAATTTAATAACTAATTTAATTAGCATAAGCATTTTATACTATTTCTAGGAAAAATGCAATATATTTTATAAATTATTTAAACATTCAGCACCGCTAAATGCTTGAAATTTAAATTTCTATCTAGGTAATGTTTCATCTCATCACCTAGATAACATTTATACTAGTTTTCTTTTTTAGCTCTTGATGAAACAATTGCATCATGAACTGACTTAGGAACTTCTTCATAGTGAGAAGGTTCCATAGAATATGTTCCTCTACCTTGAGTTTTTGAACGTAAATCAGTAGCATATCCAAACATTTCAGAAAGTGGAATAAATGCGTGAATGTCTTGCATTCCATCTTCTCCATCCATTCCTTCCATTCTACCACGTCTAGAGTTAATGTCACCAATAACATCACCCATGTATTCTTCTGGAACAGTTATATCAACTTTCATAATTGGTTCCAAGATAACTGACTTAGCTTGTCTACAACCTTCTTTGAAAGCCATAGAAGCAGCAATCTTGAATGCCATTTCTGAAGAGTCAACTTCGTGGTAAGATCCATCTACTAATGAAACTTTGAAATCAATAACTGGGTAACCAGCTAAGATACCTGTTTCAGCAGCTTCTCTCATACCTTGTTCAATAGGTTTGATATATTCTTTAGGAACAGCACCACCAACGATTTTGCTCTCAAATTCTATACCTTTACCTGGCTCTAATGGTTCCATTTCAAACCAAACATCACCATATTGTCCTTTACCACCAGATTGTCTGATGAATTTTCCTTGAACTTTAACTTTATTTCTAATTGTTTCTTTGTAAGCAACTTGTGGTTTACCTACATTACATTCAACTTTGAATTCTCTCTTTAATCTATCAACGATGATATCAAGATGTAATTCACCCATACCAGCGATAATAGTTTGACCAGTTTCATGATTTGTGTAAGCTTTGAAAGTTGGATCTTCTTCAGCTAACTTAGATAAAGCTATACCCATTTTTTCTTGAGCTGCTTTATCTTTTGGTTCGATAGCAATATCAATAACTGGCTCTGGGAATTCCATTGATTCAAGAATAATTGGATGATCAGGATCACATAAAGTATTTCCTGTTGTAACTTCTTTTAAACCAACTGCAGCTGCAATATCACCAGCATATACTTTATCAATATCTTCTCTGTGATTTGAGTGCATTTGAAGAATTCTACCAATTCTCTCTTTTTTATCTTTGCTAGAATTTAAAACTGTTGATCCAGATTCTAGAGTTCCTGAATAAACTCTAAAGAAACATAATTTTCCAACGAATGGATCAGTAGCAATTTTAAATGCTAAAGCAGCAAATGGTTCTGAATCAGAAGTTTTAGCTTCAGTTTCTTCTCCATCTAATGTTACACCTTTGATATGATCAATATCAAGTGGTGATGGCATGAAATCAACAACAGCATTCAATAATTCTTGAACACCTTTGTTTTTATAAGAAGAACCGCAAGTAACTGGAACTATTTTATTAGCTATTGTACCAGCTCTTAAACCTTTTTTGATTTCTTCTTCTGTCAATTCTTCACCTTCAAGATATTTCATCATTAATTCTTCATCTTGTTCAGCAACAGCTTCTATCATTTTCTCACGAAATTCTTGAGCTTGTGCTTTCATATCTTCTGGTATGTCTGTTTCTTCAATATCTTTTCCTAAATCGTCTTTATGAATAAAAGCTCTCATTTTAATCAAATCAACGATTCCTTTAAATTGATCTTCAGCTCCAATTGGTAATTGGATTGGTACAGCATTAGCTTTTAATCTATTCTTTAATTGATCAACGCAAAGCATAAAGTTTGCACCTGTAATATCCATTTTATTTACATATACCATTCTTGGAACGCTATATTTATCAGCTTGTCTCCAAACTGTTTCTGTTTGTGGTTGAACTCCACCTTTAGCTGCAAGTACAGTAACTGCACCATCAAGAACTTTTAAAGATCTTTGAACTTCAACTGTAAAGTCAACGTGACCTGGAGTATCAATAATATTAATTCTATTGTTTTTCCAGAAACAAGTTGTACAAGCTGAAGTAATTGTTATACCTCTTTCTTGCTCTTGAGCCATCCAGTCCATAGTAGCAGCACCTTCGTGAACTTCACCTATTTTATGAGTTTTACCTGTATAGAATAATATTCTCTCAGTTGTTGTTGTTTTACCAGCATCAATGTGAGCCATAATTCCTATATTTCTTGTTCTCTCTAATGGGTATTGTCTTCCTGCCATTTTAAAAATTCCCCCTTCCCAGGTTTTTTCTTATTTATTAAATTTCAACATCCTGCAATATAAATATCGCAAAGTATTTATTTTTTAATTAAAAGCATTAAGATTTGGATTTTACGATGTTATATCAAGTCGAAGTCGTACAAAAGTACGTCGAGATTTGATATAGCAAAGCAAAATTCAAAGATTGATACTTTCAATTAAAAAATTACCACTTATAGTGAGCAAAAGCCTTATTAGCTTCAGCCATTCTATGTGTATCTTCTTTCTTCTTAAATGCTCCACCGTTTCCGTTAACAGCATCAATAATTTCACCAGCTAATTTTTCAGCCATAGTTTTTTCATGTCTGTTTCTAGCATATGAAACTAACCATCTTAAACCTAAAGTTTGTCTTCTTTCAGGTCTAATTTCGATTGGAACTTGGTATGTAGCTCCACCTACTCTTCTTGCTTTAACTTCAAGAACTGGCATTACATTCTCTAAAGCTGCTTCAAAAACTTCTAATGGATCTTTTTGTTCTTTTTCTTTGATTATATCAAAAGCTCCATATACTATTTTTTGAGCAACTGATTTTTTACCATCTAACATAATATTGTTAACTAATTTTGTAACAACTTTGCTATTATATATTGGATCTGGTAAAACATCTCTTTTTGCTATATATCCTCTTCTTGGCACTATACTTCCCTCCTTAAAAAATTTATTTGTTTAATGTTATAAAACATTAAAAGGTACTCTGGAAAGACTATTTCACTTTCCCGTAATAGTGCTAATCTATCTATTTAAAAGGTAACTTCAAATAAATAAAATATGCACTATCTCTTTAGTAATGACCTAATTTTATTTTTTAGGTCTCTTTGCTCCATATTTAGATCTAGCTTGCATTCTGTCTTTAACACCTGCTGTATCTAAAGTTCCTCTTATGATGTGGTATCTAACACCTGGGATATCTTTAACCCTTCCACCTCTTATAAGAACAACACTGTGCTCTTGTAAGTTGTGTCCTTCACCAGGAATATAAGATGTTACTTCATAACCATTTGAAAGTCTAACTCTGGCAACTTTTCTTAAAGCTGAGTTTGGCTTCTTTGGAGTAACTGTTTTAACAACTGTGCAAACACCTCTTTTTTGTGGTGCTCTATTATTTGTAGCTCTGTTCTTTTTTGAGTTATATCCTTTTTGCAATGCTGGAGCTGTTGATTTTGCTTTTGTTGTTTGTCTTCCTTTTCTTACTAATTGATTAATTGTTGGCATATTTTATTTTTCACCTCCGTCTTTATAAAATAAATATACGCTAACAAGTACACATACGTATACATATTAGCGTATAACATTTTATCATCTATTCTTTTCAAAGTCAATATTTTTCTACTTTTTTAAGCAGTTTTGCACTAATCTTTTTGAAAATATTTATTTTGATTTAAAATAAGTCTTTTAGAAGCTATATTTAATAATTTATTAAATAATTTATCATCTACAACATTTTCAAATTTTCCGTCTTCTCTTTTGAATATAAAGTTAATTTCTATATCGCCATCAAACTTTGATATATCCATTCCTTCTTCATATACATCTTCATATATATAATAATATTTTCTTCCATCATATTCAAAATCATCTACAACATAAAATGCTTTTTCACCAAATTGGATTTTAGGAAAGTTATACATATCATTCTCCTTTCACATACTATCTACCATCATTATCATCTATATTTTTTTCTGGTTCGTCTTTTTTAGCCTCTTTTTGAGCTTGTTTTTCTCTTTGCTCTTGTCTCTGTCTTTCAAGATTCATTTTAGATTTTTGAACTTCCAAATGTGTTGCATTTGCCATAGCAGTAACAAATGGTAATATATTCATCATCGTTCCAGAATTTGTACTCAATACAAGAGGTGCAATTTCTGAAACATCACCAATTGTTCCAACAACTTGAGCAGGATCACCTAATTTCTGAACAGAACTAAATAAATTAGAAAGTAATGTAAAGCTATCTGGACTACCATTTACAATAGATTGTAAATTAGTAACATACTCTGAATTTATATATCCTGATTTACCAGCAATAGATGTAAATCCTTGAATATCTGGTAATACATCTTTAGCAGCATCTTGAACTCTTGCAGCAGAAGCTTGTACTTCTTGTTGAATTGAAGCAAATCCTCCATTTTCAGCATTTTGTCTTGCTTGAGTCATACCAGCCTGTGCAGCATGAATTGCCTCATCACTACCTCCATGGTTAAATCCAATTCCTGGTGTGTTATCTCTAACAAACTCAGCCTCATGTCTTACAGAATATGTTGCTGCATTATTCCTATGGATTTCACCTATACCTGCCTGATTTATCTCTTGTGATGACACAGAGCTTTTGGTTGCTGAAATATCTTGTCTTAATTGTGAATTATGTGCATTAGCATTATCTATACTTTGTTGAACTTGTTGATTTTGTGCGTTAACATCTCTAACCTCTTGATTGTGTTGATTTAAATGAGCATCAACTTGTTGTTGCATATCTTGATTTGCTTGCCATGTTTTATACATATTAGCAAATGTAACAGCAGCCATTGCAGTAGCCATTAACTCTCTACCTTTAGTTTGATCAGCATCATTTGCTCTTGAATGAACCTCTTCAACAGTATGTTTACCTCTATTTATTCTTGCACGAGACTCAAATCTAGTTCCCTCTAAAAATTGAATTACATTAGTATTCTCTTCTTGTATTTCATCAATTTTTCTTTGAGCTTCTACAACAGCTACAGTATCTCCTCTATCTGCTGCTTCTCTCGCTTCTTTTCTATATTTTGCTTCCTCTTGATGCACTTCTCTATTATCAGGATTAAATGAACCAGCAAGCCATCCTTGAATATTCATCTTTCTTGTACTCTTGCCAACTTTTCCTCTATCAAAATCAGTCATTCTTTTATCAGCTTCCATTTCTCTATTGTAAGCCGCATTATGTTGAATATTCAATACAGAATATGTAATTGCACATTTTGCTTTCTCTGATTCTAATTCAAGTTTTCTATCAGGAAGAATAGCTGGATCCTGTAATTCTTTATCAATTTCCTTCATTCTATCTTCAGTTTGTGCTAAAGCAGACTTAATAACATTATCATCATTTATAGCAACTTGTTTTTTAGCATTTTCTCTTTCTTCTAAGACTTCTTGAACAGCATCTAAGTATATTTCGTTTACTTTGTATTGTCTCATATTAGTTTCAGTTAATCCATTAACTAATATCTCAAATTCCTCATCAGATAAACCTCTAACGTTTTCAACCATTTCACGTTTTTTGCTTTCAGCTCTTCCTAGTACATCTCCAAATAATTTTCCCGCACCTTTCATAGCTAGCTTCATAGGTGCCATCCAAATTGTAAGTCCCATTCTAAACGGTTGAATTTTTCCAACCTTATGGAAAGCAGTTGTTATACTTCCAGAAGACTGAGTTTGTGTCTCAGCCATTATTTCTACCCAATGTCTAGGTGACTTCTTTTGATCATCTTCTCCTTCGTGTTCTGGACCATCTCCTCCTTCGTGCTCTGGACCATCTCCTCCTTCGTGCTCTGGACCATCTCCTCCTTCGTGCTCTGGACCATCTCCTCCTTCGTGCTCTGGACCGTCTTCTCCTTCGTGTTCTGGACCATCTCCTCCTTCGTGCTCTGGACCGTCTTCTCCTTCGTGCTCTGGATCGTCTCCTCCTTCATGCTCTGAGCCGTCTCCTCCTTCGTGACCTGGAGTATCTCCTCCTTTGTATTTTGGATCATTTTCTTTCTCAATATCTTTTATAACTGCTCTTTCCCTTTGAAGGCCTTCCAATTCATCAATTATATTTTCTAATCTCTCTTGTTCTCTATTTTGTTTTGCTCTTCTATCTAAAGCATCAGTTATAAGTTCTTGTGGAATATCTTTGAATTCTGAATTATCATTAGCCAATTCTGCATCAGCCTTTTCTATTTCACTTCTTAATTGACTAATTCTCTGTTCTAATTCATCTAGTTCAGCACTTGGATCATTTTCTTCCTCATCTTGAGTCATTCCATCTTGATATTTTGATCTAATCGCTTGTCTTTCCATTTCAGCAGCTTGAAGTTCATTTTCTAATCTCTCTTTATTAGCTTTAACTTCATCAATTCTTTGTCTTCGATCATTTTCTTGTAGTAATTCTTCATCAGTCATATCTACTGTTGGATTAAGTTTAAGCCATTGTTCTTCTCTCAATCGAAGTGTTCCATATTCTCTTTCTAATCTTGATCTTTCATTAAGTAAATTTTCTAATCTAACAGCATCTCTACCAGGTTCTAATCCACCTATAAGACTATTTATTTCATTAACACGTGATTCAATCTCTCTTTGTCTTCTTCTGTTATCCTGCAACTGTTGACGTGGATCATTTCTATGTAATCTAGCCAAATCTTCTCTATAATTTTCTATTCTAGTATCAACTTCACTTGCATATATTGCCTCAAAATCTAAACCTGGAACATTCTCTAAAGATTCTAGCTCACGTAAAACTGGCAAAACATCTTCACCACGTTGAGAAATAGTATTAGATCTTTGTGCAGCCAAATTTCTAATTTCATTTCTCATTTCAGTAGCACGTCTTACATCTTCTGGATAATTTTCATTAATTAATTGTCCTTCATTTTCTCTGACTACAGCCTGACCATTATCATCTGTCATACCATGCTCATCAAGTATTTTTTGTATTTGTTCACCTAATTCACGAATTTGCTTTTCATTTTCATAAGTTGAACCCTGTTCATAAGCATCAATTCTATCTCTAATTTCAGATTTTCTTATTGCTTCTATTTCCTCTACACTTGGAGTGTCCTGTGTTGGCTCTGGTGTTAGTTCTGACTCTGGTTCTGGCTTTTGTGTTGGTTCTGGCGCTGGTTCCGGCGTTGGACCAGTTCTAACATCCTCATACTTATTTCTCAATTCATCTAATCTTAAATTAACATCTCTCAATAAATATGATGGATTATTTCTTCCTCGTGGAGTTCTACTTCTACCTTGCCTATTTTCAGCAATTTGATTTCTTAGTGTTCTCCATGATTGAACATTACTTTCCAAATCACTTAAATCATTTCTTAATTGCTGTAACTCATCATACTCATTTGAACCTTCTACAGCTCCTTCTAATTCTACAATTCTAGCCTGTATATTAGATCTGATTCTATTAAAGCTTTCCATTTGTTCATTTTCAAATTGTTCCTCTGTCATTCTATTGTTACTACCTGGCATGTTTTTTCCCCCATTTATAAAAATATCTACTTTAATAGTACATAAATCAACAAAAATAAACAATATTTTTACACAAAGTTAATACATTTGTTATATTTTTGTATTATTTTTTGCATAAAAAAATACATACTTTAAAGTATGCATTTTTCACTATATTTTTTCTGTAATTATTAGTTTTAATGATCTGTCCGCTAACATTTGATATCTTTCTTTCTTATCCCTAACTCTAGTTGGTAATTCTGGTAAAATGCCAAAATTAGCATTCATTGGTTGAAATTTCTCATTATCCGTTGAAATATATTCTGTTAAAGCTCCTATCATTGTTTCCTTTGGCAATACAAATTTCTTATCATTATTTGCAAATTTAACAGCATTTATTCCAGCCATTAATCCTGATGCTATAGATTCCACATATCCCTCTACGCCAGTTATCTGTCCAGCAAAAAATATATTTTCATTATTTTTTAATTGATAATTATTATTTAAAAGTTTTGTAGAATTTATAAAAGTATTTCTATGCATAACACCATATTTAACAAACTCAGCATTCATCAAACCAGGAATCATAGAAAACACTCTTTTTTGTTCACCATATTTTAAATTAGTTTGAAATCCAACAATATTATATAACGATGCTGCAAAATTATCTTGCCTTAATTGAACAATAGCATATGGCCTTCTTCCAGTACGTGGATCATCAAATCCAACAGGCTTCAATGGTCCAAATCTAAGAGTATCAACACCTCTTTTGGCCATCACTTCTACAGGCATACATCCTTCAAAAATTTCTTGCTTTTCAAATGAATGTAATTCAACCACATCAGCACTTACAAGTTCATTCCAAAAATTCTCATATTCCTCTTTATTCATCGGCAAATTTATATAATTCTTTTCTTCATTCTCTGTTCTAATTTTCCACTCATCTAAAGTCTCATCTTTTTTCTTTTCTTGAGAATATCTATCACCATAAAAAGCAATATTCATATCAATAGAGTCTTTTTGAACTATTGGTGCAGCTGCATCATAAAAATGTAACTCATTATTATCAATAATATTTGAAATCTTATCAAACAAATCATTAGACGTAAGAGGACCAGTTGCGATAATTGAAATTCCATCTGTAGGAATTTCCGTAACTTCTTTCTTTATAATTTCTATATTACTATCATTCTCAATAAATTCTGTTACTCTTCTAGAAAATTCTTCCCTATCAACAGCCAAAGCTTGTCCAGCCGGCACACTAGTTTCATCAGCAATTTTTATTAGCAAAGAATCTAATTTTCTTAACTCTTCTTTTAATAAGCCACATGCATTTGTTAACAAATTTGATTTAAAAGAATTGCTACACACTATTTCTGCTAAATTTTCATTTGAATGAGCTGGTGAAAATTTCACTGGCTTCATCTCGTATAATTTAACTTTTATTCCTCTTTTGGAAATTTGATAGGCAGCCTCGCATCCTGCAAGACCGCCTCCTATTACATTAATATAATCTATCATATCTATTACTATCTAGTTTCTCCTTTATCAGATGTTTCAGCTTCTGGAGTTTCTTTACTTTTTCCTTTAGCAGCTCGTGCAGCCTCAGCAGCCTTCTTTCCTTCATTAGCCAATCTCTTATCTAAATCATATTTATTATAAGCTTCCCATATATCTCCAAAGCTCTTTGCTTTTCCATCTTTTTCTGTTAAACTGATTCCTTTAACACTCTTTGCTTTTTCAATAACACCTTTTGTAACTCTAAAGAATAAAAGATCATTTACTCTTCCAAGTTTGCCTGAATTTTCACTTGTCTTTGGAAGTTCTAATTCATCAGCCATTTCTACAGCTTTATTTATTCCTTCTTTAGCTGGTTTTTTACCATCACCAAATTCATTTAAGAAGTCTGTATATGTTTTTTGATAAAGATCCATATACCATTGATGATCTGTAGAAAAAATTCTCTCATCATTTTCCTTTATCCATTCCATTCCATCTATTGCAATTTCTTCTATCATTTTTTCTTCATCAATCTTCTCTTCCGTTTTTTCAGGTTTTTCGCTTTCTTTTTCAGCAACTTTCTCTGCTTCTTTTTCAGCTGCACTCAATGCAACTTTTGCTCCACTTCCAATTAAAGCTCCTTCAGCTTTAGAAAACAAATTATGAACTCTTCCGCCTTCTTTACATCTACCTTTTAAAAATTGTACAATCTTTAAGAAAAATCTTTTTAAAGGTCCTATTTTAAATCCTGCTTGAACTTCATCCTCTTTATCTTCTTCACTATCTTTTTCATCATCTTTCTTTGGATCATCTTTATTCTCACCATCATCTTTACCTTCAGTTTTTTCTTCTGGCTTTTCTTCTGTTTTTTCAGGCTCTGACTTTTTCTTTGTTAATTTTTCAATTTCAGCTTTTAAAGCATCTCTTTCTTTTATTAACTCAGCATTTACTATATTAGCATCCTTATTAGCAGCTATTATTTTTTCTAATTCAGCAACCTTTTTCTCTAATGCTTCCACTCTCTTTTCAAGATCTGATTTTTCAGTTTCGTCCTTTTGAACTGGTTCAGATTCTGTTTTTGGAGTATCAATTTTCTCTGGTTCTTCAGTCTCAGTTTTTTCCGGTGTTTGAGGTTCTTCTGATTTCCCAGTACTTTCAGTCGTCTTTTCTGGTTTAATTTCTTTGCTTTCTTCTCTTTCTTTTTGTAAAGATGATAATTCATCTATTATATTTCCTAATCTTGCTTCCTCTCTAATTTGAGCTTTTCTACGATTAAATTCAATAACTGCAAGATCAGTTTCTGGTTTATCTTTCATAGCTGCTGCTAATTCATCATCTGACATTCCTCTTGTTGGATCTATTGCCATCCATTGCTGCTCTCTTAAATTAAGTTGACCAAATTCAGCATCAAGATTTTCTCTTTCTTCTAACAATTCAGACAATCTTTCAGCTTCTCTTCCTGGCTCTAAGCCAGCAATTAATGAATTAATTTCATCTCTTCTAGCTCTAATCTCACTTTGTCTTTTTCGATTATCTAATAATTGTCTTCTTATATCATTATGCCTAACTTCACTTAATTTCTTCTTCGTACTTTCTAATTTACTAACAACTTCTGTATCTATTTTAGAATCTTCAATTTTATCAAGTTCTTCCAAAACAGGCATTACATCTTTACCCTTTTGACTCATTTCACTTTGTCTTGTAGCTGCTAGTTCTCTTAGTTCTTTTCTCATAGCATCTACTTGAGCTTGATATTCACTTTCTACTAACTGTCCTTGTCCTTCAACAACTCTAGCTTGACCATTAGCATCTTTCAAACCATGTTCATCCAAAATAGCTATAATATCATCTCTTAATTTTTCAATTTTAGCTTCAATTTCTGGTGTAGAACCGCTTTTATAAGCTTCAATTCTCTTTTTAACTTCTTCCATTTTTCCACCTTTCAAAATTAAAACACAGATTTTTCATTAACCATATTTCAATTTTTTATTTATTTATCATTTTGTTCCATTTTACGCACATTTCAGCATTAATTTTAGCATATTTTCTCGCATTTTTCAACACTTATGTCAACTTTTTACATTTATTTTACCTTTAATGCTGTTTTTAACGCTAATTTAATCATATCATTTAAAGATTTTTGTCTATCTTCAGCAGGCAAAGAAGCCTTTTTCTTAATTGAATCCACTACTGTAAGCAAACATGCAGCCTTCTTTTCAAGCATTTTAGCAGTGTAAAATAAAGCAAATGATTCCATCTCTGCACCTGCAATATGCTTATCCATAGGAAACCTCTCCAAAACTGCATCTACATTTTCAATATAAGGATCAAAGCACTCTGTACAAGCCATATTTTCTTTTCTTATGAAAATTGAATTCTCTTTGGCAGTCTCTTCAATCAAATTATTTAATTCTGCATCAGCATTTACAAAATGTTCATCTCTATCATTATAATTTAAAGCAAAATTACCCAGAGTATAGCTTCCATCTACTAAAATAGTATCAAGTAAATCTATGCCATCAACATAAACTCCACATGAACCAACTCTTATAATCGTTTCAACATTATAAAATTTGTATAATTCATAACAATAAATTCCCATACTTGGCATTCCCATTCCAGAAGCCATAACAGTAATTCTCTTTCCTTCAAAATAACCTGTATATGCAAAAATATTTCTTACAGTATTAACTAATTTATAATCTTCTAAAAAATTCTCAGCAATGTATTGCGCTCTCAACGGATCTCCTGGCATAATAACCACATTTGCAATATCATTTTCTTTCGCTTCATTATGTGCTGTCATATTAACTCTCCTTTATAATCTAATAATACAAAAATATTATATAAGTAAAAATATTTTTTTACAACCCTATATTTCGTTTAGCTTTTGCCATTTTTTTGCGTTACTATGTAAGTAGATTAAGCAAATGCATTTATATTCGTGAAAAATCATTTATATCAAGTATATGTACCGTAAATGCACATATTTTTATACCAAAATTTGTTTATTTTTATTGACAAATCTATAACTTCTTCCTATAATAAATATAGGAAATGAAAACCACGAAAGTGGTTGCCAGTGTAATGATAAACCATTCGCACCGTCAAAAGCAGAATGGTTTATTTTTTATTGCCTATGTAGTAAAATACAAATGATGATTAACAAGGCAACAATTATGATAACTGTTCCTACTAATCCAAAGAAAAGTAGGTATGTAATATTCAATAATGTTGATTCTACCATATTAACCACCCCCATCTATCAGTCTCACAACAAAAGTCATGGAAGAAATATGTAACATCAAAACGTCAAAGGTGGCAACACACTCCGCTTATTCTCATTTCCTATGGCAAATATCATATAACATTTTTTACCAAAACTCAAGTCTACTGACTATATTTTTACCTTATATAAACAAAAAAATAAAAGTGAGATAGTTTAAAAAACTACCTCACTTTTATCATTAAAAAATCATTTAAACCCTCTATGCACTCTTCATCTCTAATCTTAACTTATCAGCAATCATCGCTATAAATTCTGAATTTGTAGGTTTACCTTTATTGGCATTAACAGTATAACCAAAAATGCTCTCTGTTGCTTCGATTTTCCCTCTACTCCATGCAACTTCAATAGCATGTCTAATAGCTCTCTCAACTCTACTAGAAGTTGTTTTATATTTGTGAGCTATTTCAGGATATAATTGCTTAGTAATTTGATTTATCATATCAATATTATCAACTACCATCATAATAGCTTCTCTTAAATATTGATAACCTTTTATATGAGCAGGAACACCCACTTCATGAATAATATTTGTAACTAATGCCTCCAAATTATCTTCTTTTCTTTCCATTTTAGGTATTTGAATATAATCCGATTTAGCTTCTCTAACAATAAAATTTGTATTTTTCTCTGGTACTTGATAATTCTTTAGTTCTTCTATTCTTTTAATTAATACTTCAATATCGAAAGGCTTTACTACATAATACTGTGCACCTAAACTAATGGCCTGTTTAGTAACTTTATCTTGTCCAACTGCAGATATCATCACACATAAAGGATATTTATTTAATTTAGTTTCATTAATTTTTTCTAAAACTCCTATTCCATCTAAATGTGGCATAATAACATCTAATAATGCAACATCTGGTTCATATTCAACTATTTTATCAAATGCCTCATTTCCATCTTTAGCAATAGCCACAACCTCCATATTTTCTTTTTGATCAAAATATTTCTTTAAAGTAGTTGCAAATTCCATGTTATCATCTGCAATAAGAACTGTAATCTTTTCTTTCACTTTTTTCTCCTTTCATATTAAATATTGTTTTTAATCTTTTAAAAGACAGCAAAAACGCTATTTTATCTTTTGTTGTCTTTCCAATTCTTTCTAAAATTTGTTATTATTACAATAATGTTCAATAAGCAAAAAAGAATTGTAAAAAATTTACAATTCCATTATAAAGTTTATAAAATTAATTTTCAATAGTTTTAGCTAAAATATTTCTATTTTTTTCCAGTTTCTATTCAATTTCAATATCTTTTTTCTTAAGAACAACAAAATCCTTCAATTCTACTCTTTCTGATAACTTTTCATTCTGTAATTTTAAAATATCTTCTTCTCTTCCTTCTACAAATACCTTAACATTTTCCAAATATTCCTGGCTGGAAATCACAATATTTCTATTTTTTAAATGATATTTAACTTCTTCTAACTCTTTATATTCAACATTAAAGCTGGCCTCTAATCCCATTTCTTGTTTTATTATATTTGAATCATCTAATGCTGTTGTTGTTGCCAATGAATATGCTCTAACCAAGCCACCTGTTCCTAATAAAATACCACCAAAATATCTGGTAACAACTACTAGAATATTAGATAAATTTCTACCATTAACAATATTAAGCATTGGCACACCCGCAGTCCCTGAAGGTTCACCATCATCACTCGCTTTAAAAACATCTTCTTCAACTACTTTGTAAACATAACAATTATGTCTCGCATCATGATACTTTTTTCTAATAATATTCAATTTATCTTCCGCTTCCTGCACAGATTCAACATGAAAAACATTACATATAAATTTAGACTTTTTTTCAGTAATCTCTACTGAACACTCACCTTTTATTGTATAAAACATTTAAAAATTATCTCTCCATTATAAATTTTGACCTGCTGTAAAACCAGTTGAATAAGCAATTTGTAAATTAAATCCTCCTGTATATGCATCAACATCTATAATTTCACCAGCAAAATATAGTCCTGATATTATTTTTGACTCCATTGTTTTAGGATTTATTTCTTTAACATTTATTCCACCTGCAGTAACTATAGCTTCATCTACTGGTCTAAATCCATCTATTCTCACTTCAAAATTCTTTAATAATTTAACTAAATTCAATCTCTCTTCTCTTGTAATCTCATTAACATGCTTGTCAGGATTTATTTTTGATTTATCAATTACAACATCAATCATTTTCTTTGGCAATAATTTGTCTAAAGAATTTTTAAACTGCTTATTTTTTACTTCAGTAAAATCTCTTAAAATACGTGCATCTAATTGTTCCATAGACAATGCTGGCTTTAAGTCTATTTTTAAAACAACTTTCTTATCAGCTATTTTTTTATCAACATCTTTATATCTAAGTAAATGTGCTGAACCACTTAATATCGTTGGACCACTAACTCCAAAATGAGTAAATAACATTTCACCAAAATCTGAATAAATCTTTTTATCTTTCTCTAAGTCAAACATTGTAATTCCAACATTTCTAAGGCTCAATCCTTGCATTCTAGAACAAATTTCTTTATCAGCAAGTAATGGAACTAATGAACCTCTAACTGGTTTAATTGTATGTCCAACTTTTTCTGCAATTTCATAGCCTTCACCATTTGAACCAGTCAAAGGATAGCTCCTACCTCCAGTTGCCAATATCACTTTATCAGCATCATACTTCTCATTATCACAAATCACTCTTTTTACTCTGTTTTCTTCAACTTCAATTTTATCAACTTTAGAATTTAATTTAACTTGAACACCAGATTTTTTTACAACTCTCTCTAGTGCAGCTCTAACATCTTCAGCCTTATCACTTACTGGAAATATTCTATTTCCTCGCTCTTCTTTAACTTTTACTCCTTCACTTTTTAACAAATCAATAATGTCTTCATTAGTAAAATTCTCAAAAGCACTATAAAGAAATCTACCATTTCCAGGAATATTATTAATAAAATCACTAATATCTAAACTACTCGTTATATTACATCTACCTTTACCAGTAATTAAAATTTTCTTACCTAATATATTATTCTTTTCAAGTAATGTAACACTGTTTCCAGATTTAGCAGCACTAATTGCAGCTAACATTCCTGCAGGTCCACCACCTATAACAACAACTTTCATATAAAATCCTCTCTTTATTCCTCCAACTTCTTTACTGCTCTAATTACTCCAATTTTACCATATTCATATGTTAAACCACCTTGTTGAAATGCTATATAAGGCTCACGAATTGGTGCATCACAACTTAGTTCAATAGAAGAACCTTGTGTAAAACTTCCGCTTGCCATAATAACCTTATCAGTATATCCAGGCATATCCCATGGCATTGGCACTGATTCAGAATCTATTGCACATCCACTTTGAATTCCTTGGACATACTTTATTAATTTTTCTTCATTTCTAAATATAATTGTCTGAACAATATCAGATCTTTTTTCATCATATTTAGGAACAACATCATACCCTAACTTTTCTAACAATCTACTTGTAAAAACTGCTGTTTTTAAACTGCTAGCAACCACAGATGGAGCCATATAAATTCCTTGTAAAAAATTCTTGTTTATTCCCAAACTTGGTCCAACTTCTTTTCCTTGACCTGGTGCTGTAAGTCTTTCAGCACAAAGTTCAATATATTTTTGTTTTCCAACAATATAAGCACCATTAGGAGCAAGACCTCCACCCATATTTTTAATTAAAGATCCAACCATAAAATCTGCACCAACATCAACAGGTTCAATATCATCAACAAATTCGCCATAACAGTTATCAACCATAATAATAACTTCATCATTAACTTCTCTTACCGCTTCTATTGCCTTTTTTATTTTATCCATTGTCAAACTTTTTCTAGTAGCATACCCTTTAGATCTTTGAATCTCTATCATTTTAACATCTTTTTTAGCCAATCTCTCTTTTATTTTCTCAATATCAAAATCATCATCAATCAAATCAATTTGTTCATACTTAACATCATAAGACTTCAAAGAACTTGGATTATCATTAAATCCTATAATTGAATCCAATGTATCATATGGTTTTCCAGAAATACTAAGCAATGTGTCTCCAGGTCTTAAATTAGCAAACAATGCAACTGTAATAGCATGAGTACCAGATATAAATTGATTTCTCACTAACGCATCTTCTGTATGAAAAACATCAGCAAAAACTTTTTCAATAGTATCTCTACCAATATCATCATATCCATACCCACTTGTAGAATTAAAATGCACATCAGCTATTCTATTTTTTTGAAAAGCATCCAATACTCTCAAACTATTTCTCATACATCTTTCATCAATTTCAGCTATCTGATCTCTTATTTCTAACTCAACTTCTTTAACTAAATTTTCTAACTTACTCTCCATCTTTACACCTCTTAATAATAATTAAGGTAGCTATTTCTAACTACCCTTTAATTCTTAAATAGAATCTCTTACCACTCCATCTTTCAAGCAATATTTTCCGATAAATACTGGTGAAATTTCATCTGACTCATATGTAGGCTCTAAAATTATATCACCATTACTATTAATTACACCCCATTTGCCATTTTTATTTATTCCAGCAAATCCATACTCATCAAGCTCAGTAACTTCATCATACTGATAAGGAACAATAACATTATTTCTAGCATCTACAAATCCCCATTTTTTGCCTGACTTTGCAGCATATATATTATTTTCATAATATACAGTTTTATTATCCACTTTCTTTCCATCAACTGTTAAATAATATAAATCATTTGCAGTTGATACTTGAATATATTTATCAACCATTTTTAAAGTAGCATTTTCAACAGAAACAATCTCATTTCCGCCTGCACTATAAATAGTTATATTCTTTCCTTCAGTAGCAATTAAAAGGCCCGTCTCCTCTAACTCTTCAATATAATCATACTTATTTTCTATTAATACATTCTTATCCTTATCAGTAACACCATATTTATAATCAGCATCAATTGAAATATACAATTTACCAGTCACTGTTTTTTCCAAACTTACAAATTGTGAATTTTCAACACTTTTACCATCCAAATCAAAAGTATAATCAACATCATTTTTACTTGCTTTAACAAAAATTCCAACAACCATTAACTCATTATACTCTTCAGGAATAACCACATTACCATCTAACTTCATTAAACCATAAGACTTATTTTTCTGAACAGTAAAAGTATCAGTTCCATTATTATAGAAAATATCAATATACTTATAACCTGTTATATTTTCTTTATTACGATACAATGCAAATCTACCATTTTGAGAAGCAATCAAATAAACATCCTCTGAATTTATCTCTGTAACCCTATAAAGTGTTTCCTGATCCATCTTCAAAACTTCTATTTGATTCTTATCTATATAACCATATACAAAACCACTTTTCGTTTTATTACCAATTATATATCCACCATTTTTATAAGAACCACCTTTACTATATCCATCGCCATCAACATAATCATAGTCACACTTTACTAAAGTAACACCTTTAACATTTATAACACCATACTTGCCATCTTTTTTTACTAAAATCTCACCATATTTACTATGTAAAGAACTAACTTCTTCATAATCAGCATCTGTAATCTTATTTCCAGAAAAATCAAGTACACCATACCTATTATTTTCTTTATATTTCAAAACAGTATTATTAAAAACATTATTCTCAGATGATGTATTATCCTTCACAGCTGAAACATCCTCATAATTTTCAAACAACTGCTCCTTTTTGTCATTTAAAACTATATTTTTTCCATCTTTTGAACAAACAAATATTGCTTTATCTTGATTTGGAATTTCAACATCATCATACTCTGCCATAATAACAATTGAACCATCTCTTTTAATAACACCATACTTACCATTAACTTCTAATGGAAAATACAAATATTCACTAACTTGTAACAATTCATAATCCTTATCTTCAGCTTTTTTATCAGAAATAAATTTAGAACATATCACAGCTAAAACTATTAATAAAATTAGTATTCCAACTATAATAAAACCTTTTTTATTCATAACATCATCTCTTCACTTTCTCTTAATATCATTATTCTACAATAATTAATACATTTTTTCAATACAAACTTATTCAAAAGCCTAATACAATAGAGTTACAAGAATCTATATTTTACAATGTCACATAAAAAAAATATTCCCATATATTAATATTATTAGGAGTGATATTATATGACATTAGACAAACTACCACTAAATCAATCAGGAACAATAAAAAACATAAAATGCTCAGTTGAAATAAAACAAAGATTTACAGACTTAGGATTTATTTCAGGAACAAAAATAACTCCAATCCTCACTAGTCCATCCGGAAACATCAGAGCCTATAATATCAAAGATACCATACTAGCCATTCGTGACACTGATTCAGTTAATATTTTTTTAAATTAATATTGTCGGGATTACAATTGAAGAACAAATCTGAAAAAATCAAAGATTTTTTCAGTAAATTTATTCGTGCGCGAAAATTTATAAAATAAATTTTCTGTGTAATGTAATTTTATATATTAGGAAAGTTACATAACTTTCCTAATATATAAAAAAAGTATTAGAAAATCTAATACTTTACTCACCCTTCACATCAGGATCACCCACCCTATTCTCCTTCTTATGATACTCATCATACTTCTTTGACCACTTATCAATATAATACCTTCTAATAATAGATAAATTAGTAAACATTCTACCAACAAAAACAATAACAGCAGCCAAATAAATATCAACATTCAACTTCTCACCTAAATATGTAAGAAGCATAGCCAATACCGCATTTCCAAAAAAACCAGAAACAAAAATTTTAATATCAAAATTCTTATTAAGAATAGAAGTAATACCACCAAAAACAGAATCCAACGCTGCAATAATAGCAATCGCCAAATAACCTGAATATGAATAAGATATCGTTGGCAAATTCATTCCCAACACTATTCCCAAAATAGAACAAATAACTATTACAATATAAATCATTCTTTTCTCTCCTTCTCTAATTATTCTCCATAATTAATTTCTAAATTATTATCATACTTATTAATATACACTTCATTTTCAACAGTATAAGAAATCTGTTTATTATAATTTTTCAAATAATCCTTTATACCACCTTTAATATTAATTACACTTTCTAAATATTTTGTATCCCCTATTGCTTTTATTGTATAAGGAGCCATTATTCTATTATCATTCATTACCATATAATTTCCCTTTTGAATATCCGCAATAAAAGTATCTCCTACAACCCTTTGATCATTCACCGAAATAGCCTCAGCACCAGCATATTTCAACTCATTAATAGCCATCAATAAATCATCATATGTAACTATTTGCATATCATTATTTGCTGCATCTGCTCCATCAGCAATTGTAATTACAATTCCAGGGCCCTTAACATCAGTATAACCCAAATCACATTTTGCTTTATCAACATCTGTTTTTAGCAAGTCAATAGTTCCTTGATTATCACTAGATTGATTACTATATTCATCTATAGTTTTTTGTATTTCTTCCAATTGTTCCTTAACCTCTGAAGACTTTTCTTTTACAGTTGCATATTCCGTTCTAAGTTCAGTTTCTCTCATTGCACCAACTCCAGATTCTTCGATAACTTGTACACTCTTAAACTGAAGAAACATAACACTAGTAAGTAATATACAAATTATTCCTATAGTAATTGCCATAATTACTTTTCCCTTCAAAATTATCACCTCTACTCTACTACTTGTAAATATTTATATTGTCTTGTTCCAGTAGCTTTTGGAACTGTAACCTCATCACCCGTCTTTTTCTCAACCTTAACTTTTATTCCAGCCTCTTTCATCCAATCAATATAACTTGCAGGCCTTAAAATTGTTGATGCCAATCCTTCAGGAGAACCAATTGCTTTTACAACAAATGGAGCACTAATTTTTTCATTATTTATTTTAAGGACATTACCATTACAATTAATAGCTGTTGTTGCAGTTATACGTTGATTATTAATAGATACCGCTTCCGCTCCTGCATTAAATAACTCATTAACAATTTCAACCAAATCCAGATAATGAATTATACTATCAGAAGTATAATTGCTAGCTGTTTTATCAGAATCTTCAAGTGTAATTATTACACCTTTTCCAGTAACATCAGTATATCCAAGTAATCTATTATATTCACTTAACTCTTCTTCTAAATTCTTAGCTTCCTCACTATTAGATGCTGACGTTTTTCTTAAATCTTCTAGTTGTTGTTGTGCAATTTGCATTTGTATATTTAGTTTATTATAATTCTCCTGCTCTTTTAAAACTTGATCCCTTAATTTATTTTCAGTCATCGATTGAACTGAAGCCTTACCTGTTGTTATATAACTTTGTACGCTTCTGTATTGAACACAAATACTAGCAGCAATTATAAAACATAGAACTCCAATAACAACTACATGCCATTTTTCTTTTTTCATTTTATTGTATCATCCTTTCCTCGTGATTTTATATTAATTAACAGCCTCTCTGAAATAAGGAGGTTTTTCTGACAATTTTTCATTAATAAACATCTCACCTTTCTTACCTTTTTCAGAATTCAAAATTTCTTTCATAAATAAAATTCTAGTATTCAAATCACTACAATTTCCAAGATATACTGTTTTATTCTCTCCTGCCAAAATCAATTTATAATCATCACCATCAGATATATCAATCTTAGTAATATATCCGTTTACATCATAATTTTTTGCAGTTTCAATTATATTAGCCACTGTATCAAGCTTCTTTAAATCCTCTTCGCATAATCTTACTTGATTATTTTCAATATTAATTAATGTTTCTGTATCAGTTTTTATTCCAGTCAATATCGGTAAATTATTATCATTTACTTCAACAATTTCTAGCACATATCCCTGACCATCAACAGACACATATTTTCCTTCTGCAAACTCAACCAAGTATTTTTCGCTTCTTTCTTTAACAGTAATCTTAATCTTATTTGGTAAAGATCTTGATATTTTAACACTTTCTATGTAAGAATTTTTTTGTATATTTTCAATTGCATCAGATTTATTAAATAAAAATATATTTTTATACAATTGAATTCCAGATAAACTACTAATAGTATCTGATGCAATCTTAGTATTTTCCTGAACAATAATCTCCTGAACATTAAACATTGGTGACAAACATAAGAAACACCCCGCTCCTACTAATAAAACAATAATTAAAAATATTTTTACCAATCTGTTCCTTACTTTTCTTCTTTTTTCATTCATTTTTGGTCTAGCAGCAGGTTTCTTAATATTTCTATTATCTGCCTTCTTAACATTATTCTTCTTTTTCTTTTTTACTTTTGATTTATTTTTTTTAGGTACATTATTAGAATTTGAAAAACCAATAATATATTCATCATCAAAATTAAATTTATTATTCACTGTTTGATTTTTTTTCTTCTGTTTCAATATTCAAACTCCTTTGTTTAACAATATCTACATCAAGTTTTTTCAATTTATATTCAAGATTCTCATATCCTCTTTCAACGAACTCACAATTATCAATAGTTGTAATGCCTCTAGCTTTTAATGCTGCACCTACTAATGCAGCTCCACCTCGTAAATCAGTAGCAACAACATTTTTTCCAACTAATCTTCTAACACCTTTTATAACTGCCGTTGAACCAGATATAGAAACTTTAGCTCCCATTTTAGTTAACTCTGGAACACATTTAAAACGATTTTCAAAAATATTTTCAATTATAACCGATGTTCCTCTTGCAGTACAAAACATTGATAAAAATACAGATTGCATATCTGTAGGAAAACCTGGATATGGATGTGTCTGAATATCAATTCCTTTTAATCTTTTAGGAGCATTTAAAACAATCTCATTTTTTTCTTTAAAAATCTTACATCCCGTCTCCTCAAGTTTACTAATTACAGGTAAAATATGTTCAGTATTAACATTATTCAATTTAATTTTTCCAGCTGTCATAGCCGCATATGCAAGAAAAGTACCTGCTTCAATTCTATCAGGCATTATATTATAAGAAATTTCTTTAAGCTTTTTTACTCCATTTATTCTTATAATATTACTTCCAGCCCCACGAATTTCTGCTCCCATTTTATTCAAGAAATTTTGCAAATCCACAATTTCCGGTTCCATCGCAACATTTCTAATAACCGTTTCTCCATCAGTCAAAACAGATGCTAACATCAAATTTTCAGTCGCACCTACACTTGGAAAATCCAACTGTATTTCGTTCGGCTCTATTCTATCACATTTACACACTATATATCCAGTATTTTCATCAATATTTATACCTAATTTTTTAAACCCATTAATATGTAGATCAATAGGTCTAGCACCAATTTCACATCCTCCAGGATATGAGAATACAGCTTTTCTAAATCTAGCTAACAATGCTCCAACAATAATTACAGATGATCTCATCCTTCCCATAAGCTGTTCATCAATTTCGAATTTATTAATGTTTGATGAATCAATAACAATTTTCTTTCCTTTTTTCTTTACTGTACATCCCAAATCTTCAAGTATTTTATACATTCCATTTGTATCTTTTATATTAGGAACATTATACAAAGTAGTTGTTCCAGCATTTAAAATACATGCAGCAATAATCGGCAAAGCACTATTCTTTGAACCAGACACCTCTATTTCTCCATTGATAGTCGAACCTCCATTAATTACATACTTTGACATAATAATACCACCTTTCAATATTGGTATATATTATGTAACTCATTCCAAAAAAGTTCTTTAAATCACCAAAAGTCGACTTTTAACATTGTTACTTTCATATTATAGATATCTCAACAAACCTAAATAACATAAATTTCAATATATTTTTATAATATAAAAAAAGAGCAAAACTGCTCTTTCTCTCTATTATCATAAACAACTTATTATCCAATACGCAAAATTAGTACACATACAAATAACAACACCACAAACAGTTGGAATTAAAAAAGATATAACAACCCACTTCATACTTTTCGTTTCCTTTTTTATTGTCAGCAAAGTAGTCATACAAGGAAAATGCAAAAGTGTAAAAATCATAACATTAGTTGCAGTCAATATATTCCAACCATTATTAATTAAAATCTCACCTATTTTCCAATACTCAGAAATATCTACTAAAACGCCATTATTCATATACATCATCAACAATATTGGTAAAACAATTTCATTAGCAGGTATTCCAAAGATAAATGCAGTCAAAATATATCCATCCAATCCCATAAGCCTTGCAAAAGGATCAAAAAAATATGCAATATATGCAAGCATTGACTCTCCATCAATTTGAACATTTGCCAAAATCCAAATAATTACTCCAGCAGGTATTGCAGTACATAAAGCCCTTCCAAGTACAAATAAAGTTCTATCAAAAACAGATCTGACCAAAATACTGCCAATCTGTGGTTTTCGATACGGAGGTAACTCCAAAATAAATCCATGACTTTCACCTTTAAGCAATGTTTGTGACAATATCTTAGAAATAACTAAAGTAAGAACAACACCTAATGTAACAACAACTAATACAATTAATGTTGATACAAAACTTCCTGTAAGTCCACCAATTGCACCAGCGAAAAATATTGTAGAAATAGTAATCAAAAGTGGGAATCTACCATTACACGGAACAAAACAATTAGTAACAATAGCAATCAGTCGTTCACGAGTTGATCTCATTATTCTACATCCAACCACACCTGCCGCATTACATCCAAACCCCATACACATAGTAAGAGCCTGCTTTCCACAAGTTCCCGCTTTTCTAAAGAAATTATCCAAATTAAATGCGATTCGAGGTAAAACACCTAAGTCTTCCATGAGTGTAAATAAAGGAAAAAATATAGCCATTGGCGGAAGCATTACACTAATAATCCAGGTAACCGTTTGATACACACCATTTATCAACATATTTTTCAAGAAAAGTGGAAAACTAAGCACATTACAGGTGTTTTCTAATATTTCTTTCAATTTTTCAAATATCATCGATAAAAATTTTGACGGATAATTTGCTCCAACAATAGTAATCCAGAAAATCATACCTAACATTGCAATCATTATCGGAACACCATATTTTTTTGACGTCAAAATTTTATCAAATTTTTCGCTTTTAGAAAATACATCTTTTTTATGTACAACACTTTTAGCAATTTTCTCAGCTTCAATCACAATATTTTCAGAATTCTCAAACTTCTCAACTTCTTCAGTCTTATTACAATACTTTTCATAAATTTTATTTTTTAATAAATCAAGCGATTTTTTCTTAGTTGCAATCGTGCCAACCACAGGAACTCCAAGTATCTCTTCTAATTTTTTCAAATCAATATCTATATTGTTTTTCTTAGCCTCATCCATTAAATTTACACAAACCACAACATTTTTCGTTAATTCTAAAATCTGCAACACTAAATTCAAATTTCTTTCCAAACTCGTCGCATCAACAACAACTGTCATAACATCAAAATTAGAATGCTTTATAAAATCGATTGCTACCTCTTCCTCTTCAGAATATGAACTTAATGAATATGTTCCAGGTAAATCCACAAGAGTAAAATTCATAGAATCATATTCATACCTTCCAACACTACTTTCAATAGTCTTTCCAGTCCAATTTCCAGTATGTTGATGCAAGCCAGTTATATTATTAAAAACACTACTCTTTCCAACATTAGGATTACCAATTAATCCAACAATGACATTATCTGAATCACCTTCAGCACTCAAATCATCAACCAATAATTTATTACCAGTAGAATTTTTCGTAAGTCCCATTATCACCTCTCCTTTATTCCATTCTATTCCAATGCTTAAATCTTGTTGACACAAATATTTTTTTATAAGATAATTAATAGTATTAGGGGGAATATTAGTGAAAAATTTTTCAGAAATATATCAAAAACTATATAAAGAAAATCACGAAGAATTAGAAGCACTTAGACAAGAAAGCAAAAAGAAACATATAATTGCACTTGCTTGCGTTGTTCTACTCGCAATTATAATTTCTCTAACAATAAATACAGGAATAGGAGTATTCGTAGGAATACTAGGATTGCTTATTTCATGTGTATTACCATTTTCAAGTGAATTAAACAAAGCTTATAAGTCCAAAGTAATAAAAAATCTAGTAAAATACTATGATGACGGATTAGAATTTTCACCAACAATGCGAATATCATCATTTGACTATAGACAAGCAGAATTTGAATCATATGATAATTTCTATTCTAATGATTTAATCTTTGGAAAAATCGATAAACTAATAAAATTTCAAGCTGGAGATGTCAGAACCGAAGATGTTAGCACCGATAGTGATGGAAACACAACAAGAACAACACTATTCTCTGGACTATTTTCAGTAGCTGAATTTGATAAAAATATAAATTCAACAATAAAAATACGTTCAGATAAAGGAATTCTTGGAAAGCTTATAAAAAGTAAAGAATTAATGCAAATGGATTCTCAAGAATTTGAAAAACAATTTGATGTATATGCATCAGACAAAATACTAGCAATGCGTATACTAACATCAGACATATTAGACTACATGCTTACATTTAAAACTAAAAACAAAGTAAAATTTGAAATGACATTAAAAGATTACAAACTATATGTACGTATACGTTGCCAAGATTTATTTGAAGTAAAACAATTTAAAGATTCAATGGATTTTGATACATTAAACAGATATTACAATTTTATTGATTTCATATGTGAATTAAACAGAAAAATATATTATGTATTATCTGAAAAAGATTTATAAAGGAGAAAAAATGGAAGTAGCAATTTTTATAATATTATTAATACTAATAGTTCTATTACTTATTTATAATGGACTAATCAAAAAAAGAAATGCTGTAAAACAATCAAGATCATCAATTGATGTATATCTTAATCAAAGGTTTGATTTAATTCCAAATTTAGTTGAATGTGTAAAAGGATATGCAAAACATGAATCTAACTTGATAGAATCAATTACAAAACTTAGATCAGAATATAATCAAAACAAAGATTTATCTACTGCATCTCAATTAAATACAAAAGTAAATGATTTACTAGTTGAAGTGGAAAATTATCCTGAATTAAAATCAAGTGAAAACTTCTTAAACCTACAAAAAAATTTAACTAAAATGGAAGATCAATTACAAGCTGCTAGAAGATTATATAACATGGATGTAACAACTTATAATACAGCTATTCAAGTTTTTCCAACTAATTTAATTGCATCTGCATTTCATTTTACAGAAGAAAAGTTATTTGAATTAGAACCAGGCAAAGCAAATAATGTTGATATTAAATTTTAGACAACCTTATTTAGTAGTAAAATTAACTATTAGCACTAAACTAGAAAATAAAAAATAAATAGTATATTTTTGAATCATCGCGCAGCGACCAAAGGAACGAAACGAAGCTTTCGTGACTGCGATTGAAGCAATCTTTTCAAATAAAAGAGCCCAAGTTCTATAAGAACGAGGGCTCATCAAGATTGCGACAGCAAGATGTAAAAAAATATACTATTTATTTTTTATTCTATATTATAAATTAAATTTCATTTTAATTCTTAAAATTTAATATCAAACTCTACTTTTAATTTTAATTTTATCCAATAAGAAAACCCCATATCCCAATACCACAAACGCAAAAGATAAACTAATTATATTAAAAGCCACTCTCATATTTCCAAGCAAATTAACATCCAAGAAAACATAAATATACCTATTCATATGATTATTAATTCTATCAGCTATATCAACCCTAGATTGGAGAAAAACAAACGCAGCATATAAATAAGGAACAACCGTCCATAAAATAGGATCATACCAGGAAAAAGATCTCTTCTCATCAAATAAAATCCAATCAAATACCGTTAAAAATGGAATCACATAATGAAAAATAATATCCGTAATTTTCAAATGCTGGTACGGATCAATCTTCAAAGCATATGGAATCAAAATAAAATGATAAACCGTCATAGTAAGTATTATTGAAATCATTATACCACCCTTAATATGTGGCGAAATTGACGATGAACCATATATTCCATTTCTTCTAATATCTATTATAGTTCTAATAATTAAAACAAAAAACAATACCATGCAAAGGAGATTACTCAAAATCGTAAAATACAAAAAATTAACTTTCCTAAATTCTCCATCAAAAATTCCAAAATCATAAACCAAAGCGGTAACACCAAGTACAAAAGCAGAAAATCTGTAAATAAACGCTATCACTCTATTATTAATATTCATTCCTACACTCCACAATTAATCATTAGCTAAACCGAAACTTATCCCTATCGCACTATTAATCTGCCCCATAATTTTCTCATCATCTATATGACCTATTTTCTCCTTTAATCTACTCTTATCAATCGTACGAATCTGTTCAGCCAAAACAACAGAATCAGACTTCAACCCTACCTCCTTTGAATCAATCGCAATATGTGTTGGCAATCTATTCTTTCCTATTTGAGAAGTTATAGCTGCTGCAATAACCGTGGGACTATATTTATTTCCCATATCATTTTGAATTATCAAAACAGGTCGAATCCCTCCCTGTTCTGAACCAATCACTGGACTCAAATCAGCATAAAACATATCTCCTCTTTTGATTATCATAATAATCACTCCTAATAATTCTATATATCGAATTTGTAAATTACTATATCCAAATTTTTTCAAATTTAAAATATCTCAAGTTTAATATATTCTATGACAACCATTTCGTTATTGTTTATGTCTTTTACAACAATTTTTTCTATACGATTATTCAACTTATCAAAATACAAAGTTTTACTTTTAGCATATTTATTTTGAGAATTTTTTGACTTAACACTAATTATGTAATAACCATCTTTCTCTAAAATTTCTTTTTTATCATCACTCTCATAATCTTCTATAAACGCATCCAATCCCATTGAATTTTTCACAACATCATCATAATTATTAAAAACATTCTCCAATGACAACTCCGTATTTTTTACAATCACTTTCCCTTTGGTATTTTCAATAATCACTTTCATAGAATTGTTAATATCACTAATTTCTTGAACGCACTTACCTTCAATTCGAGATTGTTTCAAATTATAACTATTAGAATTCTTATTACTGTTAACCGTTACTTTAGCTTCAACTGAATAATCATTTATTTTTGAAAGATACTCATTCAAATCATTTACATTTTCGATACTTTTAGTATTACCTGGAATAAAAAATTTATAACAATAAGAAAACAAAACAATTAAAATTAAAAGTACACATATAACAAAAATTCTTTTTTTCATCGCACCTCCACCATGACCAACTTTTTATATAATTTTATGAAATGAATAACAAAATATTCTTTCACATCAAAAAAGTATTTATATTATAGAACGTTCGGTGAACTTTCCTATAATAAAATAAAGTTCTTGCCAACTTCCATCAGCAAGAACCTTACATTACACTCAAATCAAAACACACCTTAATCCAAACTTATCAATTTTGCCAAACCAAATCACATCATAAACTCAAGATGCTACATCTCACACTACTATCCGCGTTTTACTAGAAATCTCCTTTCTCATCTTCAACATAATCTTTTTCTCCAACCTTGAAATATAACTCTGCGAAATTCCAAGCATATCGGCCACCTCTTTTTGAGTTTTTTCAGAACAGCCACCCATTCCAAATCTTAAATTCATTATGTATTTCTCCTTATCAGAAAGCTTAGAAATAGCTACTTTTAGCAGTTTATGATCAACCTCATCTTCTAAATTCTTATAAATAATATCCTCATCTGTCCCTAAAATATCAGATAACAAAAGTTCATTACCATCTCTATCCTGATTCAAAGGCTCATCAATAGAAACTTCTCCTTTAATCCTGTTATTTCGTCTCAAAAACATCAAAATTTCATTTTCTATACACCTAGACGCATATGTAGCAAGCTTAATATTTTTATCTGTATTAAATGTATTTATTGCCTTCATCAATCCAATCGTACCAATAGAAATTAAATCTTCTAAATCAACCCCTGTATTCTCAAATTTCTTAGCAATATATACAACTAATCTTAAATTTCTTTCAACCAAAACTTGCTTAGCATCACCATCTTCATCATTTATTCTAGATAATACTTCCATTTCTTCTTGTGCAGAAAGCGGTGGTGGTAAAGTCTGACTCCCATTAATATAAAAAATCGGCAATTTATCAAAATCTTTCTTAGTAATCTTCCTATAAAAATCCTTTAAAATATCAATTATACTCATATCTCACAGACTCCTTCATCTAAAGTTTCTAATCCAAAAATTCCAGAATAAGATTTTGTATCACTTAGATTTTCATCACAAATTCCAATTACTAAATTTTCATAAATCTTTCTACAATTCTTAAGTCTTACAAAATCAGGCCTAACTCCAAGTAAAAAGCCACACCTATTTCCTATACTCCTATATGGAATCAAAAACATTCCACTTGGGATATTCCTTTTACCATCAAATATTTCATTTAATCCATCCAATACATCCTTATCAATCGCCCCATTTAATGCAGATTTTTCCACAATCATCACAGGTTTAGCTGTGTATGGCTCTCTCAATAAATTTCCAGTATCTAATAAAAGTCTAATTACTTTCTCAACACCATTAATTGAAATAACAACATCTTTAAATACATGCTCCTTCTTTTTTCTGAAAAAATAAATTAATAAAATCACTCCAATCAACACAGACAAAAATAATTTTATTAAATTAAAATTTCCAATCACAACTCCATCAAAAATAGAAAATCGTCCTTGATTCAAAAAACTCATAAGTGCAAATGCAACACCAGCAAAAAGAAAATTAATAAAATAATATAAAATAAATATTTTACAAAACATTTTCAATCCATTAGGAGCAAAAGCAATTACCACAATTATTCCACCAATCATAAGCTGAAAAAAAGATAAACTTGAACAAAACAATGTTGCAATATAGTAAAACGTCCCAATCAAAGCAGCCAAAACTTTTTTCCATATATTAAATACAGAATTTAATAAAACAGCCTCAGACAATATCACTGCAAAATTCATAACAAAATTTTCTAAAAAAACAGCATCCAAATATATTGTCATCACAAACTCCCATTCACCTTATTCTTTGTTTTAGATTACTGTAATTATATAAAAAACATTTCAAAAAACTTGTCATTTTCTATTGTAGAAAAAAAAGAAATAGTCTACAAAAAGTAGACTATTTCTTTTCCGATTTATCTATATATATTTTCTTTGACAATAATGGATAACTTATTTCATATTTTTATTTTTTCTTAAGAAAGTTGGAATATCCAATTCATTGCTATTATTAGAATCAGATGAACTAATTGGATTCATTTTTCTCTCCCAAGCTTTATTAACTATATCAGTAGCTTTTTGAACTTTCTCATCTTCATTTTCAAATCCAGTAGCAATAACAGTAATTTGAATCTCATCACCCATAGAATCATCAGTAACAGATCCAAAGATAATATTTGCTTCTGGGTCAGCACTGCGTTGAACTAATTCAGCAGCTGTATTAGCTTCATGTAATCCTACATCGCTACCACCAGTAATGTTAATAATAACTCCTCTTGCACCTTCAATAGATGTTTCAAGTAATGGAGATTGAATAGCTTGTTTTGCAGCATCTTCAGCTCTGTTTTCTCCAGAAGCTCTACCTATACCCATATGAGCCATTCCTCTATCTAACATTATAGTTTTAACATCAGCAAAGTCTAAGTTAATTAAACCAGGAACAGCGATCAAGTCTGATATACCTTGAACACCTTGTCTTAATACATCATCAGCCATTCTAAAAGCTTCTATAATTGATGTTTTTCTATCAATTACTTGTAATAACTTATCATTTGGAATTACAACTAATGTATCAACTTTACCTTTTAAACTTTCAATTCCTCTTTCAGCTTGAGCAAGTCTTTTCTTACCTTCAAAAGTAAATGGTTTTGTAACAACACCAATTGTTAATATTCCCATTTCTTTAGCAGTTCCAGCAACTATAGGAGCAGCACCAGTTCCAGTTCCACCACCCATACCAGCAGTAACGAAAACCATATCAGCTCCGCGTAAAGCTTCTGCTACTTCTGTGCGACTTTCTTCAGCAGCTTGTGCACCTATATCAGGGTTAGCACCTGCACCAAGTCCTCTAGTTAATTTTTCACCTATTTGAATCTTTGTTGATGCTTTTGATAATTGAAGTGCTTGTCTATCAGTATTAACAGCTATGAACTCAACATTCTTAATTCCTGCTTCAATCATTCTGTTAACAGCATTATTTCCAGCTCCTCCAACACCAATTACTTTGATAGTGGCTGTTCCATCCATCATGTAGTTGTTATTGTTATCATCATTTTCCATTATCATAAGGTATTTCCTCCTTCAATAAAATATATATTATAAAAATTAAAAACTAATTAATTATGAATAGAAAAAGTCTCTAACCTTTTCTAAAACAGTTTTTAAAACTGATTTTTCTGATTTAGTATCTATTGTACTAGAAACTTTTTTTGAAAAAGCTCTAGATGAAACATATCTAACAAGAGCATAACTAGTTCTATAAACTGGTTTTATTGTAGAAATTAATCTAGCTGTTGAAACTTTAACTGGAATATTCAAAATAATTTTTCCAGCCATATCACATTTATTAATATTTGTGATACCTTCTCCAGTTAAAATTACATTATTTATATTATTTTTTAAACCTTGAGCTGTAATCTCTTTATTAACTAATGAAAAGATTTCTTCAACTCTTGCTTCAATAATTTCAATCAATTCTGAACTTTTGATAGTTTTATTTCTAGTATCTCCACCATTATATGTATTAAGAATTATATTGTTATCATTATCTATAAAAGATCTTAAAGCTAATCCGTATTGACGTTTTAATTTATCAGCTTCTTCTTTTGAAATATTTAAAACATATGCAATATCACTTGTGATATTATCCCCACCTAAAGGCAATGTATCATTAAATATAAAAGAATTTCCTTTGAAAACACCAATTTCTGTATTTCCAGCACCTATATCAAGAATCATTACATTATCATTTAACTCATTACTGTCTAAAACTAGGTTTCTTTCTGCAAGAGTAATTGGAACAATTCCGTCAATATCAATACCAGCTTTTCTACATATAGAAGTTATCTTTTTTATATAATTTTTATCAGCTAATATTAGCTGAGCCATCAATGTAAAACTTGAACAATAACTTCCTACCGGATCCTCAACTGTTTTTCCATCTTCTAATATAAATTTATCTGGTACTATATCTATTAAAACTTCATCATCAGGCATTTCAATATCTCTTACCATTGACATTGCAACTGTAACATCTTTATGAGATATTCCATCAAATCTTTCTCTAGTCTCTTTAACAACACTATTTTGAACAATTGTTGTATACTTTCCTGGAATTGTAATATAAGCAGAACTAATCTTGAAATTAGCAATTTCTTCTGCTTCTCTAATCGTTTTAGAAATAGCAATTGAAATTGCATCATCATCTATAATTTGTCCTTTTGCAATTCCGTTACATCTACAGCAAGTATTGCAAATTATCTCTATTTGTTTGAAATTATTAACTTCACCAACAACAGTACTAACCTTAGAAGTACCGATGTCAATACCTACAATTATATCTCCAATTGCCAAAACAATTCCTCCATTTTTTCCGTTTTCTTAATATGTCTAAGGATATTACAATTTGCTCAAAAAGTCAATAGAATCTGTCACGTTTTCGTAACTCTTTTGTAACCTTTTTGTAATAAAGTTTTGTAAATCGATTACTAATATATAACACTTTTTAGTAAAAATCAACAAAAAGCGACACATTTTTTTGAAAAAAACCGAGTTTGTTTTTCATAACTCGATAATGCAATTCTTTATGTAAAACTATTCGCTCTTTTTAGTTATTTTTCATCATAAAATATTATTTTATTTAATCCTTACGGAGTAATATTGTTCAAATTTTTTATAAACAAATTATTTAAAATATTCTATCAAAAATTTTTTTACTTCTTCAAAATTTTCAAACTCATTTACACCTGTTTTTATAGCTTTAGCTGATTTCATTCCTTTTACATACCAAGCAACATGCTTTCTCATCTCTCTAACAGCAGTATACTCTCCTTTTTCTTGTATAAGCATCTCATATTGTCTTAATATTGTATTTAAAACTTCATCATTACTAGGCTTTGTGTATTCTTCGCCCTTTAAATATGAAGCGACTTCTTTAAAAATCCATGGATTTCCCAAAGTTGCTCTTCCAATCATAATACCATCAACATGAGTCCTAGCAAACAACTCCTCAGCAGACTTTCCATCAATAACATCTCCATTTCCTATAACAGGAATAGAAACATTTTCTTTAACTTCTTTAATAATATCCCAATCAGCAACGCCAGAGTAAAATTGAGTTCTAGTTCTTCCGTGAATTGTAATTGCAGATGCACCAGCTGCTTCAATTCTTTTAGCAGCTTCAACCGCAACAATATGTTCATCATCCCATCCCTTACGTATCTTAACAGTAACAGGAACTTTTGAAACTGAGACAACACTTTTTACAATCTCAGATACCAATTCTAAATCTAATAAAAGCTTGCTACCATCACCATTTTTAACAACCTTTGGTGCAGGACATCCCATATTGATATCAATAATATCTGCTTTGTCATTCAAAAACTCTGCAGCTTTAGCCATAACATCTGGCTCATTACCAAAAATTTGCATAGAAATAGGTCTTTTTTCATCACTTGTATTTAACATTGAAAGCGTTTTATCATCACCATAAAAAACTGCCTTTGCACTAACCATTTCAGTTTCAACAAGTCCAGCACCACATTCTTTACACAATTTTCTAAAAGGTAAATCTGTTACACCCGCCATAGGCGCTAATATTATATTATTATCTAATTCAACATTACCAATTTTCAATTTATGATAAAACATACAATCTCCATTTCTAAACAACTTTTATTATATTTTAAGCTTTCCCTCAACTATTAAAATCACAAACGTCAAGCTTTTTAACAGTAATTAGAGCATTTTTTATTTAACATAGAGTCAAAATTCAATCAAATTGTTACAGTAAAAATATAGAAAAATTCATATATAAAATTTTGAACTACCGCGCAGCGATCAAAGGAACGAAGAGTACTCTTCGTGACTGCGATTGAAGCAATCTATACATATAAAAGAGCCGGAGGCTCATCAAGATTGCGACAGCAAGGTATGAAAAAATTTATATATGCATTTTTCTATAATCTTATACTTAACACTATTTATTACTCAATAAAAATAGCCTTTTGACGACGTGCACTAACATTAACCACAAGTCCCATACAAATAAAATTAGTAAGCAATGAACTACCACCATAACTAACAAAAGGTAAAGGCACACCAGTAATAGGTAAAAGTCCCATAGTCATACCAATATTTTCAATCATATGGAAACACAAAATTCCAGCAACACCAATAGCAATATAAGAACCCACATTATCTTTAGCAGTTTTAGCAATATACACAATTCTAGTAATCAAAATAACATACGTAATTATAATAACTGCACCCATCACAAATCCCATTTCCTCCCCAATAGCAGAGAAAATAAAATCTGTTGTCTTTGGATGTAGATATCCTAATTGCGTTTGATTTCCTTGAAATAATCCCATACCTAAAATTTGACCAGCTCCAATAGCCAGCTTAGACTGAATTATATTATATCCTGAACCTCTTGGATCACTTTCAGGATGCAAATACACTTCAATTCTCTGAAGAGCATGCGCAGGTAAATTAATATATATAACAGGTACAAGAATTGCTACTAAAGCAATTGCAAGAAAAATATATTTTTTATCTATTCCAGAAACAAATAAAATAAACACTGTTGCAAAAATATACGCTGTTGCAGTACCAAAGTCTGGCTCAACAACAATCAACAAAATTGGAACAGCCGCAATTAATAACACAGCTAACAATTTATGTATTTTATTTATCTCTTTCTTATTCCTAGCTTGCAATAAATTCAAAGCATATGCCATAAATAAAATTGTAGCAATCTTACCGAACTCAGATGGCTGAAAAGAAAAGCTTCCTATATTAAACCAGCTACTCGCACCATTTATTTGTTCAGTAAATAAAACCAAAATCAACAAAAATATACATGCTCCATAAAAAACAGGAGCTATTTTTAAAATTTTATCATAGTCAATTGCAATAACCAAAATAAAAAATGGTATACTAATCGCCAACCATTGTAACTGCTTAATAAATTCAACATGGTCAGTATTTTGACTAGTAGAAAAGAGTGCTGTTAACCCAATTCCAATAAGAATTACTATGCAAACAAGCACTCCCCAATCTAAATTCTTTAATAATTTCTTTCTCATTCAAAAAACCTCATCGTCTGTATAGTATAATATAAAATGCTTTTAAATCTAATTTATTCTTCAGGTTTCTCTTTCACTTTTTCTTCTAAAGATTCAGATTCTTCCTTTTTTGTAACATCCTCTTCTAAATCCTCAGGATTCTCTTCTGCCTCTTCTACCTTTTCAACTTCTTCAGCTTTCTTCTCCTCTTTTTTCTCCGGTACTTTAGTTTCCGTTTCGGTATTTTTTTCTTCAGTCTTTTTCTTTCTTCCTCTTTTAGCAGGAGTTTTTACCTCAGCTTTTTCTTCTGGTTCTTTCTCCTTCTCTTCTTCTTCATTCTTTTTATTCATTTTTTCAGCCTTAACATCATTTTTTATATTCACAATAGGAATATTAGCATACAATGCAGGCGCACCATTTGTTCCATCTTCATTAGACTGATTTGTCAATCTAACATCTATTTCTTTTTCATCAACCTCAACATACTTTTTGATGACATCTATAATTTCTTGTTTCATTAAATCTAAGAAATCTGCAGATACATTAGCTCTATCTTGCATTAGAACCAAATGTAATCTTTCTTTAGCTGTATCTTTAGAACTTTCGTCTAATGCCTGTCCAGGTTTCAATACTCTTTTGAAAAAAGTTGTTAATCCTTCAAACATTTTTTACCTCCAGTTATTTTTTATTTCTTGCCAAAAATTCTTTTTAACTTAGCAAAAAAGCCAGTTTCTCTTCCAGGTACGCTAACTTCTATGTTCTCCCCTAAAATTCTTCTTGAAATTTCAATATACGCTTTTCCAGAAGGTGCTTTTTTATTAGAAATAACAGGTTCTCCTTTATTAGTTTGAGTGATAATGAATTCATCATCAGGCACAACACCAATTAAGTCAATTGATAACAAATCAACAATATCATCAACATCCATCATTTCGCCTCTTCTAACCATGTTAGGTCTTAATCTATTTACAATTAATTCAGGATTTTTTATCTCTGAAGATTCAAGCAATCCTATAATTCTGTCAGCATCTCTAATAGCTGAAATTTCAGCAGTTGTAACAACAATAGCTCTATCTGCACCAACAATAGCATTTTTAAACCCTTGTTCAATTCCTGCTGGACAATCTATTAAAATATAGTCAAATTCCTCTTTTAATTTGGCAATTAATTCTTTCATTTGCTCCTCGCTTATAGCTGTCTTATCCCTTGTTTGAGCAGCTGGAAGTAAAAATAATTCTTTAAAACGTTTATCTTTAATTAAAGCTTGTCTTAATTTACATTTTTCTTCTATTACATCTACGATATCATATACAATTCTATTCTCTAGTCCCATAACAACATCCAAATTTCTCAAGCCAATATCTGTATCAACTAAAGCAACTTTTTTTCCTGCTAAAGCAAGTGCAGAACCTAAATTAGCTGTTGTTGTTGTTTTTCCTACACCACCTTTACCAGATGTTATGACTATAACTTCTCCCATAAAATCCTCCATTCATCTCTCAATGCATCTATATTTTCGAGTCGCATATACATGTATTTCTTATTTTTTACCTTATTATCTTATAGTTTTTTTGAAAAAAAGTCAATGTGTAATGTAATATTTTTGTAATATTTTGATTTTTAATATTTTTTGACCGCATCGTTCACATATAATTTTTTCACTATAAATCACTTATCAGCTCAAACAGTTAAATTTCAAGCATTTTTCACGAAATGACAACGATTTTTTATAACTAACACATTGATTATTCCATTTACTTCTTATATAATAGCAAAAGTAAGGAGGTTTTTATGCGTAGAAGAAAGAAAATAATAAAAAGATTAATAACAGTAATCGCAATTATTTTAGTATTATTTTTATTATACAAATTTTTAAAACCACAAAAACAAATAAATACTGTTGACCAGAATTCAAAAAAAGGCGAAATCATTGAGCTAACAACAGTAAATGAACCAAATGTAAAAATTGACCTACCAGATGAAATTCATTCTGAAAACAATACTACAAATGGATCAAAATATACACCAGTAACAGAAACAAATGATAAATACTTAATTTCTATACTTTCAAATAATGAAGTTACTGTCTTAATTGGAAATGATTCCGAAAAATTACTTAATAGCTCATCAAAAGTAGAAATCGGTGGTGAATACAAAATAAGTGGAATTACAGAACCGATCAAATCTGTATACTACTTTAATGTAACAGATTATAATTATCCAGTCTTTTTGCTTCTAAGTAAAACCGGAAAACTTTATTACGTAGACATAGAAAATGCATTTCAAACAGGTAATTTTGCAGTAGCAGGAACACTAAAAGAAAATCTACCAGAAGTAAGCAACGTATATGAAACAACAACTGAAAAAGATGGTAAATCATACAACACAGCAATAATTACATGTCAAAATGGTGAAGGCTATGAATTTAATTTAGGTATGATCAATAGATAATACCTACTAAGGAGGATAAATACATGAATAATTTGATTGAAATCAGATGGCATGGTAGAGGTGGCCAAGGTGCAAAAACAGCATCACTTCTATTAGCAGATGCAGCATTCAACACAGGAAAATATATTCAAGGATTTCCTGAATATGGTCCTGAAAGAATGGGTGCTCCAATCACAGCATACAACAGAATTAGTAACGATCCAATCACTATACATAGCAACATATACGAACCAGATTATGTTGTTGTAGTTGATGACACATTACTTGAAACTGTTGACGTTGCAGCCGGTTTAAAAGAAACAGGTGCAATTATAATTAACACAACAAAAGACAATGATTATTTAATAAAAGCATTAAACGGTTACAAAGGAGAAATCTACAAAATAGATGCTAAAAAAATATCAATTGAAGCACTAGGCAAATATTTTCCAAACACACCTATGCTTGCAGCAATAGTAAAAGTAAGTAAAATTATGACTGATGAAGACTTTTTAGCAGATATGGTTGGTTCATTCAAGCATAAATTTGCCAAAAAACCTGAAGTAATCGAAGGTAATATGAAGGCACTTGAAATGGCCCTTAAAGAAATCGAAAAAGTACAATAAGGAGGTATAAAAATGACAGATATAAACCCAACAACTCCATATCAAGATCTAACAATCGGAGGAAATATTTATACAGCTGGAAATGCAAAAGAATTTAAAACAGGTGACTGGCGCAGTCAAAAACCAATTTGGATACCAGAAAAATGCAAACAATGCGGACTATGCTTCCCAGTATGCCCTGATGATGCAATACCAGTAACAAAAGATAAAAAAAGAATAGACTTTAATTATGATGCTTGTAAAGGATGCATGGTATGTGCAAAAGTATGTCCTTTTAAAGCAATCGAAAAGGAGGTAAAATAATGGGAATTCGTGAAAGATTAAGTGGAAACGAAGCAGTAGCAACAGCAATGAAACAAATCAACCCAGATGTAGTAGCTGCCTTCCCTATCACTCCATCAACAGAAATACCACAATACTTTTCAACATTTGTTAGTAACGGACAAGTTGATACAAACTTTGTTGCTGTTGAAAGTGAACACAGTGCAATGAGTGCATGTATAGGATCAGAAGCTGCTGGTGCAAGAACAATGACAGCAACATCTGCAAACGGTTTATCTCTTATGTGGGAAATGATATACATAGCATCAAGCTTACGTTTACCAATCGTAATGTCATTAGTAAACAGAGCTGTTTCAGGGCCATTAAATATCCATAATGATCATTCAGATGCAATGGGTGCTCGTGATAGCGGTTGGATTCAACTTTTCTCTGAAAACAATCAAGAAGCTTATGACAATACAATAATGGCAAATAGAATTGCTGAACACAAAGACGTATTACTACCTTTAATGGTATGTCAAGATGGTTTCATAACATCACACTCTATTGAAAATATAGAACTAATTGAAGACGAAAAAGTTAAAGAATTCGTTGGAGAATATAAACCAGAACATTATTTATTAGATGCAGAAAATCCAATGGCAATGGGTCCTTTAGATTTACAAGCATATTTATTTGAACATAAAGCTCAACAAGCAATAGCTATGAAAAACGCTAAAAAAGTTATATTAGAAGTGGCTAAAGACTTTGAAAAAATGACTGGAAGAAAATATGGGTTATTTGAAGAATATAAATTAGACGATGCTGAATACGTAATAGTTTGTATGAACTCAACAGCCGGAACAACAAAAGCAGCTATTGAAGATTTAAGAAAACAAGGAATAAAAGCTGGATTACTTAAAGTCAGAGTATTCCGTCCATTCCCTGGTGAAGAAATTGCAAAAGCTTTATCTAAAGCAAAAGCAGTTGCAGTTCTTGACAAAGCAGATTCTTTAAACGGTCAAGGTGGAGCTCTATATGAAGATGTAGTTTCTGGAATGTATAACGAACAATTATCAATTCCAACAATTAACTATGTTTATGGAATTGGTGGTAGAGATACAACTGTTAAAGACATAAAATCAGTATATGAAGACTTAAGCAAAATAAATGGAAAAGTAGAAAATCCATACAGATATTTAGGTTTAAGGGGGGATAAATAATGGCATACAATTTACAAGAAGTAATAGCAAATAAACCTTCTAGACTTACATCTGGTCACAGAATGTGTGCAGGATGTGGAGCACCAGGCGTAGCTAGAATGATTTTAAGAGCATTAAAACCAGAAGATCACGCAGTAATAGCAAATGCCACAGGATGCATGGAAGTATCTACTTTCATATACCCATACACTGCATGGAAAGATTCATTCATACATACAGCATTTGAATGTGCTGGTGCAACAATTGCAGGTGCTGAGGCTGCATATCAATCAATGAAAAAACAAGGAAAATTACCACAAGATAAAGACACAAAATTCATAGCATTCGGTGGAGACGGTGGAACTTACGATATAGGTTTACAAAGTTTATCAGGAGCTATGGAAAGAGGTCATGACATGGTATACGTTTGCTATGATAATGGTGCATACATGAACACAGGAATTCAACGTTCATCTGCTACACCAAAATTTGCAGACACAACAACATCACCTGCCGGAAAAGTAATTCCAGGAAAAATGCAAAACAGAAAAGACTTAACAAAAATCATGGCAGAACACCACATTCCTTATGTTGCGCAAACATTAGCAATGACAAACTTTAAAGATTTATATGAAAAATCTGAAAAAGCACTTTATACAGAAGGTCCTGCATTCTTAAACGTTATGGCTCCTTGCCCACGTGGATGGGGATATAACACAGAAGATCTTATGACAATAAACAAATTAGCAGCAGATACATGCTACTGGCCACTATATGAAGTAGTTGATGGTAAATATCACATTACATATAAACCAGCCAAAAAACTTCCAATAGAAGAATTCTTAAAACCACAAAAAAGATTTAAACATATGTTTAAACCTGGAAATGAATGGATGATAGAAGAATTCCAAGCAGAAGTTGATAGACGTTGGCAAGAACTACTTGATTTAGAAGAAATCACAAATAAATAATATATTATAAATTAAAGGCATCTTTTCAAAACATTATGAATAACAATGTTTGAAAAAGATGCCTTTAAAAATGCTTAACTAACACACTCTATATTAAAGGTATTTCACAACATTAGTCTATCTTCCCTTCATTTTAATTAGTATAATCACAACATATATATATTAATTATACTTTTTTATTTATAGTATTGACATTATTTCAAAAAGAGATTATAATTTATTTTGTCTTTAGAAATGCGCTATTAGCTCAGCTGGTAGAGCAGCTGACTCTTAATCAGAAGGTCCGCGGTTCGATCCCGCGATGGCGCACCAGACAAAAAGATTCACAATAATGTGAATCTTTTTTATTTTTATTTTAAACTATAATAATTTCTATAAACCAAGCACTTTAATAAGTGCTTATTTTTTTACCATTTTTATTCTAATCCTCTTCCCCTAACTTCTCCCTTTATATCATTAGCCTGTCATTATTATAAGTAAAAATAATGGTTGCGATTAAGAATATTAATTTTACTTATTTGTTAATTTTTTATATAATTAGTATAGATTCTTATGCAAAGGAAGGATAAAAAATGATTCAATCATACAACAAAATATTAGAAATGGAATCCATTGCTACTTTAAAATTAGAACAAGATAGACAAGCACTAGAAAAAATAAGAAAATTACTATATCAAGAAAAAGATTTTATAATAAATAAATTAATAATATATCTAGAAAGAGAACTAAATATAGATTATTTTAAATATAAGATACTTGATATCGATGGTAATATCGCTGATATTTTAGTAAAAAAAGACAGTCTAATCTTTAAAAATAATATAGAAAAAAAAGACTTTTTATATTGTAACGTTGAGGAGTTAATCGATAATAGAGTATTTAATAATAAAGATGAGATAATTATAATTGATTTAAATTTTGATGAAATAATATTAAATCTTAGCTATCTATGTGATTCATTAAATTATAATTATTTATCATATTCCGAAGAAATAAAAGACAAACTATCTACATTTGTTAATTATGTTATAAATAAAAATATTTATAAAAAAATGCACAAAAGATTATAAAAATATTATATAAAAATTGGAGGTATAAAAATGAATAAAGAAACAAACACAATTGATATTGCACAATTAGGTGCACAAATCGGAATGGAAACAAAAGAACAAACATTACCCAATGGAAAAGTTATAAACTCTCTAGTATGGGATCAAGAAAATTTATTAAAAGCCGTTGAAGCTGTAAAACATTTATCAAATGAAGGAAATCCCGTTAAAATTACTGGTGCTGCCCCAGCTTGGCTTGTATCTGCATTAACACATACAGTTCATCCTTGTCCTGTTGGTTTATATGTGCCACAACTAGGAAAAAATATTGACATCCCACAATTAGCACATGGTAAACCAAATCCAGAAGGAGAAGTAGCTTTCAAAACAACAGAAAAAGGTAATAGTATTTTAGTTGAATACAATATGGATTTACCAGAAGGAATCACAACTTATGACGAAGAAAATTTACCAAAAGTTGTTGTTCCTGAAATTCCGCATGGTAAAGATGTTTATCTTTCTGGCAGAGGTCCGAACTATTTAACAGTCGCAATTGCAGAAGCATATGCACATACTAATAGCAGTGTATCACTATTCCAACCTGGCGTAGGATATACATGTTCAATAACACACAGTAGAGCTAAAAAGCTAGGAGATTTGGCAAAAGATCCATTAGGAAAAGAAGAAATTAAAGAACAAATGGTAAAATCTCAAGAACAAGAAAAAAACTCAAATACACTTAGATAAATGAAAAAATCAAAGATTTTTTCAGTAAATTTGTTCGTGTGCGAAAATTTATGAAATAAATTTTCTGTACAGTGTAGTTTTATATATTAGGAAAGTTTCATAACTTTCCTAATATATAAAAAGACTCCCATTATTCATGGGAGTTTTTTACTCTATTCTACTGTTTCTGTTGAAGGACTTGGATCAGGTGATTCAACAGGTTCTGTAGGAGTCTCGCTTGGTTCTGGTTCAGGTGATGGCGTTGGAGTTGGCTCTACTGAAGGTGTTGGAGTTGGTGTAGCAGTTTGCTTTGTACCAACCTTTACAACTCTTGTAATTGTTTTATAATAATCTGACGAAATTTGTGTTGATGACACTAAATTTCCAGACTGATCATAAACATTTTTATAAGTAACACTTCTACATCCATTAGTTCCTTTTGTAACAACTTTTTCTGTACCAGCTGGTAATGTTGGATCCTCTATTCTCTGAACATCACAAGGAATTGTTGATGTAACTTTAGCAACTACTTGAACTTTATAATCTGGATTCTCTTTTATTCCATAAATTCTAATCGTTGCCACTCCTGATTTAATGTACGCTTCAATTTTAACTGGATACTTTCTAGTATTTTTAAATTTAAAATCTAATGATCCATATGCAACAGTAGCATCCCTTCCAGGATCAGAGTAACTTGTTGTATATGAATGATTATGTCTCTCTTCTATTCCTAAATTAGCCATTAATACAGCATTATATAATGTAGATGATATTTGGCAGATACCTCCGCCTAAACCATTTTCAACTCCATTACTTGTATAAATCGCTGCCTCTCTATAACCATTTTCAACACTTCTTTTTCCCAATACTTTATTATATGAAAAAACTTCACCTGGTTGAATTACATATCCATTTAATTTACTACAAGCAATACTCAAATTTGTTGTTCTTGACACATTACCCGCATCATATCTCGTTGTGAAAACAGATAACTCATCAGGGAATGCTCTTGAACCTAAACTAGAAACAGTCACATTTGCCTTAGTAATTTTTAATGGAATAACATATTCATCCTTTAATTCAGCAAAAAGTGCTTTTGCTTCATCCATAGTTATTGCGAAATCAATTCCTTCTTTATCAACAACAACTTGGAAAGGATCCTCTATTATATATGCATCTTGCGGATCTGAATGAACTTCATTATATATTTTTTCTACATCAATTGCACTTGCTTTTTCGTTCTTTACAGCAATTTCTCTTTCAGTAGTAATTGATTTAGATAATTCTTTAATCTCACTACTAATCTCGCTTAACATTTTATCTTTATCAAGAACTATACCATCTTTTCCAGGAGTAACAATTAATTCATTTCCTTCAATACTATATGAATATTCTTGAACAACACCAGGTAATTCAGCACTAGTTTCTGTTAAAACTTTATCTAACTCTTCCTCATTGTAAGTTATATTCATATCAATGTTCTGTTTAACAAATTTACTTTTTATAACATTAATATTATTTATAAAAATATTATTTGACCTACCTTGATCGCAAGCCTTATTAATAGCTTCTTCAACATTAGCCGTTACCTCTAATTGAGTTAATGACAATTCTTTTTCATAATCTTGATATTTTAATGTAATCATACCATCTTTTTTAGAGTTCATCTTTTCTTCTATTAACTGAGTTGCTTCCGTCTTATTCAAACCTGATACATCAACACCATCAATAGTAACACCACTAATAATCTTATTTGAAAACATAGCAGTTAAAGCAAAAGCTGTTGAACATATTAATAGCAAAACAATAATAACAACAACTATAATAGAAATTTTTATTACTTTACGTCTTTTTGCCATAATTTGTTCAATGTATTCTTCAGAAACTCTTTTTTTAGACATATGTTTTTTTTCTTCTTTTACATCTTTTGTTTTTTGATCTTCTTTCTCCATTTTTTCCCTCCACTATCTTTATAGCAGGTTAATCTTATCATATCGAATTTTTTTATTCAATACTTTAGATATAAACCATCTTTCACTAGACATTTTATTTTTTTAAATATATAATATGAATAAATATTTTTAAGGAGTGGTTACATGTTAGGAAATTTACTTTCACTTATTCGTGAAAAAAAAGGATTATCAAAAACAAATATTGCTGAAACAACTGGTATTAATGTTGGTCATTTAACTCATATTGAAAAAGGAGAAAGAAACCCTAGTCAAAAGGCATTAAAGGATATTTGTAAAGCGTTAGATATTCCATATCAACCAATATCATACACTTATGACAAAGTTCTAACTGATGAACAGAAAAAATTTAACTTAATAAGTGCTGTTCCTTATAATACAATACCATTAGTAAGTAACATAGAAGATATGGTTATATGCCCTGCTTCTATTCCAAACGCTTCAATGGCATTTGTTATGAAAGACGATTCAATGAAATCATCTGTTCCAAAAGGGTCACTAGTATTTGTAGAATTAAATACAATCCCTCTACATAGAGAACTTGGATTAGTTAAATATAATGACGAACTTTTAATTAGACGTTTTGCATATAGAAAAAACAAATTAGTTCTAAAATCAGACAATCTTTTAACTAAAGATATAGTAATTGAAAATGGAGAAGAATTCACAATCATTGGAAAAATTTTTGTCGAAAAGTAACATTTATTTTACAATAATATAACATTTACATATTATTTAATTTATTAAATCGAAAATTATTGCAACAATTTTTCTTTAAGATTATAATTATTATATAATTTTAAGAAAGAAAGAGATAATTATGGAATTAGTTAAAAACATATTTTTTAATACAGATAAATTGACACCAAACTCAACAATAAAAATTTCATATACAGGTAAATTTTTTCAAGACAACTCTTCTGAAGTTTACCTTCATTTTGGCTTTGGTGCTAACTGGGATGATTTAAAGGATGTAAAAATGGAACGTACTGAACTAGGATTTCAGGTTGAAATTGAACTTCCTGAAAATGATTCTCTACGCTTCTGCTTAAAAAATCAAAACGATGAATGGGACAACAATGATGGACAAAATTATGTATTCCCTATCGAACATATTGAAACTAGTTTAACTGTTCAAGATGATTCTTTTAGCTTGGTTTCACCAAGAAAACTTAGAAAATCTTATATAATAACTAAAAAAATAAAATTAGCTATTTATAAAATTATAACTTATTTACCAAGATTAGTTTCTGGTAATTATAAGAAAAAAACTGAAGAATAAAATTAATCCCTTACATATATATGTAAGGGTCTTTTTTTACTAATACTCTACAATATTAAAAGCACACCCTTTTTTACTCATACTCTAGTAAACTTAAAGGATGTGCCTTACATTATGAACTATTTTTCATCATCATTTTTATATCTTAATATATATTCGTTTCTAGAATCAATCGTCTGAGGATTTATAGTCTTTCCCTTATCAATTCTCTCTTTGATAGTTCTATTCATACACTCAATTACAGCAGCTTTCAAATCTTTCTTAGCCAATTCATATAATTCTTGAGTTCCTTCATATTTTCTATCAATTCCAGTTGAATCAGCAACAAATAAAATTTCAGCAAGCAAACTCATATCTTTATCACCCATTGTATGAGTAGCAATCGCCTTAACCATATCATCGCTATATCCAAACTCTTCTTTAGCAATCAACGAACCAACTGGTGCGTGCAACAAACCTGGACTATCAATTTCATATTTATTAATCTCAAGCCCTCTATCATGCATAAATTTAATTTTCTCCTCATGAGACATCTCTTTAGCCACATCATGTGCAATTCCCACTAATCTAGCCTTTTCAACATCTTCACCATAGATCTTTGCATATTCAATACATCTATCCTTAACACAATTTGAATGATAAAATCTTTTTTCTGAAAGTCTACTCTTTACTACCTCTTCTACCTCTTCAAAACTCTTCATTACATTCTCCATTTCACACTTCATATATAACTATCTGTAGATTGCTAATTGAATTAATCTATCAATTAATTTTGAATACTCAATTCCTGCAGCTTCGAACAATTTTGGATACATACTTATTTTAGTAAATCCAGGCATTGTATTAATTTCATTTAAAATAACTTCTCCATCCTCTTTCAAGAAAAAGTCCACTCTTGATAATCCTTTAGCACCAACAGTTAGAAAAGCTTTTTCAGCTAATTTTTTTATTTTTCTTCTGCTATCTTCAGAAACTTCAGCAGGAATAACAGTAAATGATTTTGGATTGTTATATTTAGCATCATATGTATAAAAATCTTCTGCCGCTTTAACTTCACCAACTTCAGATGAAATTATTTCATCATTTCCAAGAACTGCACATTCAATTTCTCTACCATTAATTTGTTCTTCTATCAAAATTTTAGTATCATACTTTCCAGCTTCAATAATAGCATTTGCTAATTCTTCTAAATTTTTAGCTTTACTTACGCCAAAAGAAGAACCTTCTCTTGCAGGCTTTACAAACATTGGGAAACCTAATTTTTCCTCAGCAAATTTACATACACTTTCTACTGACTCTCTATCACTAGTATTATCAATAAAATATACATCACCAGCTTTTCTCAATGTAATTGAATTTGCAACATTAATTCCAGCCAATGAAATCAAACGCTTCGTAAAATCTTTATCCATACATACAGAAGAAGCTAAAACTTCACAACCAACATAAGGCCTTTTAATCGTCTCTAATATTCCTTGTATGCAACCATCTTCTCCATATCTTCCATGTAATACAGGAAATACAATATCAGCATCTTTAATAGCATCTAAAATATTAATTCTAGCTTCTAAATCAACCATTTTCATATTTTCTAGTTCTTCATAATCACCAACATATTCATATACATTTCCATTCTTTTGAATATATACAACTTTTATTTCATATTTGTCTTTATCAATTTTCTCAAGTACAGATTTACCAGACATTAATGAAACATCATGTTCTGATGACATTCCCCCAACAACTACAGCTAATTTAATTTTTCTAAACAAACCATCATAAATTTCACCAAAGCGCATACTATTTGAAGCCTTCAATAAAACCTTATCACCTGAACTAATTATTTCCTTCAGTTTCGTTGAAGCCTGTAAATTCGTTCTATACATAAATACATTTTCTCTTGGCATACCATTTAAAACAGCAGTATTTCCAATATATTCAGCTTCTTTTCCAACAGTAATTAAAACATCAATTTTATTCTTAGCCACTTCAGCACCAACTTTTTCATGTAACTCTTGACTAAAATCTCCAACTTCTTTAATATCACCAAGTACAGCAATTCTCTTTCCGCCAGTTAAACCTGACAAGTATTCCAAACTTGGCTTTATAGATTCAAAACTTGCATTATAATAATCTTTTATATATAAAACATTATCCCTTTTTTCAATATCCATTCTGTTTTTAGCAATCTCTGCATCAGCAATCGCATTTTGAATTTTTTCAATTGGAACACCATACTCCAATCCAACAGCTATAGCAGATAAAGCATTTAGAATAAAAATATCACCTGGTTTCTTTGTAGTAAATTCATATTCTTGATTATCTATTTTTAAAGTAAATTCATTTCCATCTTCTTTAATCTTAACATTTTCAGCAGTATATTTACTCTTTTCTTTAATACCAAACGTAATTTTTTCATTATCAGTATCTTCAAGATTCCATTTGTGCAATAAATCATTATCATTATTTATAATGATCCTTCCTTTATCCATACCCTCTAGAATCTCTAATTTAGCTTTTAAGATGTTTTCTCTTGATCCCAAGTTACCAATATGAGAAGTACCTATATTTGAAATAACGCTTAATGTAGGTCTTGCGATTTTTGTTAATTCACTAATCTCACCCGCATGGTTCATTCCCATCTCAATAACTAAAGCATCATGATCCTTTAAACCCATAATGGTTAAAGGAACACCTAATCTATTATTATGATTTCCTTGAGTTTTTTGAACATTGTATTTTTCAGCCATCACCCTAGCAATAACATCCTTAGTACTTGTTTTTCCAACACTACCAGTTATTGCAACAACAGGAATATCATATAAACTTCTTTTTACCTTAGCAATCTCCACCAAAGTATCTTCTACATTTGGAACTAATACAATAGTAGCAGATTTTCCTAACTCACTTAGCTCCTCATCTGTAAAAATATTTTCCTGAATAAAACATATAATTGCTCCCTTTTTAACCGCATCCTTGCAGTACTTAGTACCATCAGTATTTTCTCCTTTCAAAGCAAAATATGTCTCTCCTCTTTCAATAGTTCTTGTATCAATACTAACTCCTTCTATCTCCTTATCTGCATCTCCACAAAGAACTTCACCACTAATTTGAGGTAATACCTCTTTCAAATTAATTTTTTTCATAAAATCACCTTTTATAATTCGATCGATTTGCTATATATTAATATTCACAAATACTACTTAATATTACCACTTTTTATTTTTTTCTGCAATCATTCTAACAATTAGTTATTAATGTCACCTATCAATTTTTGCTTTCTTCTTTGCCCCCAAAAACAAAAGACGCCCTTTAGCGTCTCTTGTTTTTCATATAATTATTACAACTTTTGTTTATTGTTAATTATTTTCTCTTTTGATTATATATACTCCACATGCTAATGATATTAATATTAGTAACATTCCTCCTGCTATTAGTACATATGTATGTCCACCTGTTCCTATTGCTACTATTACATCTGCTTTATCTTCATTATCTGTTGTATCTTTTTCTTCAAATCCAGCTTCGTTTTCTATTGAGATTATTGACGCTGTATTTTCTTTCATTCCTATGTTATTCTCTCCATTCTCCCAATCTAGGACTACTAGATATTCTTCGCTCTCTCCTGGGTTCAATTCTTTTGTTTCTCTTGTTGCCGTTGTTCCTTTTACTTCCCAGCCTGCGTTCTTTTCTGCATTCATTATCATTCCTGTTGGTATATCCTCTAAAATACTTGCTTTACCTGTTAATTCACTATCATTTGTAACTTTGATTATATATTTAACTTCAACTTTGGCTGTGTTAAGTTCTTTTCTGTGTACTTCTACTTTTCCTAAATCTCCGTTAATTATACTTTCTTCTCCATTTACTGTTACACTTGATACTTTCTTATCAATATTTAAGTTGAAGATTAGTTTTCTATAATAGTATGTTACATATGTTGTATCTTCTACGATGTCTTTTCCATTTTCGTCTTTTGTTACTGTTACTTTCATTGTTCCTGTTGCGTTATCTGGTGTTGCTATTAATTTATAATATTTAATATCTTTTGTTTCTGTTGTATATTCATCATTTTGATGTCCTTCTTGTTTTTCCTCTGTTGCTATTTCTTCATTTGTCTCTTGGTCAATATATCTTGTTATTACTTTTGCTGGTCTTCTGTAATAGTAAATTACATCTATTGGCTCTGCTGTCATTGTTCCGTCTTTGTTTATTGGTTCTTCCACTAAATCATATCCTGGAATATCTTTTGGCTCTGTTGTGTAATTGTCTCCTTCTTTTCCTGGGATATTTGTCTTTTCTGTTATTTCTTCACCAGTTTCTTTGTCAATATATTTGATGTTTACTTCTGTATTTTTTACATAGTAATAAGTTACTCTTGTCTCTTCTCTTGCCATCGTTCCTTGTGCATTTGCTGGGTATTTTTCTTTTACTAATGTATATCCTGGTATGTTTTCTTCATGAGTTTCATATGGATCTCCTTCGTATCCTTCTTGTTTTGTTTCATCTAGTAATTGTTTATTTGTGTTAACATCAACATGATTTACTATTACTCCTCCTGATGTATGTACATAGTTGTATGTTACTGTGATATCTTTCTTAGTCATTTCTCCATCTGCATTTGCTGGAACTTCTACTAATTTATAATCATCAAATGTTTTTCTATCTGTTATATATGCGTCTTTTTCGTGTCCGTTTTGTACTTCGTCCTCTGTTAGTTTTTCTCCTGTATTTTTGTCTACATATTGTGCAGTTACTTTTGATTTATATATGTAGTAATAAACTACTTCGATTGGATTTACTGTCATTGTTCCTTGGGCATTTTCTGGTAATCTATCTTCCACTAGGTCATAGTTGTTAAATGTCTTAGATTTTATATCGTAAATGTCACCTTCATTTCCTTGATGTATATCATTTGAAAGAATTTCACCAGATATCATATCAATATGTTTTTCAATTACTCCACCTGAAACATGTATGTAATAATATCTTAATACTTGTTCTTCTTTTGTCATCTTAACTGTCTTTTGAGCTGGTTCTTCAACTAAGATATAGTTATCAAAACTCTTGCTTTCTGTTACGAAGTCATCTCCTTCTAGTCCTTCTGTTGTTGATTGTTCTAGGATTTGACCTGTAATCTTATCTATGTATTGAACTGTAGCTCTTGTATTATACAAGTAATAATATGTTACTGTTAATGGATTTACTTCAAATTTTCCTCTTTCGTTTCCACTATGCTCTACTAATGTATATCCATCTATTGTTTTTGCTCCTGTAATATATTCTTCATCTACTTTACCATGTTGTTGTTCTGGCTGTGCTAATTCTTTCTCTGTTCCTTTTTCAAGGTATCTGATATTTAACACAGCATCTTTTACCCTGTAATAGTAAATTACTTCAATCGTGTTTTCTGTCATTGTTCCGTTTACATTGGCTGGAGTTACTGATAATTCATACTTAATTGGCACATCTGTTGCTGCCACTGTTGTATATGGATCATCTACTCTGCCTTCTATTGTTACGTCTGCACTTAATTTTATTGTTGTTCCTTCTTCGTAATGTCTTACTATTACTTGTGTCGCTTTCTTTCTGAAGTAATAGATTACTTCTATTGTATCTTCTGTCATTGTTCCTGTTGCGTTTGCTGGTATTGCAACTAATTCATATTTACTTGGTATGTCATCTGCTATTGCTGTTGTGTACTCATCGTTAACTTTACCGGTTATTTCTCTATCTTCTGATACTTTATTAGTTGAGTTTTCTTCATAATAATGTACTGTTACTTTCGCTTCTTTCTTTGTATAGTAGATATTAATTACGTTTTCACCAGTTGTGATTTTTAATACATCTTTGTCAACACTATCATAATTGTATCCATAAATTGTTATAACTTCATTTGCTGATGGTATTTCATCTTCAAATGTCACATTTTCAACTACTTTTTGGTCATGTATTACTTTGTTTGTGTCTTTCTCTAAATAGTTTACTTTGTAGTTTAAGTCATTTCTCTTTGTATAGTAGATATTTATTATGTTTTCACCTGTTGTGATTTTTAACATATCTTTATCTACCGAATCGTAGTTATATCCATCTATTGCAATTACTTCATTGGCTGATGTTATTTCATCTTCAAATGTTACATTTTCAACTACTTTTTGCTCATGTATTACCCTATTTGTATCTTTCTCTAAGTAGTTTACCTTGTAGATTAAATCATTACGTTTTGTGTAGTAAATATTGATTATATTTTCGCCTGTTCCAATTACTAATGTATTCTTATCTACTGAATCATAATCATATCCATCTATTTCTATTACTTCATTTACAGATGTTACTTCATCTTCAAATGTCATTCCACCTTGTGTCTTCTGTTCATGTAACATTTTATTTGTATCTTTTTCTATGTAGTTAACTGTATAGCTTAAATCATTACGTTTTGTATAGTAAACATTAATTATGTTTTCACCTGTTGTGATTTTCAATGTTGCTTTATCTACTGAATCGTAGTTATATCCGTCTATTTCTATTACTTCATTTACAGATGTTACTTCATCTTCAAATGTCATGTTTCCAGTTACTTTTGGAGCATAAATTACTTTGTTTGTATTCTTCTCTAAGTAATTTACTGTATAACTCAAATCATTACGTTTTGTATAGTAGATGTTAATTACATTTTCATTTGTTCCAATTACTAATGTATCTTTGTCTACACTATCATAGTTGTATCCGTCTATTGTTATTACTTCATTTGCTGATGTTATCTCGTCTTCAAATGTCATTCCATTTTGTGATTTTTGAGCACTTAATACTTTGTTTGTATCTTTTTCTAGGTAGTTTACTGTGTAGCTTAAATCATTACGTTTCGTATAGTAAATATTAATTACATTTTCTCCTGTTGTAATCTTCATTGTTGCTTTATCTACTGAATCATAGTTATAACCATCAATTGTTATTACTTCGTTTGCTGATGTTATCTCATCTTCAAACGTCATGTTTTCAACTACTTTTTGTTCGTGTAATACTTTGTTTGCTGTTTTCTCTAAGTAATTTACTTTGTAGCTTAAATCTGTTCTCTTTGTATAGTAGATGTTTATTATGTTTTCACCTGTTGTTATCTTTAATATATCTTTATCTACACTGTCATAATTATATCCATCAATTGCAATTACTTCATTTGCTGATGTTATTTCATCTTCAAATGTCACATTTTCCACAACTCTTTGATCATGTAATACTTTGTTTGTTGTCTTTTCTAAGTAATTTACTGTGTAGTTTAAATCTGTTCTCTTTGTATAGTAGATGTTTATTACATTCTCGCCTGTTGTAATCTTCATTGTTTCTTTATCTACACTATCATAATTGTATCCATCTATTGTTATTACTTCATTTGCTGATGCTATTTCATCTTCAAATTTCATATTTTCAACTATTTTTTGTTCATGTATTATCTTATTTGTGTCTTTCTCTAAGTAGTTAACCTTGTAACTTAAGTCATTTCTCTTTGTATAGTAAATATTGATTATATTTTCTCCTGTTCCGATTACTAATGTATCTTTATCTACTGAATCGTAATTATATCCGTCTATTTCTATTACTTCATTTACAGATGTTACTTCATCTTCAAATGTCATGTTTCCAGTTACTTTTGGAGCATGAATTACTTTGTTTGTTGTCTTTTCTAAGTAGTTTACTGTATAACTCAAATCATTACGTTTTGTATAGTAGATGTTAATTACATTCTCGCCTGTCGTAATCTTTAAAGTATCTTTATCTACACTATCATAGTTATATCCATCTATTGTTATTACTTCATTTGCTGATGTTATTTCATCTTCAAATGTCACGTTTTCAACTACTTTTTGTTCATGTAATACTTTGTTTGCCGTTTTCTCTAAGTAATTTACTTTGTAACTTAAATCATTTCTCTTTGTATAGTAGATGTCTATTACGTTTTCGCCTGTCGTGATCTTTAAAGTATCTTTATCTACACTGTCATAATTATATCCATCTATTGCAATTACTTCATTTGCTGATGTTATTTCATCTTCAAATGTCATGTTTTCAACTACTTTTTGTTCATGTAATACTTTATTTGTCGTTTTCTCTAAGTAATTTACTTTGTAACTTAAATCATTTCTCTTTGTATAATAGATGTCTATTACGTTTTCGCCTGTCGTAATCTTTAAAGTATCTTTATCTACACTGTCATAATTATATCCATCAATTGCGATTACTTCGTTTGCTGATGTTATTTCATCTTCAAACGTTACATTTTCAACTATTTTTTGATTGCTTAATACTTTATTTGTGTCTTTTTCTAAGTAGTTTACTCTATAACTTAAATCATTACGTTTTGTATAGTAAACATTAATTATATTTTCTCCTGTTCCAATTACTAATGTATTTTTATCTACTGAATCGTAATTATATCCATCTATTTCTATTACTTCATTTATAGATGTTACTTCATCTTCAAAAGTCATGTTATCTGTTGTCTTTGGTTCATAAATTACTTTATTTGTATCTTTCTCTAAATAGTTAACTGTGTAGCTTAAATCATTACGTTTTGTATAATAAACATTAATTACATTCGTATTTTCATTCTCTGTAATTTGTATATTCTCACTGTCAATAGAATCATAATTATATCCATCTATATCAATTATCTCATCCAACGAATTAATTATCGTCATATATGGAACATCTAAAACATCTTTTGACTCATGTATCTGCTCATTTATATCTTTTTCCAAATAATTTACAGTATATTTATAATTTAGTAAACGATAATAATAAGTTACTTCAATTGTACCATCTATGTATTGTCCACTAGTATTGTCAGTTGAAGACACATATTCATAACCAACTATATCATCTTTTTCTCTAGTCGCATACATATCACCAACAACACCAATTTGTTCTTCATCATCAACATAAGTTCCATCAATTAATAATACTTTATCTGTTGTTCCTTCTATATAATGATGTGTTATAACATTGCCTCTTGTCTTTGTATCAATTATTTCAATTGTTTCAGGCGTTTCTCTTGTTATACTTATTTCTCTTACGCCATCTTCTAAATCATATCCTTCTGGGGCTTGTACCTCTGATATTTCATATGTTCCAGCTTCCAATTCTGTACTAATCATTCCATTAGAATCTGTTTCAAATATATATTGACCTTCGCCATACCAATTAAGATCTTTTCCATTTATTAAAATACTATTAACTATAAAGCAATCACTGCCACTACTTTGACTACCATCTTTTCGGTATCCAAGATGTAAATAATATATTTTTCCAGGAGTAATTACAGTTTTGTAATCTTTGGCGCTTACGCTTCCAGAAATACTAATAAATTGCCCATCTGCATTATTATAAGCAGGTGTTTGTATACTTTCAGTAATTGTCGCATAACCATAGTCATAATTGCCCTCGCTACTTACTTGAGCATTCACCGTTATTTCAACATTTTCAGTTTCTTGCGTCAAATCTATCGTTATATAAGAATTCGCTACTGTGCTATCCTGCTTAGTATTGTTAGAAACATATTTTCCATTACTTTGTGCAAAACCATATGTACCATTATTCTGAAGCTTTCCTACACTTATTTTATTTCTTTTTGACTCATTCTTATTTAAAATTGAGAATTTAGCATTACTTAAAGGAGTAGCACCATCTTCATCATATTTCATAAGTGTTATATTCCTTTTAATAATCTTATAATAATATGTAACCTCAATATCTCCATCTTCATAAACACCAGTTTTATTTCTAGGCTCCTCCGTCAATTCATATTCAGCATTAAGCACATCATCAGCAAGTTTATTTGTAACATATGTCTCTCCCGGTTTACCTTCAAACTTCTCATCTTCTGCATTAGATCCATCTATCAAAGGTACAGGAGTATTAGTTCCTTCAATATAATGATGAACTGTTAATTCATAATTTGCCACTTGATAATAATAATTTACTTCTATCGTCTGACCAGCCTGATATGTTCCTTCTCTATTAGTTGGTAATACATACTCGCCATCCACACGTTTTAACATATAACCATCAATATCAACTCTTGGAACTGTTGTATATATTTCGCCATCTTTTCCTGAATAACCTTCATCATCTGCTAATTTTGTAGTAGTCTCATTTCCAAAAGAATCTAATAAATAATGATGTACAACTACCCTTCCTAACGGTTTATTCGTAATATTTACTATATTATCTTTTCCATTTTCCATTCTATACTCTACAGGATCTGCTAATTCATATCCATCAAGTGGTTCAATTTCAGTTATATTATACAATCCATATGGAATCTGTGCTGTAGCCTCACCTAATGAATTCGTTATAGCAGTTGTATGATATAAATCAGAATCATTTAATTCTAGTCTAACACTATTTATTCTAAGCTGATCATCTCCCTTATCATTTGATGCATTCTTTGAATATACCATGTGTAAATAGTATACTTTTCCACCTGTTAACACCGTTTGATAATCCTTTGCAGCAACCGTACCTGAAATCCTAGCAAAATAACTACTTGTAGTCTGTGAAGTTGATGTATTAGCAATTAAATATCCATAATCATAGCTACTTTCACTTGATATCTCAGCATTTACAATCAAATTATACTTTCCTACATATCCAGTTAAATCAATTGGAATATATGATCTTGCATATGTATTTGGTTTTCCTTCATTAGTAGATTTATATACACCATCTTCTTCGACAAAATTATACTGTTCTGACCTTGCGCCATAAACTCTTATACTATTAATAGTAAATTTATCATCACCAACGTCCTTACTTGCATTCTTTAAATATCCAAAATGCACATAATACATTTTTCCACCATTAACAACTTTGTATCCCTCTTGTGTCTTAGTTCCAGAAATCTGAATTATATTATTACTTGTTGATCTATTCGTATCTTCTCTTACATTAACATATCCATAATCATAACTTGCCTCACTTGATACACTTGCATCAACCACAATTGCATATTCCCCTTCTAGTCCAGTTAAATCAATAGGGACATATGATGCTGCTGTTGTATTAGCACATCCTTGATTATTTGATTCATATTTTCCATTATTTTCAACAAAGTTAAATGTTGTTACATTAGTACTATATAGTTTTATATCCTTTATTACTATCTGGTCCGCACCAGTATCTACACTTCCGTCTTTTCTATATCCTAAATGTAAATAGTACACCTTTCCACCATCTAATGAATAAGAAGTATATTCACCTTCATTAACAGTTCCAGAAATATATACAAATCTTCCTGTTGAACTACCATAGCTTGGTGCCGTTGTACTTTCAGTTATTGTTGCATATCCATAATCGCAACTACCTTCACTTACACAACTAGCACTTAACTTGATTGCATATTTTCCAGTTAATCCAGTTAAATCTATTGGAATATATGAATTAGCAGTTGTACTCTGCTTTCCAGCAGTTCCACCATTTGCAACCTGATAAGTTTTACTATTTGTAGGTGTATAAGTATCATCATCATTCTTAATAAAATAATATGTACCATTATTAGTCAATTCGCCAAAATTAAAATCTGTTATTTCATCAATTGTCTCTAAAGTCTCCGCACCATTTGCTGTAAGCTCTCCCTTATCAGGAGAAATTTCATTATCCAAATCTGGATATTGGTATGCAGAACTATTTCCAGTTAATCCAGTTAAATCGACCTCTGGATCAGCTCTTTCTTCCACTTGGTCTATTTGGAATTTAACACCTGACAATCGTTCGCCCGTTATTTCATCTGTTTTATTTATAGTAAGCTTATTACTACTCTTTGCAAATTTTACAACTATTCTTTTATTCTCCTGAACATTATCAAATTGAGGCATTGTAAAACTTCCATCATCAGCAACAGTAAATGGATATTCTTCACCATTTAAAGTAATAGAAATAATCTCATACTCATCATTTGGAACCATTTTAATTTCTTGCGTACTAGAATCACCATATTTAACTTTTTCATATGGCGTCATATCTTCACCAGAAATTGTTCCACCTTTTACTCCATCTATTTCTTCTATATCTGTTGTAACACTAAATTGTTTTCTATAGTTTTCTGCTAAAATTTCAGACTGTTCTGGGACACCAGCTCCTCCTGTAACAGCAACCCAAAATATACTTTTTCGAGATGTTTTGTATATTAACTCATCGGTTAATTTTTTCTCACCATTTAAGCTTCCTGCTACAACTATTCCATACCCCGAAACTTCGGTCACACCATAACATTCAGTCATAATACTTTTTGTAGTTATATTACCATCTAAATCTATGACAGAAATACTTCCATTTAAACCACAAGCTAAAATTTTATCCGCTGAATCAACATATATTCCTCTACAAGTTGTCGTTACATCATATTGTTTTTCAATTTCGTTATTTGAATTATAACTAATCACATCATATTGACCATCTATATTATTCCCAGCTATGAGATATCCACCACTATTATTTTGAGTAACATCATATATCGTTCCTGAAATAGATTTTGTTTGAACAATTTCTCCATTAGAATCATAATATACTAATACTCTTTCTCCTCCTGCTATATATCCACCATTTAATTCAATAGCCGAATATATTATTCCTGTTGTCCTTTTAGCCCAAAGTGCATTTCCTTCACTATCATACTTAGCAACAAAACCTCCCGTTCCTTGTAGTTTCACATTATTTCCAAAATCAATTGTACTACTTTCTTTTCTACCTCCAACTATATATGTGCCATCTTCATTTTGTTTAACAGAAAAAACATAATCATCTGAACCACCAGTAATTTTTCTATACCATTCCACAATACCATTTTCAGAATATTTAATAATTAATGCACCTTTATAATTATTTGTAATAGTAATCATATCTTGCGTTAATTTCTGATTCTGTTTAACATAAACTGTCGTACTATCAAAATCTCCACCGACTATATAACCGCCATCATTAGTTTGTGCCACAGACCATATACAATCATAATCATCACCATCTATAATACTATACCACTCTATATCACCAGTAGTACTATATTTTATTATCTGTCCAGCCAAACCACCTCTACTAGATTCTGTTGAATCTCCTATTTGTAAGCTTGAATTAAAATATCCCCCTTCAATAAATCCACCATCTGCTGTACCACAAACTGCATAAGAACCTGATTCTCCTGTTGCAGTCAGTACACCAGCGTTAAGTATATCTTCAGCTAATTCTCCTGAGCTACCAACTCTTGAAGCACCAATTCCAAAATAATACGTAGTATCTTTAACCTTACTAATATCATACTTCTCATCACAAGCCTGTACCTCAACAGCCTTATACAATCCTTCTGGGAGATTTGCACTAATTTCACCTTGCTCATTTGTTTCAACTACATAATAATCTTTTCCATTTATATTCTCCAAAGTTCCCACAGTATTTCCCTTACTGTCCACTGCAGGAATTGATTTTCCGTTATCAATATTATAAATTACAAATTTAGTACCTGGTAAAACTTCAGCAGTTTCTCCATCTACCTTAGTAAGTTTAAATGATTTTGCATCTTCAACAGTGATGGTTAAACTATTCTCATTTTCAGATAATTGCTCTGGTACAGATGTTGCTTCAGTTTTAAAAGTTAATGTTCCGTCAACAATTTCTGCATAAAATTCGATATCCTTAATTTTAGCATAACCTTCTGGAGCATAAATTTCTTTTAGTGTATACTTTTGCTCAACCTGTTTTTCTTCAACATATCTATACAAACCAGTTATCAAAATTTGTCCATTATCATCTGATTCATATGTTCCTAATAATTTTTTTCCATAATATAATCTAAATTGGACGCCAGGCAATGGAGTCTTATCTCCTTTAGAAACCTTATTAATAGTTAAATCATATGTTGGTATTTTCTCATCTTCTATTGTAAAATTAATTGTTGGTATTTCATTGACAATAACTACATCTTCAGATTTTGTTGTTCCTTCTGTTTTTACCAATTCAATTTTACCATTATTATTTACCACACTGAATTTTATAGGATCATTATTTAAATAATATCCTTTTGGGGCTTTGATCTCTTCCAAAGTATACTCTTCACCAAGTGAAAGTCCAGTTAAAGTTGCCTCACCATTTTCATCCGTTATTACAACACTTCCATTTTCAAAATTCTTTCCGGTTAATTTATATCTTGCACTTTTTAATTTATTAACAGAACCTGACTCAATCTTTGTTATTTTTACATTTGCCTTTACATCATCTTCAACATTTATAACTACTTTAGGATCTTCGCCTTCATTTTTTACTGTATCACAGCTAACCACGTCTCCATCTATTTTTTCTATCTCAATAGTTCCATCAACCTCATGAGCAATAAATTTAAATGAACCTTCATTCAATTCATATTCCTTTGGAGAAATTACCTCTCTTACTGTATATACTCTTTCAAGTAAAATATCTTCAAATACTGCCTTTCCATTTTCATCTGTAAATTTAGTAACAGCATCTTCGCTACCTTCTTCTTGAAGAGAATATGAAGCGCCTTCTACTTTTTTCTCTTTGTCTGTTTGAGACTTTATTATCTCTAAATTATATTGCTTAGCAATCATTAATCCTAACTTGTTAGGCTCAGTTTGTGTTCTATATTTACCATTATCAGTATCTAAACTGAAATACACACCATAATGACTGTACGAAATATCATTGTAATCAATTCCTTGAGGCAAATTAACTGTATAGTAAAAATCCTTTGTTTCATCTTTTGCCATTACATAATCTTTTAAAACTATCAAATAGCTTTTTACTTTTGAAAAATCATCTGGAGTTTTCAACCAGCCATTTGACTCTTTATCAAGATCCTTTGTAGGTTCATCCTCATAACTATAATAAACTTCACAAGTATCTTTAATGTCATCAGGAACATGTATTCCAGATTGCTCCATAGTAGTTGAATAATCTGATCCTAAATCATCTTTATTTATAACATATGTATTACCCTCATATGGTATCTTTCCTAAAATATTTATATCACTTATTGTTTTTGAATAATTATTTTTAATTTGAATATTTATAGTTGCTTCTCTTTGCTCTTTTTCAACATATGCAACTTGAGGTGCAACAACAACAGTTCCATCCTGGTTAAAATTATATGCTGTCTGATTTGTTAATAACGCATTAGGTGAAACCATTACCAAACTTGTATTATACTTTCCAATAGTTTCTTTCGTATTCTTATTTCCATTAATATCATAAATATCATCACCAGCATAATAGTAATTTTCATTTGCTGCATTTATCGCCCACATTTCCACACTTCTCGAAATAGTCGTTATTCTTGGGTCAGGTGTAATCTTCGCATCTATTACAATTGAAAATGTTGTTGGCTCGCTATTAGATGTAATTACTTTTATAAAATAGTTGCCATTCTCTTTGTAGACTTCATAATTATCAATATTCACACCATCGGCTGAAGTCGTTACTGAATTTATATTTGCTTGTATAATTTCACTTGGTAGTTTAATTAAAAACATTCCATTTTTCCAATATGCTTCATTTGAAGAATTATTACATTCCGTTGTTATTGTCAAAATTTCATTTTTTTCTGTTTCCTGACTTGTTATTGTATTTGGACGTACAGATAAATAAGCAACAGATAGTTGTGCTTCATAATGTGCTGTAGCTGTTGCCGATTTAAAGATTTTCCCATCTGTATAAGATTCCGCTCTTGTTCTTATATATTTAAATTCATCAAATTGCTCTTTGGTAAAATTCTCAACAATATAATTATCATCTAATACCTTTGTATGATAAACATAAAAATTCACATCAACATTTGTTTTACTGGTTTCAACTCTAACACTTCTTACAGGAGTCTCATATGTATAAACAGATGACCAATTATTTTTATCAAAAGTAGCTATCACTTCATCAGTTTCGTCATCATATACCTTTATCCATCCATCATCACCAAGCAATTTATCCGCATTCTTAAACTCAATCTTTGCATATTTTGAGAAATCCTTAGCACTGATATATCTACCATCAGTAGTAATCAAATCATCATATACCTTTTCTCCGTTCTCTTCGCCTTCTTTAAGTGTTAATTTTTCAAATATTCCCTCTGTTCCAGTATAAAAGTTCCATGTAACACGATATGTATCTTCTCCCTGTTCTTCATCAATTCCATTATAAATATAACTAGGTTTCTTTTTTGATACAACATATCTGCTTGTAGGGGAATATAAATAGTCCCCTACATCAACTCTTAGGTCACCCTCTTTTCCACGTGGTTTCTGTTCTTCAAACGTTATTACAGAAACATTTGAAGCTACATTAGTAACATAAGGATCATCAAATTCTTCATTTGAATTATTAAATGCTTCATAATAAGCATTTACAGGCAATACGTACTCAAACGCTTTACTTGCCATCGCATAATAAGCACTTAAATCATATGTAACCTGAATATTATATTTACTATACCTTGATTGATTATATGTATCTGTATAAGCATTTTGAAGAATCTTTCCTTCTTCATCAAGAGTAGCTTCAATTTTAGCTTGATATTGTCTATTTGATGAATCATATGAAAAAGTTACATTAGTACCAGTAATTTGTACATCTATAGGATCTTGCTCACCTAATTGTGGAATTTCTCCATATATCACAGATTTTTTTAAATTCAATTCATACAAATATTCCTCTGTATAAATATCAAAATCCAAAGTTATTGTATTATTTTCTTCATCAATACACTCACGAATCTCTTTAGATTGGACCATATTAGCCACATCATAATAAACAGAATATGGTATTCTCGTTTTAGCCTCACCATACCAATCAACATTGAAATTAACTACTTTCTCTATCTCTGTTTCCGTACCATCGCTACCAACATGTGTACCACTTAACACAATTGAACTAGGCTTACTTAATTTGTTTATATCTTTCCCAACTGCAGTTGCTTTATAATATGACGAATTACTTGATTTTACAGTACCTGTTAATAATTTTTGCGTTCCATTGCTAATATCATTAAAAACAATTTCTTTAGTATTTTCTGATATTGCATTTTTAGCTATTTGCTCATCTTTAGGTATGCTCGTAGATAAATAAAAATTTTCGTTATTTACAGTAATTTTAGCATTTTTTAAGTATCCATCTTTTATAACCCTTAATTCCATGTATAGTGTATCTGTTTTTCCAGCTTCTCTACAAGTTCCTCTTATCCCCTCAGCATAACCATCTCCATCTAAATCTCTCAAGAAAAATGCATCAAATTCAACGCAATCAGAATTAGTAACTTCATCACCCTCTTGGACTCTGTCATAAGTCATAGCTCTAGCTATTTCAGGATCATTAATACTATTATTCTCTATTACTTGCTCTTTTTTCGTAGCAATTAGTACACCCGCCAGTACAGCTACCAATACTAATAAAGCAATTACACCTCTTATTAACTTGACTGATATTCCTCTTTTTTTGTTCTTCATCTTTTTCTCCAATCATTATTCTGTCTTTTATTTTATACGCGCGCGCGCGTGCGTCAATGGAAGCTTTTTCACGTTTTTTTAGACTTATAGTCAAATGTAACAAGAAAAGCCTTCAAACTAGCTGTTTAAAGGCTTTTTTATTGTTTTATTATTATTTTGTTATCTTTTTATTTACATTTTTTAATATTTACTAGGGTTTGCTGTTTTTAGCTGTACAATTGGAAATTAAAGGGTTTACATTGTTAAGATTCCTCCAGGTGTTTCTATAATTACTAAAATGTTTTCTTCTCTTCCGTTTTCTGCGTTAATATATACTAAAAATTCTGTTTCATCTATTTTTCCTTTAAATTCATAACATAATATTTCTGTTTTCCATTCTGTTGGAATTATGCTTAAATTCTCTGCTTGTATATTTAAGTTCTTGTTTAATTTTGCTTTTGCTTCTTCTTTTGTTATTTTCGGCGTTACATCTGTTCTTTCTGTGTGTGAATTTAGATATCCTGTTGATTCTATTCCAAGTATTTCTCCATTATCTAAAGCTATTTTTACCTTTATTAGATCTGGATAAACAAGTATGTCTCCTTGTTTATAAACATAATTTATTGTTATTATATTTTCTTGTGTTTGAAAATATGTTTCTTGCATGTTTGGGTAATTTATTTTTGTTAAGAAATCTTTACCTAACTGATTTGCTTCGTCTCTTGATATCTTTTCTTCTATTACTTCTCTGTCTTTATTTAATAATACTAGTTTTCCGCCTTTTACTGATATTGATATATTTGCAGTTTCTTTATTTTTTTGTGTTACTTCAAATTGATATACTTCTATATCTCCTTCTACTTTTCCTTTTCTATTTATTGTTTCTACGTCGTTTCCTAATATTTCTTTTACAACATTTTCGGCATCATCTTCACTTATTTCTGTATCTGGTAGTCCTTTTTTGTCTTGTAATTGTATATGTTCTGAGAATGCTCCATCGTATATTAGTCCTTCAAATTCATTGAAATTTTTATCAATATCAATAAATGATGTGTCTTCTATATTATCTACTTGTCTTGTGTATTCTGTTCCTTCATTTTTTTGTATGTTTTCCCATGTTAGTTCGCCTATACTTATTTTTTCTTCCATATCTTCTAGACTTTCTTTTAGTTCTACGCTGTATTTATGAAGTGTTTTTAGGTTATCTAAATCTTCTTGTGATAATTCTTCTTTATATATGTTTTTTCTTGATAAAGAATAGCTGTATTCACTTACTTGATTTAAGAATTTGGCTGTTTTGTTTAATTGTTCTACATTTAATGGAATTTGTGATAAGTAACTTACTGCTGTATCTGCTTCTTTCCAAACGTGTGTCAAACTTTCTGCTCCTGCTTCACTACTGCTTGAAATTGTTGATTTTGCCAAGAAGTTTTCCACATTTTGTACATGTTCTGTTAATTGATATAGTGACATATTGTATGAATTGCTTTTTTGGCTAGCATAATTTTCTTCGTTTTGATTAATTTTATATATTAAACATCCAATTAAAATAATTGCTATTATTATCGTTCCTATTAACATTCTTGTTTTTAAATCTTTTCTCATAGTTTCACCTTCCGTTTTTATTTTTTCTTAATGATTGTTTTTTATTCACTTTTTTTGCATTTTATGGTATACTTTTTTTGAAATTTTTCATTAACGTTAGGAGATTTTATGAAAAAAATTCTTATTTTTTATGGAGCTTATGGCGGTGGTCATTTATCTGCTGCAAAGGCTATTAAAAATTATATTGATTCTAATTATCCAGATTGTGAAACTATGATGGTTGATTGTGTTGAATATATTAATAAATATTTAAATAAAGTATCTACGACTGCGTATAAGGAAATGGCTAAAAAGGCACCTTGGATGTGGAAGAAAATTTATAATAATTCTGAACATGGTGCTCTTGCCAAAATTTCTACTACATCTAATAAGTTAATGTCTAAAAAGTTAAATCATATTTTGCAAGACTTTAATCCAGATTTGGTTATTAGTACTCATCCTTTTTCTAATCAAATGTGTACTAATTTGAAAAAAGCTAAAAAAATAACTTGTAAAATTGCTACTGTTCTTACTGATATGGCACCTCATTCTCAATGGACTGTTGATGCAGAATATATTGATTATTTCTTTGTTGCTAATAAGGAAATGAAAGAAGCTTTGTCTGATGAAGGAATTGCTGATTTTAAGATTTTTGTTACTGGTATTCCTCTTTCTGAACGCTTTAAAGATCAATTTGACAAGGAATCAATCTGTAAAGATTTTGGATTAGATCCTAACAAATTGACTATTTTGTTTTTTGCTGGTGGTGAGTTTGGTCTTGGTAGAAAGAGAACTAGTTTGATTTTTAGGGCTTTGATTCGTCTTTTCAAGAATTATCAAATTGTTGCTATTTCTGGTAAAAATAAAAAAATGAATTCTAGATTTAAAAAGATGGTTGAGGCTTATGATGTAGCTGATAGAGTTAAGGTTTTAGATTATACTAATAAAGTTCCTGAACTTATGCATATTTCTTATCTTGTTGTAACTAAACCTGGTGGTCTTACTACAACAGAGAGTTTGGTTTCTGGACTTCCTATTATTGTTATTAATCCTATTCCTGGCCAAGAGGAAGAAAATGCTGATTTTCTTGTTAGAAATGGTGTTGCTATTTGGATAAAAAATGATGATAATGTTGCTAGAAATTTAAAGCATTTATATAGACATCCTGAGAGAGTTGCTGAAATGAAGTCTAATATTCCAGCTTTGGCTAAACCTAATTCAACTAAGGATATTTGTGATATTTTAATGAGTACTCTTTAATAATTATATATTTAAAAAATTAAACTCCCCTGCTTACCTGTATAGCTGGGGGTTTATCATTAAAGTTAATAATAAAAGCTCAAATTATAAAAATTTGAGCTTTTTGTTTTATATTTCTCTTCTTCCTTCCATTGCTTTCATTAATGTTATCTCATCTGTGTATTCTAGGTCTCCTCCTACTGGAATTCCGTGAGCTATTCTTGTTACTTTTATGTTGAAGGCTTTTATTAGTTTTGATATGTATATTGATGTTGCTTCTCCTTCAACTCTAGGGTTTGTGGCAATAATTACTTCTTTTATATCATTGTCTCTTATTCTATTTAATAATTCTTTTATTTTTATTTCATCTGGTCCAATTCCATTCATTGGTGAAATTGTACCATGTAATACATGATATACACCTTTGTATTCGTGCGTTCTTTCCATTGCCATTATATCTCTTACGTCTTCTACTACACAGATTGTGCTTTGATCTCTTTTTGGATTACTACATATTGGACATGGATCTGTATCTGAGATGTTAAAACATGTTGAGCAATATTTTAATTTCTTTTTTGCATCAGTTATTGATGTTGTGAATTCTGTTATTTCTTCGTCAGTCATGTCTAGCATGTGAAATGCTAATCTTATGGCTGTTTTATGCCCTATGCTTGGTAATTTTTCAAAGCTTTCTATTAATTTTTCAATTGATGGTGAATATGATGACATATTTTTACCTCTCTTTTGTCTTACATTAATCCTGGTATATTATATTTTCCCATGCTTTCGTTTGCTGCTGTATCTGCTTTTTGCATTGCTCCGTTTATGCATGTTATTATTAAGTCTTGTAATGTTTCTACGTCTTCTGGATCAACTACTTCTTTATCTATTTTGATTTCTTTTATAACTTTTTCTCCAGTTATTTTTACTGAAACTACTCCTCCACCTACTGAGTTTTCAAATTCTCTTGCTGATAATTCTTCTTGTGTTTTTTCCATATCAGCTTGCATTTTTTTAGCTTCTTTCATTAATTTATTTATGTTCATTCCTCCTGGGAATCCTCCCATTCCTCCTGGAAATCCACCTCTTTTTGCCATTTTGTATTCCTCCTTATTCATCTATTATATTTATTGGTATGTCAAAGCTTGGTTTTGACATATTGTTTATTATATTTTGTGGCTCTTCTGCCTTTATTTGCATAGTTTTGCCAGCTTCTTGAGCTATTGCTCTTTCTATTTCTAACTTGTTTTCTGGTTGTTCTATTACAGTTTTTCCAAATGATGTTAGTCCTACTATTCCTAGTTGTAGGTCATTTATTTCAACTGCTTTTGTGTTCATTAGGTTAGTAAATAGTGTTATTTTGCCTTTGCCTTTTAGATTATTTACAACTTTTGGCCAATATTCTGTACTTGTTATATTTGCCATATTAGCTTTAGGTTTAGCTGGTTCTTGTTTTGCTTTTCTTGATTCTAGTGATATATTTGGTATTTCCTGATGATATGTTTGCGTTGGAGCTTTAGCTACTATATCTCCTGAGTCAAGTCTTTCTTCTATTTTATTTAGCCTTTCTTCGATGTCTCCATGTTCTTGTTTGTCTATTGTTAATTTTATTATTCCTGCTTGGAACATTATCGTTTTTTGTGATGACCATTTGATGTCATTTTCCATTTCTGATAGTTCTTTTATTAAATAAAATAATTTTTCCTTGCTTGCTTTTTCACTTAGTTCATTTATTTTTTCTAGTTCGTCTTTACTGTATAACTCTAGTTTTCCTTTTGATTTATATACTAAGATGTCTTTTATATATTTAATTGTTTCCCATAAAAAGTTGTATAGCTCTTTTCCTTCATCTATTATTTCTTGTGTTACTTCTAATGCTTGTTCAGAGTCTTTTTCTAATAGACTGTTTGTTATTTTATATATGTATTCGAATTTTGGAATTCCTACTAATTCTTTTATTTTTTCGTCTGTTATTTCTGAGTCGCCGTCTTGAATACATCTTTCTAGTATACTTATTCCATCTCTCATTGCACCTTCTGATAGTACTGCGATTGTATTTAATGCTTCTTCTGAAATTGTTACTCCAATTTCGTCTGTTATTATTTTTAATCTTTTTTTGATGTCTTCATTTGATATTTTTTTGAAATCAAATCTTTGACATCTTGAAAGTATTGTTGCTGGCAACTTTTGTGGTTCTGTTGTTGCTAATATAAATTTTACATGTTCTGGTGGTTCTTCTAATGTTTTTAATAATGCATTAAAAGCTCCGGTTGATAACATGTGTACCTCATCTATTATATATACTCTATATTTTGCTTTTGTTGGTAAGAAGTTTACTTCTTCTCTTATTTGTCTAATATCTTCAACACTGTTGTTTGAAGCTGCATCCATTTCTACAACGTCTGTTAATGATCCGTTTAGAATTCCTTTGCATATTTCACATTCGTTACATGGTTCTCCGTCATGTGGATTTAAACAGTTTACTGCTCTTGCAAGTACTTTGGCTGCAGATGTTTTTCCTGTTCCTCTTCCTCCGTTGAATAGGTATGCGTGTCCTACTCTTCCAGCAATTATCTGGTTCTTTAGTGTTTTTGTAATGTGTTCTTGGCCTACAAATTCACTAAAAGTTAATGGTCTAAATTTTCTATATAGTGCTGTATATGCCAATTGAATTACCCCCAATTTAAAAAAATTGGTATAAGCGATAGTTTCTCAGTGGAAAGCATGTTATTCGCACGAATACACTACTTATCGCTGCTTTCTTCCGAATCTGACGAGGTTCATAGCTTTTCATCGAAACATACCCTCCACTCAAAAGCTATCACTTATACCGTTTTAGATTATATAATGATATTTGAGTTTTAGCAAGTATTTTTATTCACTTCTTTTAAAAATTATATTTGAAAAATCTGTTATTTCTTTGTCAATCACGCTTTTCTCTTGGAATTCACCTACTGGTAAATCTATTGTAATTGTTCCTTTATATTTTTCTTTTTCACTTACTATTAATGTTATATCCATTGTTGCTTTTAGTTTTATATCTTCTTGACTTATTTGTGCTTTGTCTAATAACATTCCGTTATATTGTATTTCTGTATCTTCATTTGATACGTAATTTGCTAAATCTTTGTTGCTTATTCTAAATGCTATCATTCCGCCATCTTGACAAAATTCTTGTTTTTCCATATTGTCTGATGTGTTTGCTGCATATTCTATTTCTTTGTCTAAGTAATTTTCTGTACTATTTTTATAGTTTGTTTTTATGTCATTACTTGTTGGTAATAGAACTTCAAGATTTCCTATGTTTTTGGCTTTTTCTATTTTTATATTACTTATTTTTATACTTTCTACTTTTGTTTCAACTTTATCATTCTTTTTAAAGTAAATATATATATCGTTATTTTGTTCTAGATTTAAATCCCATAAATTTTCACTTGCGTTGCTTTGTGCATTTATTGTGCTTTTTATTATTATTTTATTTAGTTCTAATGGAAGATTTTTTTCTCCTTCTACATTATATTTTACCATTAATAAAATGGATACTGATATAGCTATTAGTAAAAATGAAATAAATATGTATTTTTTTAATATTCTTTTTTTAATCTCTTTTTCCATGTTTCTTTCCTTTCTGGAATTTTAGTTTTGTTTTTTCTTTTCTCTTAGCATTTTAAAAAAATCTTGTAATATGTTTTTACATTCTTTTTCTAATATTCCATATTCAACTTGTACTTCATGATTAAATTTATGATCTTTAAATAAGTTTAGAACTGATCCACATGCTCCTGTTTTTTCATCCATTGCTCCAATGTATATTTTTTTCAATCTTGCTTGAATGATTGCTCCTGCGCACATTGGACATGGCTCAAGTGTTGTATACATTTCACATTCTGACAATCTCCATGCACCTAATTTTTTACTTGCTTTTTTTATTGCACGGATTTCTGCATGTTCTGTTGTGTCTTTTTTTATTTCTTTCAAATTATATGCCCTTGCAATTACTTTTCCGTCTTTTACTATTACTGCTCCTATTGGCACTTCTTCTTTTTCATATGCCTTTTTTGCTTCTTTTAGGGCTTCTTTCATGAATTTTTCTGGTTCCATTTTATTTCCTTATTTATTTAATGTTTTTATATTTTATCATATTTTATTTTTTTGAGCAAATTTGTGCTTATTTTTACATAATAAAAGAGTTATCTTTTGGATAACTCTTTTGTGGTGCACTTAGAGGGAATCGAACCCCCGGCCTCTCCCTTAGGAGGGGAGCGCTCTATCCTACTGAGCTATAAATGCATTTTGCGGACCTTTTGGTCCACTTATTATGCGTTTAATTTTTCTAACATTTCATCTACGTCTATACCGTGTACTTCACATGCTTCTTCTATTGTTTCTTCATGGGCTACCATGCATCCTAAACAATGCATTCCAGCTTCTAAAAGTATATCTGCTTTTTCAGGATTTTCTTCTAATAATTGTCCAATTTTTGTTGTTTTTTCTATCATTACAGATCCCTCCTTTTTTAAATCTTATTTATTTTAGCATATTTTTTTTGAAAAGTATAGACAAATTAAAATTTTTGTTGTATGATTCAAATTATCATATGGAATTTTTTGGCATTTTACTTGGAGGTTATTATTTGAATTTTTTAATTAATTTATTTTTTATCACTTTTTTATTTCAGCTATTTATTGTCTTTTATTTTGTTTATTCTCTTTTTGAATTCATCTTTATTCAATCTAAACAGGGTTTAAAATTAAATATTAAAAATCTTAATAAATGAAGTTTTTTTTGCGTTTACTTTTTATAATTTATTTATCTGTATGTTCTACGTGTTGTTTTCTTTTATATTTGTCACCTATTTTTACTTCTAATAATATATATATTCCATTTTCTTTGAGTCATTTTGATATTTGTACTAAATATCCTGTACAATGGTTTTATATAAAAATTACTTATATTATTACTAACTTTATATCTTTTTTTCTTATACTTAACTCTATTTTTTCTTATTTAAACCTTTTATTTAATATCACTGTTAATCGTTCCAAAAAATCAGATATTTTACCTAATAATAATTATGATTTTTCTGTATTTATAGGGAAAAATTCAAAAAATTTATCTGTATTTCTTCCGATTATAAGTTTATATCAGAATATATTATGTATTGGTTCAATTGGTTCGGGAAAAACTTCGTCATTATTATATCCAATTACTTCTGATTTACTTTCGTTAAATTTTTCTAATGAATATAATTCCGCTTTTTTAATTCTTGATGTGAAGGGTAATTATCACAAATTTGTCAAAAAGGTTTGTATGAAATATCATCATTTATCTGATTTATTTATTATTTCTATTGATGGTTTCATTACGTACAACCCTCTTGATAAACCTAATTTGAAACCCCATGTTTTAGCTCATAGACTTACCGATATTTTGCTTTTGTTTAGTCCTGAACAAACTGAATCATTTTGGATTGATAAGGCCGAACAGGTTTTAACTGAAGCTATTCGATTATGTCGTTTGTATAATAGTGGATATGTTACTTTTGTTGAAATTCATAAGATTATTATGTCTCATGATTATTATCAAGAAAAAGTTAATTATACTAAGGAATTATTTTATTCTGACTCCTTTTCGGGAAATGATATTTCGGATTTAATTTCTTGCATTTCTTTTTTTGATGAGGAATTCTTTTCACTTGATGATAGGACCATTTCTATTATTAAATCAGAGATTACTAGGATAACCGGTGTATTTGTGTCTGATACTGATGTTTCAAGGATTTTTTGTCCTGATAAAAATAACATTTCTTTTCCTGGTTTTGAATATATTTTGGCTCATCATAAAATAGTTGTTTTAGATATGAATCTATCTATGTACTCTTCTTTAGCTAAAATTATTTCTGCTTATTTGAAGATTGATTTCCAAGCTGAAATTCTTATGCAACTTGCAAAAAATGATGTTATTTATCCTTCTTGCTTTATTTGTGATGAGTATCATGAGTATGTTACTAAGAATGATGCTACTTTTCTAGCTCAATCACGTGAAGCCAAAAGTATTAATATTGTTGCTACTCAGAGTTATTCTTCTTTGCTAAATACTTTAAAAGATCAAACTTCTACTAGAGTCCTTATACAGAATTTTGTTAATAAGTTTTGGTTTCGTACTGATGATTCTTTTACGGTTGATGAAATTTTAAAACAAACTGGAAAAGAAGAAAAAGAGATTATTTCTCATTCTATCTCTGAAAATGCCAAACAAACCAATTATAATTTTATATTTAATTCTTTCTCTTCAAAAGATTCAAATATTTCTGAAAGTGTAAATACTTCTTCTCAAAGAGATTTTATTTTTGATTCAAATTTCTTTTCACGCGAATTAGAAACGTTTTCTTGCCTAGCTTTTTTATCTAATGGCAACTCTATTTTGCCAGTTGAAAAACTTTACCTTACCCCATATTTTAAAAGAAAGGATGTGTTTTATTATGAAAAGTAAAAAAATTATTTTTATTTTATTATCAGTTTTGCTTTTAATTTTTATTTTGGTTCCATCTACTTTTGCTGCTTCTTATCCAAAATTGATTTCTACATTGAATTCGGCATTTGAAAAAATTGAATCTTGGATTATTAAAATTTCTACACCAGCTGCTGCCATTTCTATTGGTTCTGGTGTTCTTATGAAAAAATTTAGTTTTGGTGATGAAGAACGTATTAGAACTGGAAAAAGGTTGATTCGTGGCTCATTATTTTCTTATGGCTTTATTTTGTGTATTGATTTAATTTTATCTACTATTAATTCATTGTTAAGTTAGGAGGTCTTATGCAATATGATAATTTTCCAGAAGTAGTTAATAACCTAATTTCTTCATTAATTAATTCATTACTTACTTCTTTGGATACTAATGTTTTTTCTGTTTTGGATGAATTAGCCTTTATCAAATCTGATTCTATTTCTGATACATATTTTAATTCTTTTTTTACTAAGCAATTTAATATTATTTCTTTGTCTGAAGCTTTATTGTTTGGTTTTTTATTATATTATTCAATTAGTTATCTTTTTTCTTTTTTAACTTTCTCTAATTTTCAAAAACCCTTATCTTTTTTAACAAAATTACTATTTTCTGCAATACTTATCCACTTTTCTTTACCAATCTGTGAAAAAATTTTGGACTTTTTCTATTTACTTTCTGATATTCTTAAACATTTAGGTTGTTTTATTTTGACTCATGAGCTATCTTTTTCTCTGCTTCATGACAAGATCATTGATTTATTCTTTTCCGATTTAACATTGCCATTTTCACTTTTTTCTTTTGATGGAGTTTTAAAATCTTTTATTTCTTTTGGCTTTGTTAATCTGTTATTCACTTATTCTGTAAGATTTATTTTTATAAAATTGCTTGTCCTAATATCCCCTATTGCCTTTTTAACGTTATGCTTAGATCAATCTACATGGATTTTTAAAATATGGCTTAAGAACCTTATTTCTCAGCTTTTTACTCAACTCATTATATGTGTAATTCTATTAATTATATTTTCTTTAGATGGTTCTCAAAATCCTATTGTTACTAAGCTTTTATATGTTGCTTCATTAGTTTGCCTTATTAAAGCTAGCTCTTTTGTTAAGGACTTTTCTTCAGGATTTACTTCTGATATATCTTCTTCGTTTTCTTCAATAAAAAATATGTTTTATTAATATATAAGGAGGTTTTATGAATTTTATTTTTCCAAAAAACTATGATTTTTCTTTTAAATTTCTTGGTATATTCAGTTATTCTTCTATTTTTCTCAATGTTTGTTGGGCTCTTTTTTTACATTTTATTATTTCACTTTTTCTAAGTTCTTTTATTGTTAAATTATATGTTTTTATAATTTGTTTTTTACCTTTTTTCTTGTTCTCCATTTTGAATGTATCAAATGAAAATATTTTTTGTGTTATATTCTTTTTGTTTAAGTATTTTCTTCGACCCAAAGTGTTTTTTTATGACAAAAGATTTTGACTCTTATTGTAAATCTTATTCATTGATGATATAATTTCATAGACTTTATCGGTAATACTTTATTTAGTGTTTTACATGTTTACTAGTATTTACTGATAGTTTGGAGGTTTTTATGAAGTTAGAACAAAATGATAAATCAATGTTATTTTCAAATACTGAAATTCCTGATGTTTTCTTCACGGAATATTTGTCTTCTGCTAATGGAGATTATATAAAGGTTTATTTATACATACTTTTTCTATCTAAATATGATAAAGATATAAAAATAAATGATTTGTCTAAGAAACTTGCTCTACCATTAAAAACTATTCAAGAAGCTTTTAAATATTGGGAAGAGGCTGGTGTGCTTATAAAAAAGCATACTGGTTATATTTTGGTAAATTTACAAGAAGTTGAACTTTTAAAATTATATTCACCAAAACTTACTTCTTCTCCAGAAGATATTAAGAAAAATGCTAAAAATCAATATCGTGCTAAAGCTATTGAAAACATTAATAATCAATTCTTTCAAGGGATCATGTCTCCTTCTTGGTATAGCGATATTGATATGTGGTTTAAAAAATATAATTTTGACGAACAGGTTATGCTTGCTCTTTTCAATTATTGTTTCGATCACTCAGCACTTCACAGGAATTATATTCAAGTTGTTGCTGATAGTTGGTATAAAAATAATATTCGTTCTTTCTCTGACTTGGATAAATATTATGAGAAACAAGAAAAAATATCATCAGTTAAAAAATCAATTATTAAAAAACTTGGTTTAAACAGAAACTTAACGGTTTATGAAGATGCATACGTAGAAAAATGGACAATAGATTATGGATATTCTCTTGATATTATTGAAATTGCTTTGAAAAAAACGACTTCAAAATCTAACATTAGTTTTGAGTATTTGAATAAAATTATATCTGATTGGCATGATAGAAATCTAAAAACTGCTACTGAAATTCAAGAATATATACAAATGAGTAAACAAAAACAAGAAAATATTAAAGATATGAAAAAACAAGTTTCAAATTACAATAATTCTAATCAGCGTACTTATGATAATTTTGATAATCTTTATGCTAATAACTAACTATTCTAAGAAAGGATATTATGGATAATACTATATTAAAACAATTATTAACTGAATATGACTCAAAAAGAATGCATGCCCTTGAAGAATTAGAAAATAGAAAAAAGTTTTTACGCGAATCTTCTCCTGAATATGTTAAACTTGAAGAAGATTTACATTCAGCTTCTTTATCTTCTTTAAAATCTATGTTGTCTTCTTCTGAAGCAGATAAAGAAAGCAATTTAAAAGATTTAGAAACTAAAACATCTCTTATCGCTAATGAAAAAGCTAAATTACTAAAAAAATTAAATTTACCTGATGATTATTTAGCACCTCACTTTGAATGTTCTCTTTGTTCTGATACAGGATATCAAGGTAATTCTTTATGTTCTTGTATTAAACAAAAAATTTATGATATTGAATATAATAAATCTAATATTGGAAATATTAAATTTGAAAATTTTGATAATTTTAAATTTGATATTTATTCTGATGAACCAAATCCCGCTGTATTTCATTCACAATATTCTCCACGCGAGAATATGAAAAAAATATATGCTATTTCTAAAAAATTTGTTACTAATTTTGATTCACCAGAAGAAAAAAACTTAATGTTTTTAGGTCCAACTGGTCTAGGAAAAACTTTTCTTTCAAATTGTATCGCTAAAGAAATATTAGATTCTGGAAAAACTGTTTTATATCAAACAGCACCAGTTATGCTTGATTCTATAATAAAATCAAAGTTTGAAAAAAATTCATCACCTATTCTTGAACATATTTTAAATGTTGATTTATTAATTATAGATGACCTTGGAACTGAAACAATGAATAGTATGAAATTCACTGAATTATTTACAATTATTAATACTAGATTATTAAATCAAACTGCTAAAATTACAAAAACAATTATTTCTACTAATATGGATTTAAAAGACATATTCTCTGTTTATAATGAACGTATTGGTTCGAGAATTGTTGGAAATTATAATATTTGTAGGTTCTTTGGGAATGATTTAAGACTTCACTAAATAAAAGCAATAATATCTTAAAAGATATTATTGCTTTTATTTTATTAATATTTTTTTATTACAGTTAGCTTAATTAGTTTATTATTTATATAAAAAACGTCTATGTTTTTCATAGACGTTTTTATTTTTTACATCATTTCTTTACATTCTTCTGTAATTTTTTCTAAGCTTACAACTTTTCCTTCATTTGTTCTCATCAATGTTACACCTTGTGTTGATCTTCCTAATACACTAACTTCTTTTACGTTTAATCTAATTATTGTTCCTGTATCAGTTATCATCATGATATCATCATCATCATTTACTATCTTGATTCCTACAAGTTCTCCTGTTTTTGGTGTAATTTTATATGTTATAACTCCTTTTCCACCTCTTATTTGAACTCTGTATTCATCAAGTTCTGTTCTTTTTCCAAATCCATTTTCTGTGATTGCTAATAATGTTGATTTACTATTTGATAAAATTGATTCCATTCCAATTACTTCATCATCTTGGTCTAATCTTATTCCTATTACACCTTGTGATACTCTTCCAACTGAACGTACATCTTTTTCATCAAATGTAATACACATTCCTTTTCTTGTTACTAATACAACATTATCTTCTCCGTCTGTTAACCTTACTCCGATTACTTCATCATCATCTTTTAGATTGATTGCTTGTAATCCTGTTTTTCTTGAAGAATTATATTCTGTTAATGCTGTTTTCTTTATTAATCCTGCTTTTGTTGCAAATAACAAGTATTTTCCTTCAGCAAAGTTTTGAATTGGCATTATAGCAGTTACTTTCTCATCTGCATCTAGACTTAATAAGTTTACGATTGCTGTTCCTTTTGCTGTTCTACCAGCTTCTGGTACTTCGTATCCTCTTAGTCTATAAAGTTTTCCTTTGTTTGTAAAGAATAATAATGTGTCATGTGAAGATGCTGTAAAGATTTCTTTTACAAAGTCTTCATCTCTTGTTGTCATTCCTGTTATTCCTTTTCCGCCTCTTCTTTGACTCTTGAATGTATCGATTGGAGATCTTTTGATATATCCAAATCTAGTTAATGCAATTACAACTTGTTCTTCTTTGATTAAGTCATCTAGGTCTATTTCGCCTTCTGCAGCAACTATTTTTGTTTTTCTTTCATCTCCGAATTTCTTTTTCATTTCTAGTAATTCTTCTTTTATGATGTCATAAACTAATTTTTCACTTGCTAAAATTTCTTTTAAGTGTGCGATAAGTTTCATTAATTCAGCGTATTCTTCTTCTAGTTTTTCTCTTTGCAATCCTGATAAACGTTTTAATTGCATATCTAGTATTGCTTGTGCTTGAATTTCTGTTAATTTGAATCTTTCCATTAATCTTTCTTTTGCATCATCATAAGAAGATCTGATTATTTGGATTACTTCGTCTATATTATCTATAGCTATTATTAATCCTTCTAATATATGTGCTCTTGCTTCAGCTTTATCTAAATCAAATTTTGTTCTACGTAATACTACTGTTTTTCTATGATCTATGTAATGTAGTAAGCAATCTTTTAATGTTAATATTTGTGGCTCTCCATCAACAAGTGCTAGCATTATAACACCAAAAGTTATTTGCATTTGTGTATTTTTGTATAGTTGATTTAATACAACTTGTGCATTAGCGTCTCTTTTTAATTCTATAACCATTCTAACTTTATGCTCTCTGTCTGATTCATCTCTTATATCTGAGATTCCTTCAATTCTTTTGTCTCTTGCTAGTAAGGCTATATTCTCTATTAATCTTGCTTTGTTTACTTGATATGGTAATGCTGAAACAACTATTCTTCTTTTGTTTCCAGACATTTCTTCTATTTCAGCTTCTGCTCTTACTGTTATTTTTCCTCTTCCTGTTGTATATGCTTCTTTGATTCCTTCTCTTCCTAAGATTATTCCTTCTGTTGGGAAGTCTGGTCCTTTAACTACTGACATTAATTCTTCGTTTGTTACATTATCTTCATCTATTACTTTTATTGCACCATCTACTATTTCTGATAAATTATGTGGTGGTATATTTGTTGCCATACCTACGGCGATTCCTGATGATCCATTTATTAATAATGCTGGTACTTTAGCTGGTAATACAGTTGGTTCTTGAAGTCTATCATCATAGTTTGGCATAAAGTCTACTGTATTTTTTTCAATGTCAACAAGCATTTCTTCTGCAATTTTTTCCATTCTGGCTTCAGTGTACCTCATTGCGGCAGCTCCATCACCATCTATTGATCCGAAGTTTCCGTGTCCATCGATCATTGTATATCTTTGTGAGAAATCTTGTGCTAATCTAACCATTGCATCGTATACTGATGAATCTCCATGTGGATGGTAACGTCCTAAAACAGAACCTACTGTGTTTGCACACTTTCTGTAAGGTTTATCTGATGTTATTCCATCTTCATACATTGAATACAAGATTCTTCTGTGTACTGGTTTCAAGCCATCTCTGACATCTGGTAAAGCTCTTGAAACAATAACGCTCATGGCATAATCAACGTACGCTGTTTTCATCTCTTCTTCAATGTCTCTCTCAATTATTTTTCCTTCTTGCTTGTCCATTTAAAACCCTCTTTTCTTTTTTGTTTAATACTCTTGTATTATACTAAACCGTAAGAAAATATGCAAGTTTTTTACCTTCTATTTTATCTTTTCTAGTAGTTCTTTTTCTTTTTCAGAAAGATTATCTATACTTCCTTTTTTGCTGATATATTCTTGTATTTTTTCAATGTTTCTTGCTTCTTCTATTGTTTTTTCTAGTATCTTGTTTTTCTCTAATCTTCTGTTTATTTTTTTCATTGTATTTTCCATTGATTGATAGTCTTTTTGTTTAAAACTTTCTTTCCACTCGTTACAATATTTTTCTAAATCTTCTATACTGTATTCATCAGTTTTATAATATCCTTCTAACTGATCTTCTAATGAATTTATAATTTCTTTTTTTCCTGTTTTTATTAAGTTATATGTACTTTTGTTTATTATTTTCTTTGATAACATTTTCTTTAATATGCTATCAATGATATCTGATGTGTATTCTAATATTCCATCCTTTTGTATTAATCTTTTTATTTGTTCTACTGTTTCAAATTTTCCTGTAAATATTCCTGTTATACTTTTACCAATATCTTCAGCTTTATCAATAATATTTTGAATTCCATCAATAAAGCCTTCTTCTATAAAAGTATCTTTTATCTCTATAATGTCATCTTCTATAAAGTCTGGTAATATTGTTCTTAGTCCAAATTCTAAGCCAGTATTTGCTAAGTTGCCTATATCTATTTTTATGTTTTTAGCTTGTGCTAAGGTTTCTGCTAATTCCAACTATTCTCCTTTTATTTTTAATATTTTTTTATATATTTTTATTTTTCTTTCTTGCATTTTTGCTTCTTTTCTTTCGTATGGTATTATTTCAATGTCTTTTGGATCTTTTATATTATTCAATACAATATCTATTTTTGTAGTATCTACTTTCCAGTTATTTTCATAAATTTTTAATAAATTATTTGATATTTTTATATCTTTTATATTTTTTTCTATGACAAATAATATTTTATCTGCTTCATTTAAAATACTTTTGTTTAATTCAAAGAAGCATTCAGCAGAATTGTTTACTATGATATAATCATATTGTTTTTTGTATTGATTAATCTTTTTAGCTAATTCATCTTTAGTAATCGTTTTATTGTTGTGGAATAATATTTTACTTGCTCTTTCTATTTTTATATTATCCTTTAAAGCTGTTTTTAAATTATCTTCTTTTTCGTAGTCTAATATATCCATATTAATGAGGATTACTTGTTTATTTTTTATTCCATTTATTAAATCTATTATAAATCTGGTTTTAAAGAAACTACCAAATCCTGCTATCGATATGACTTTTCCTTGTTTCTGATACTCTTTTTCTTTTTCAATTTTTATTAATTTATTTAGTATAGATTTTTCTTTTTCCTTGTTTTTCTCCTCAATTATTCTTTTTAAAGTTCTTATTTCTTGTTCTAGTTCGTATGTATAGTTTTCTTCCTTTATTCTCTTCTTTATTTCTTCTAATGTTACTTCTCCATTTTCATAAATTTTATATATCTGAGTTTGAAATTGATTTTGTTCTTTTTTTATTTTATCTACGAATAAAATTATTTTTATCGGTTGAAGTTTTTCAATCTTATTTATGAATTCATTTAAATTTTCTCCTGGTAGATTTTCATTTAACAATAAATAGTCAATATTTTCATTTGATTCAATAGTTTCTATTACTGCGTCTTGATATAATAAATCTTTTTCTATTACTTGTATATTTTCTTCTTTTGTTAATTCGCTATTTACTTGGTTATTTAAAAGTGCGGTAATTATTCTTTTTATTTTTATCACCTCTATATCAATGATTTTTCATATTCTGAACAATTTATTTTAACAAGTATGTGGCTTTGGTCTATAAACATCATACTCTCGCCTTTCTTTAGTGTTCTTATTTCTATTTTTTCTTTTTCTGATATGTTTGTGTGTTCTTCTAGTATCTTTAAATTCTCTTCTTCGAGTGAGAAAAATATCTTTATACATGAATTGTTTAATATACTTTTTCCATATATACCATCTTCTAAACTAAATAAGTCTGATACATCTTGTGTTATTGCAACACTACTTCCTGAATATTTTCTTATTGTTTTAAATATTTTATATATAAAACTAGCCACTTCTTTATTAGAAGTTACACCAATTAATCTCCATATTTCATCTAAATATATTGATTTTTTGACATTTCTATCCTTTTTTATTTTATCCCAAAAAAGGTCTGTGAAAATATACATCCCGTATTTTAAGTTATCTTCTCCTAGTTCATACACATCTGCTATTATTAATTTGTTATCTATTTCGATATTTGTATGATTGTTAAAGAAATTTAATGATCCTTTTATAAATGGTAGTATTTCTAATTCAAATTTTTTAGTTCGAGAATCTTTTTTTAATATTTCATAAAAATCTGATAATATAGGCATGTCTATGGTACTTTTGAATCTGGGTTTTATTTCTATTTTATCTTTTTGTGGTTCTTGATAAAGTGTTTTATCATCAAATGTTATTCCTTTTTTGTTATATGTTTCTATAATTTTTTCTTCTAATAGTGCTTTTTCTTCTTCTGTTAATGTTCCAAATATTAATCCGAAAAATCCTAACAATTTTTGAATTTTTGTTGATAAATAGCCTTTGCTATCTTCTATAGACTCTTCTCTTATATCAAAAATATTTATGTATGTTTCTGATGATGGACCTATTTTAAATATCGTTCCATTTAAATTTTTACATATTTTTTCATATTCTCTTTCTGGATCAATTACGTATTGTTCTATTCCTAATAACCAATTTCTAAGGATTTGTAATTTTGTGAAAAAAGATTTTCCAGCTCCACTTGTACCAAAAATGCACATGTTTCCGTTTTTATATTTTTCTCTGTTGAATTTGTCTATAAATATTAGGGAATTATTATAAATATTATTTCCTATAAAAACTCCTTCATCATCAAAAATTGATGATGATATAAATGGATAGGTTCCTGTAAGTCCACTTGTTAATACATTTCTTTTGCTGGCATTTTTTATGTCATATGAATTTAGCATTAATGGTAAACATGCAAAATATACTTGTTCTTGCCTGAAATTTGCTCTTTTACTTTGGATGCCATTACTTTGCAAAATGCCTTCAACGTTATTTAGTTGCATTTCTAATTCTTTTTCATTTTCTGCATATATATTCAAATATATATATAATAAGTATAAATCTTCATTGTTTATTTGCATTTCTTTTCTAATGTATTTTGCATCATTATAAGAATATTTTGCTATGTCTATATCTTGTGTATTTTCTTTTGTGTTTTTTAAATCAACTCCAACATTTCCTATATGATATGTTAGTTCTCTTATCGTTTTGTACTTATCTTTTTTCTCATAGAATATTGATATATTAATATTTATATTACTTGATATTAAGTTTTTTAAAATAATAGCTGTGTATTCTCTATAATAATCTGTGCATATTAATCCTGCATAAAATATACCGTCTATTTCGATGTATTTTGGGTTACTTTCGTTAATATATGCTGGAGCTATATAATTACTTTCTTCTATTTCTACCTCCTTTATTTTTTATTTTCTTTGATTTTTTCTGCAGTTAAAGAATGAATACATTATTTCTATTGTTTCTTTTTTGTCTATTTCATAACTGAAATTACCGCATCGTGCGAGTGTTTCTTTTATTTTAAAATATTTCTCATTTAAGTTTTCTATTATATATTTTTCATTGTCTGTGTGGGATTTTAAATTTTGAATTTCATCTTTTTGATGAATAATGATATAAAAATTTTTTGAGGATGATTTATTTTCAGAATTAACTTTTTTTATATATTCAATGTATTTTTCATATATAATTTTTTCTTGAAAATCTTTAATTTGATTTTTCTTTTGTTCTAGAATAAAAAAATGTTTTTCTAAGTTTTCTTTTTTACTTTGAATTAAAATTTGTAAATTGAAGTTACATGAATTTAAAAATGTTTTGTAAGAATTTAAAATTGATTTTTTTTCCAAATCTGACTTTAACTCATAATTGATTGGAATGATTTTAATTATTTTTATATAATGTTCATTCTTTAGTTTTATAATTCCTTGTTCTTTTATTTCTTTTATTGGAATCATATTCTGCACACTATTTTCTTTAGTTACTTTTATTTTTTTACCTCCTTTGCTTTTTATGATAGTCTCATAATGTTGATATGTCAAGCTTTTTCGTATGTCCCTTTTCGACAAAATATGCTATTTAAAATTTTTTTAATTTTTGTGTATATATTTTTCTGATTTGTTCATAATAATATTATAAAATTTATATTAGTTAAATCAAAAATAGTTTCAGTTCTTTTTTAAGGATTGTTATTATTCTAACTATGATTTTGTTTGGCTTATTTTTATAGGTCAGGTTTAGTCTAAATATTGATTATAATATTTGTTTTTCGAGCTGTTTTTATGCATTTTTTATTGCTATGGATATGGTTTTAAAGATAGGTATTATAGTTTAGATTAAGAGTATTTTGATATTTCTACTGGTTTTTAGTAGTCTTCAATTTAAGACGAATTAGGCTAGAACGGAGTGTTTCTATATTCGAGTAACTGATTAGTTTTAGTGGTATAGGGCTTATTTATATAGAAATATATATTAGGTTTGACTATTATTTTAACTAGTCTGAGCTGACAATTAATATAAGTTTTATTGAAAAAAGGTAGACCTTTTGGAGTTTTTCAAATTTATTTTGTTAACTCCAGTGGTCTACCTTTTGATATTTTATTTAATTTTACTATATATCAAGATTTTTAACATATTTTGCGTTTGCTTGTATGAAGTCTCTTCTTGGTCCAACATCATCTCCCATTAATAGAGAAAATGTTTCATCTGCTTTCATTGCATCATCCATTGTTACTTTTACTAATATTCTATTTTCTGGATTCATTGTTGTTTCCCATAATTGTTCAGGATTCATTTCTCCTAAACCTTTATATCTTTGTAGTCCTAATTGTTCTCTTTGAATTCCTTTTTCTTCTAGTTCTTTATAATTTCTTTGAAGATCTTCATCTGTATAGCAATATATATCTTGCATTCCTTTTTTGGATAATTTATATAGTGGTGGTTGTGCAAGAAATACATTTCCGTTTTCTATTAATGGTCTCATATATCTAAAGAAGAATGTTAATAATAGTGTTCTGATGTGAGCACCATCAACATCGGCATCGGCCATTATTATAACTTTTCCATATCTTATTTTAGTTATATCAAAGTCTGCTCCAATTCCTGCTCCTACTGCCACTATTACTGGATTTAATTTGTCATTTCCATATATTTTATCTGCTCTTGCTTTTTCAACATTAAGCATTTTTCCCCATAATGGTAAAATTGCTTGGTATCTTCTGTCTCTTCCTTGTTTTGCACTTCCTCCAGCTGAATCTCCCTCGACAATGTATACCTCACATTCTTCTGGGTTTTTACTACTGCAATCTGCAAGTTTTCCTGGTAGTGTTGTTGTTTCTAATGCTGATTTTCTTCTTACTAATTCTCTTGCTTTTCTTGCTGCTTCTCTTGCTTTTGATGCACTTACACATTTTTCTAATATTGCTTTTGCTACATTTGGATTTTCCTCTAAGAATTCTGCTAATTTTTCATTCATTAATGATTGTACTATTCCTGCAACTTCACTATTTCCTAATTTTGTTTTTGTCTGTCCTTCAAATTGTGGTTCTCTAACTTTTACTGATATAACAGCTGTTACACCTTCTCTTATATCATCTCCTGTTAGATTGCTATCTTTTTCTTTTAAAATATTATGTGCTTTTGCATAATCATTAAATACTTTTGTTAATGATCTTTTGAATCCTTCTAGGTGTGTTCCTCCTTCAACAGTATTTATATTATTTACAAATGAATAAATATTTTCTGAATATGCTGAAGTATATTGAAGAGCTATTTCTACTGGGAAATCGCCTTCTTTTTCCATATATATTGGTGTTGGATGTAATTTTTCTTTATTTTTATTTAAATATTCAACAAAAGATTTTAATCCACCTTCAAAACAGAAATCAGATTTTTTAGGAGTTTCTCCTCTTAAATCTTCTATTGTTATGTGTAATCCTCTTGTTAGGAATGCCATTTCTCTAAATCTATTTTCTAGAACTTCATATTCATAATCCATTCTTTCAAATATTGTATTATCAGCTAAGAATCTTACTGTTGTTCCTGTTTTATCAGAATCACCTATTCTTTTTAAACTTTCAACAACTTTTCCTCTGTTGAATTTCATTTGGAACATTCCGCCATCTCTTTGAATTGTTACTTCTGTCCATTCTGATAATGCGTTTACAACTGATGCACCAACTCCATGTAGACCTCCAGATACTTTGTATCCACTGTCTCCACCAAATTTTCCACCTGCATTTAACTTAGTATAAACAGTCTCTGCAGCAGAAATTTTTGTTTTTGGATGTATGTCTACTGGTATTCCTCTTCCATCGTCTTCAACTTTTATTACGTTGCCTGGCTCTATTGTTACATAGATGTTTTTGCAATATCCTGCTAAAGCTTCGTCTACAGCATTATCTACTATTTCATATACAAGATGATGCAATCCTCTAATTGATACACTTCCTATATACATACCTGGTCTTTTTCTAACATGTTCTAGTCCTTCTAGTACTTGAATTTGTTCTGCATTGTACTCATGTTCAAATTTTTCCATGCTTTTCCTCCTTATTTTCCAGTCATTTTAGTATTTCTTTTTCCAATTGAATTTGAAGAAACATTAGAGATGACTCCGCATAAATTATTTTCTTTTTTATATAAAATAAGAGTTTTTGGCTCTCCTTGTGATATATCTTGAAGTCTATTGACTTCATTCAAAGTTTCTATTATACAATTAAATTCTTTTGTTTCTGTTATACTTTCTATATTAAAAATTCCTATAATTTCCTCTTTTTTTAAAATTATATCTTTTCCTATGTGTAAATACATTTTCTTAAATTCCTTTGCTAAGTTTTGCATTTTCTATATGATATATTGTATTATTTTTCTCTTCTACTAATATTTTGTCTGTACAAGTTATAAAAACTTGATTATTTTCTATTGCATTGGTTAAATTATTTCTTCTATTTTCATCTAATTCTGACATAAAATCATCTAGTAGTAATATTGGTGGCTCCTCTATTTCATCTTGGATAATATTTAGTTCTGTTAATTTCAATGAAAGGACCGATGTCCTTTGTTGACCTTGTGAACCATATACGTTTACTTTTTTATCATTTATGTATATATCAAAATCATCTCTATGAGATCCTGTAGAAGTATATCCTTTTCTTATATCATTTTCTCTATTTCTTAATAAATTTTCATAAAAATCTTTTTGTGATTTTCCTGAAGATATGAACGAAATTTCAATTTTTTCATCTTGTTGTCCACAATTTGTTATCTTATTGTGGATAACTTTTATTTTTTCTTTGATTTTTTGTATATATTCACTTCTGTAAGTGTAAATTTGATATGAAAGCCCAGATAAACTCTCATCCCATATTTCTAACATATCTTTACTTTTGTTGTCAAATTTTATTTGTTTTAAATAAGCATTTCTTTGATCTAAAGTTTTTAAATATTTATTTAAAATGTGTATATAATTTGGCTTTAATTGACTTATCATTATATCCAAAAATCTTCTTCTTTCTGCTGGTCCTCCTTTGATGATGTCTATATTATCTGGATAAAATAATACTATATTTATTTTTCCTATTATATCACTAATCTTTTTTTGTTTTATTCCATTTATAAAAAAAGTCTTTTTATCTGCTATTTCTACGGTAATTTTTCCTTCTCTATCTTTTGTTTCGTATTCTATTTCTACTTTTGCTTTTTCTTTTCCGATTTTTATCATTTCGCTATCTTTGTTTGTTTGAAATGATTTACCTATTGCACTTAGATAGATTGCCTCTAATATATTAGTTTTTCCTTGTGCGTTATTCCCATATATTAAATTAAAATCTTTTTTGAATTCTACTTCTAAATTATCATAGTTTCTAAAGTTTTCTAGTTTGACTTTTTTTATGTACATATTATTCCTTCATTCTTATTGGTAATATCATGTATTTGTATTCTTCACTTTCTACTGGTCTAATTATACATGGTGAGATATTTGTTCCGAATTCAATATATACTTCTTCATCTTCTATTACTTTTAATGCGTCTAAGAAATATCTTGGATTGAATCCTACTTCTAGATTCTTTCCTTCTGTTGCTACATATATTTCTTCTTTAGCATCACCTGTTTGGTTTGTACAAGAAATTACTACTTTTCCTATTTCTATAGATATTTTTACTGGATATTTCTTTTCTTTTTCTATTGATGATGAAGAAATTAATATAATTCTTTCAAAACAGTTTTGTATGTTATTTTTATTTACTCTAATTCTAGTTTCCCATTGTGCTGGTATTGCATTATTGTAATTTAAGAATTCTCCGTCTAAAAGTCTTGTTACTATTTTACAATTTTCCATTTCAAATAAAGCTTGATTTTTTGAAATTCCTATTTTTATTGTGTCAAATGAATCTAGTATTATTTTGTTTATTTCGTTTAATGTTTTTCCAGGAATTACTGCATGAAAATTATTTGCTGCACTGTTTAATATATTTGTTTTTAATGCTAGTCTATATCCGTCTACTGCAACAACATTTAGCTTATTGTTTTCCACTTCGAATAAACAACCTGTGAATATTGGTCTGTTTTCTTCATTACTTACTGCAAATATTGTTTTTCTTATCATGTTTTTTAATAAGTTTTGTTCAATTTCTATTGAATTATCTATATTTATTTTTGGTAATTCTGGAAATTCTTCTGGATTCATTGTTGCTAATTTATATAATGATCCTTCACATTCTATTTCTAATAAATTATTTTCATTGATAGAAATTGTTATTTCTGTATCAGGTAATTTTCTTATTATTTCACTAAACATTGTAGCATTTACTACTGTATTACCTTGTTCTTTAACATCACATTCTATTATATATTCAATTCCTATTTCTAAATCATAAGTTGTTAATTTAACTTCTTTATCATTTGTTTGAATTAGTATTCCTTCTAATACAGGCATTGTTGTTTTAGATGCTACTCCATTTATTACGGAATTAATACCTTTTAGAAGTTTTTCTTTTTCGCATATAATTTTCATTTTTTTCAAACTCCTTTTTTATTATATAATATAAATATATATAGTAGTATTAGTATTAGGTGCTGTGGATAATGTGGAAAAGTATGTTTATTGTTTATATCCGTACAAAAATTGTTGTTTATAACTATGTGTATAAAAAAAAACTTTTTCCACATTATTAAACTTTGTATGTTAATAAGTTGATTATTAACATGATTTTAACAACTTTTAAACAAGCACCTGTTGATATCTGATCTCTTTCTTCCGTAGGAAGAATTAGACTTGTTTTATCAAAACATTTTGTTTGGAAAACACATATTTTTTTTTATTGTGTTTTTTGTTTGTATTTCAATTTATTTCTTGTTTGTGATTATTGTTTTCACACTTTCCACAATTAGTTTTGTATTTGTGTTTTCTTTTATTTCTTTTTCTATTTTTTTGTATGCATGCATTACTGTTGTATGGTCTCTACCTCCAAAATCATTACCGATTCTAGGAAAAGACATTTGACCTACAGTTCTGCATAAGTACATTGCAATTTGTCTTGGGTATGCAATGTCATTTGATTTTTTTGCTGATACCATGTCGCGTTTATCTATTTTAAAATAGTTTGATACTACGTCTTGAATGTAGTCTGCAGATATGATGTTTTCTTTTTGAAGTGTTACATCATTTATTGCTTTTTCAACTACTTCAATTGTAATAGGACTATGTGTAAGAGATGTGTATGCTAGTATTTTATTTAGCACACCTTCTAGTTCTCTGATGTTTGAATCAATACGTGTTGCAATTAATGAAAGAATATCATCGTCTATAAGAATTCCTTCCATTTGTGTCTTTTTTCTTAATATTGCTAAACGCATTTCATAATCAGGCATAGAGATATCTGCTATTAATCCCCATTCAAATCTTGATTTCAAACGGTCTTCTAATAAGGCTATATCTCTTGGTGGTTTATCACTAGACAATATAATTTGTTTTCCATTTTGATGTAGTGTGTTGAATGTGTGGAAAAACTCTTCTTGTGCTGTATTTTTTCCAGCAAAAAATTGAATATCGTCTATTAATAAAATGTCGATATTCCTGTATTTATTGCGGAATAATTCATTTTTGTAATTGGCATCCTTAATAGCATTTACAAGTTCATTAGTAAATGCTTCTGATGTAACATATAGTACCTTTTTAGATGAATCTCTTTTTAGAATTTCATTTCCTATAGCTTGCATTAAGTGCGTTTTTCCTAAACCAACGCCTCCATATATAAATAATGGATTATACATTGATGATGGTGCTTCTGCAACTGCTAATGCTGCTGCATGTGCGAATCTGTTGTTGTTTCCAACTACAAATGTATCAAATGTATATTTTGGATTTAGGGAAGTTTTGCTATATTCAGGGCTAGATGTTAAATTATCAAATGAATTGTCTAGGGCTTCTTGAACATTAGATTGGGCAGATGCATCTGACGAATCTATTATTTCTAATTGCCAAGATTTATTTGTTAAGAAATTAAAGGTATTTATAATTAGATCGTAATATCTAGATTTAATTGCGTCTGTTTGCATGGCATTTGATGTTATTAATTCTATTTTATTGTCGTAAATATTACCAATTTCTAATGTTTTTATCCATGTAGTGAAAGAAATGTTTGTCATTTCATTTTTTAAAAGCTCTTTTGCTTGATTTAAAAGCTCATTTTTATCTAACAAATTAAACAACCTCCTTATAAGAATGACATCATAAAATCGGGATGCTTTTAAATACCTCTAATTATTATTTGCGTAGTAAAATATCCCATCTGTTTTGTCGGACTTAATAATATCAATTTATTTTTCAATAGTCAATAAGTTGTTGTGGAAAAATATAAATAAACAATGAAGTATTGACATTTTGAAGGATTTTGTTGTATAATTTTAATTACTTTTGAGAAATAAAAAAATTATTATAGATATAGGAGGTGCAATATGAAAAGAACATTACAACCAAAAAAGAGACAAAGACAAAAAGAACATGGATTCATGAAAAGAATGAAAACTAGATCAGGAAGAAATATTTTAAAGGCAAGAAGAGCAAAAGGAAGAAAAGTTTTAAGTGCATAGTTTTAAAGGGGGCGCGAACGCCCTTTTTTGTTAAAATAAAAACTATGCTTTTGTTTTGTAATGATTATTTATTGCGAGACAAGCTTTTGAAAACATTCGGAAAAATTTAATTTTGAGAATTGTTAAAAGCATTAAAAACGTGGAATGTTCTAAAAAAGAGTGAAAAAAGATGAAAAATACTTATATTATTAAAAAAAATTATGAATTTAGATATTTTTTTAAAAAAGGAAAATATTTTTCTGGCGATTTATTAGAGATATTTGTCTTTAAAAATAAAAGTGAGTTTAATAAATTAGGAATTGTTGTTAGTAAAAAAGTTGGCGGAAGTGTTATTAGAAATAGAATAAAAAGATTTATTAGAGAAGCATATACGGCAATTGAAGATGAATTTGTTGATAACTATAATTTATTAATTATCTGGAAAAAGAATGTTAATTATGAAAAAGCTAATTTTTTTGATGTAAAAGAAGATTTAGAAAATATATTAAAAAAATGTGAGATTATAGGGAAAAATTAATGAAAAAACTTTCTATTTTATTAATTAAATTTTATAAAAAAAGAATATCTCCTATTTTTAGTTTCTTAGGAATTCATTGTAAATATTATCCTACGTGTTCAGAATATATGATGCAGGCGATAGAGAAATATGGATTTATTAAGGGGTTCTTTTTAGGAACATTTAGGTTTTTGAGGTGTAATCCTTTTTCAAAAGGAGGATATGATCCTTTAAAATAGTGGAGGTAACATGGGAAAGTTAGTAGGCTTTTTGGCAGGTATTTTTGGATATTTGCTAAATTTTATTTATGATGCAGTTGGAAATTATGGATTAGCTATTATTTTATTTACAATTGCAGTACAAATTATATTATTACCTTTTACAATAAAACAACAAAAAACAATGATTAAAAACAATAAGATTCAGGCAAAAGTAAAAGAATTACAACAAAAATATAAAAATGATCAAGTTAGACTTGGTCAAGAAACAATGGATTTATATAAATCTGAAAAAATGAGTCCTTGTTCAGGGTGCTTTGGTTCTATAATTCAATTGATTTTATTTGTTTCTATTTTTTATTTAGTTAGACAACCTTTAACATATATGGAGGGAATGGATGCAAATAAAATTAACGAATATACTGAAAAATATAATATAACACAGCAATCTAATTATAAAGAAATTGATATTATTAGAGAAGCTAAGAAAAATGGTGATGATTCAATTTCGATAAATATGGATTTCTTAGGAATTGATTTAAGTAATATTCCTTCTAGAAATTGGTCTGATCCAACAGTATATATTATTCCAGGATTATATGTTATTTCTTCAATAGTATCTATGAAGATTACTATGAGTGCTGGAAAGAAAAAATTAACACCAGAGGAAAAAGAAGAAGAGGAAAGAAAGAAGAGAGAACAGAAAGCACTTATTAAAGCTAATGGAGATGACGATGATGATGAGTTTGACACGGTAGAAGCTATGAATAGACAGATGATGTTTATGATGCCTATAATGGCAGTATCTGTTGCAGCAATTGCTCCACTTGGTCTTGCATTGTATTGGTTAGTAAATAATGTAACTTCTACAATTCAAAGAGTTATCTTGAATAAATTAGTTAAGTCTAAGGAGGATGAGGAAAATGCCTAATATTTTTGAAGGAAGAACAACAAACGAAGCGATAGAAAAAGGACTTAAAGAATTGAATGTTTCAAAGAAACAGGTAGAAATTAAAGTCCTAGAATCAGAAGATAAAAGAAGTTTTTTTAATATTTTGACACCAAGAGTTGTTAAAGTTGAGTTAATAGTAAAAGAAGAAAATCATGTAAATGAGAAAAAAGAGAGAGCAGAAGTTTCTGAAGAATCTGAAAATATGGCGGAAGAAAATGTGAAAAAGTTCTTAGATGATTTTATAAGCAAATTACCAACTAATGATTTAAAATATGAAATTAAAAGAGATAAAAGTGATTTGTTAGTTAATATTACAGGTGAGGATACAGGTTATTTAATAGGGTATAGAGGTAATGTGTTGAATTCAATACAAGTAATATTAAACAATATTGCTAATAAAGGCATAAACGAAAGAGTAAGAATTCTTTTAAATATAGGTGGATATAAAGAAAAGAGAGAAAAAGATTTGAAAGAACTTGCTGATAAAATTGCTGGAACGGTAATTAGAAAAAGAAAGGCAATTACTCTTGAACCAATGTCTTCTTATGAAAGAAAAATTATTCATTCAAGATTACAGGAAAATACAAAAGTTGAAACACATAGTATCGGTGAAGAGCCAAATAGACGAATTGTTGTATCATTAAAAAGGTAGATATTAAATGTGGGGTGTGCTAAAATAAAAGTACACCCCTTTAATATTTTAATAATAAATAGATCAAAAAATATTTGAATTGAATTTATAAAATAGTATATATTGTTGTAGATTATTTTATAAAATTTTATTGAAATATAGGGGAAATTTAATAAAATTATTTGAGAAGGAGGAGAGGGTATGTCAACAATAGCTGCGATTTCTACGGCACCTGGAATTGGTGGAATTGGAATAATTAGAATGAGTGGAAAAGAGAGTTTTGATATATTAAAGAAAATATTTGTACCAGTTTCTAATACACCTGAAAAAGGTTATTCTATAAAATATGGAAAAATATATGATGGAGATGAAATTGTTGATGAAGTATTAGTATCTTATTTTATATCACCAAAAAGTTATACAACAGAGAATATGTGCGAAATAAATTCTCATGGTGGAATGGTTGTTATGAAGAGAATATTAGATTTGTGCTTGAAGAATGGTGCAGATCTTGCAGAACCTGGTGAATTTACTAAGAGAGCTTTTTTGAACGGAAGAATTGATTTAACGCAAGCTGAGGCTGTAATAGATGTTATAAATAGTAAAACAGAAAAAGAAGCAAAATCTTCTATGAATCAGTTGGAAGGAAATTTATCTAAAAGAATAAAAGAAATAAGAGATGATTTGATTTCGGGAATGGCTGATATTGATGTTTCAATTGATTATCCAGAATATGATATTGAAGAAGTGACTAATTTGAATATATCAGATATTCTTGTGAGAAATAGAAAAAGATTAGAAGAGTTAGAAAATTCATTTTCTAATGGAAAGATATTAAGAGAAGGTATTAAAACAGCAATTATAGGTAGACCAAATGCAGGAAAATCATCTTTATTAAATTTGCTTTTAAACGAGGAAAGAGCAATAGTTACTGAGATAGAAGGAACAACAAGAGATACTATTGAAGAGTTTATTTCTTTAGGAGGAGTACCATTTAAAATTATTGATACTGCAGGAATTAGAGAAACTGATGATACTGTTGAAAAGATTGGGGTTCAAAAGGCAATTGATATTGCTAAGGATAGTGATTTAATTATTGCTATTTTTGATATTACAAAAAAATTAACAGAAGAAGATAAAAAAATATTAGAAATATTAAAAGATAAAAAATCAATTATTATTTTAAATAAAATCGATCTAAACCAGATAGGCGTAGATAAAAAAATATTCGAAAAATATTCAAATAATATTGTAACAATTTCTACGAAGACACAAGAAGGAGTTCCTGAATTGCTTGATATGATGCAAAAACTTGTTGTAACAGAAGAAATAAAAAATGATGGGGAATTATTAGTTATTAATTCAAGACATAAAGCTTTAGTTCATAAAGCTATTATGTCATTAGAAAAGGCAGAAGAAACATTAACAATGGGAATGCCAGTGGATGTTGTTGCAATTTATATAAAAGAAATTTTAGAGGAACTTGGAAAAATAACTGGTGAAACAGTAACTGATGATATAATTAGTGAAATTTTTTCAAAGTTTTGTTTAGGAAAATAGGAGGAAACTATGAGTTTTATTGCTGGAAAATATGATGTAGCAGTAATTGGTGCTGGACATGCTGGTTGTGAAGCTGCTCTTGCTGCTGCTAGATTAGGAATGAAGACGTTAATTTTTTCAATTACATTAGAGTGTGTTGCTAATATGCCTTGTAATCCTCATATAGGAGGATCTTCAAAAGGTCATTTAGTTAGAGAAATAGATGCTCTTGGCGGAGAAATGGGAAAAAATATTGATAAAACAATGATACAGGTTAAGATGTTAAATACTTCTAAAGGGCCTGCTGTGCATTCTTTGAGAGCGCAAGCTGATAGAAAAAGATATCAAATGGAGATGAAGCATACTTTAGAAAAACAAGAGAATCTTTTTTTGAAACAAGGAGAGATAGTTAATATACAAGTAGAAGATGGAAAAATTAAAGCTGTAGAAACAGATATGGGAGCTATTTATGAAGTGGATAGTGTAATTTTAGCTACAGGTACGTATTTGAAAGGAAAGATTTTTATTGGGGAGTATTCTTGTGAGAGTGGACCTGATGGTGTGTTTCCTGCAAATAAATTATCAAAATGTTTGCGTGAATTAGGCATTAATATAGTTAGATTTAAGACAGGTACACCTGCGAGAATTAATAGAAAGAGTATTGATTTTTCAAAGATGGAATTGCAAGAGGGAGATCCAAACGTTCCAGCGTTTTCTTTTGAAGATAAATTAGGAAATTTTGATCAACAACCTTGTTATTTAACATATACTAATGAGAAAACGCATGAAATTATTAGAAAAAATTTACATAGATCACCTTTATATGCAGGAAAAATAGAGGGGACAGGTCCTCGTTATTGTCCATCTATCGAAGATAAGGTGGTTAGATTTGCTGATAAAGAAAGACATCAGATTTTTGTTGAACCTTTAGGAATGGATACTGAGGAAATGTATATCCAAGGAATGAGTTCATCTTTACCAGAAGATGTTCAAATTGAAATGTATAGGACTTTACCTGGACTAGAACATTGTGAATTTACAAGACCAGCTTATGCTATTGAGTATGATTGTATCGAACCTTCTCAATTAAAAAGCTCTTTGGAATTAAAAAGTATTAGTGGAATGTTTTTCGCTGGTCAGATAAATGGTACTTCTGGGTATGAGGAAGCTGCTGCACAAGGAATTATTGCTGGAATTAATGCTGCCCAAAAATTAAAGGGAAAAGATCCAGTTATTTTAGATAGATCAGACGCCTATATTGGTGTTTTGATAGATGATATTGTTACGAAGAGCACGAATGAACCATATAGAATGATGACTTCAAGAGCTGAATATAGATTATTATTAAGACAAGACAATGCGGATATGAGATTGACAGAAATTGGACATGAGGTTGGACTTATATCAGAAGAGCGATATAATAAGTTTTTAGAAAAGAAAAGGAAAATAATGGAAGAAAAAGAAAGACTAGAAACTACTATTATAAAACCTTCAGATGATGTTAATAAATTCTTGGAAAACCATGGTACTGCTAGACTTAACGGTGGTGCAAAGCTATCTGAATTATTAAAAAGAACTGAATTGACATATGCTGTATTAGCTGAAATTGATAAGGATAGACCAGAATTGCCGGACGATGTAAAAGAGGAAGTAGAAATTGTTGTAAAGTATGAAGGATATATAAAAATGCAGGAAGCTCAAGTTGAGAGTTTTAAAAAAATGGAAAAGAAATTAATTCCTGATGATGTTAATTATGATGATGTAAAGGGAATTAGAATAGAAGCAAGACAAAAGCTTAGTAAGATTCGCCCATATTCAATTGGTCAAGCTTCTAGAATTTCAGGTGTTTCACCTGCAGATATTTCTGTTTTACTTGTTTATTTGGAACAAAGAAAACATGCTAATAAAAATTAATAAGAGAGGAAAAATAATTTGGAAGAAGAAATATTACAATTCTTTAAAGAGAAGTTAAGTGAAAATAATATTGAAGTATCAAATGAAAAATTAGAAAAATTTATTTTGTATATGAAAAATTTACAAGAGTGGAATGCTAAGATTAATTTGACCGCAATCAAGGATGAAAAGGATATTATAATCAAACATTTTATTGATTCGATTTTTATTAATAAGTATCTTGATGGAAAGAGAGTTATTGATATAGGTGCTGGGGCAGGTTTTCCAGGAATTCCTTTAAAGATATTTGATGATGACTTGAATATTACATTGTTGGATGCTGTTAATAAAAAAGTTCTATTTATGAATGATTCTATTACTAAGCTTGATTTGAAGAATATAATTGCTTTGCATGGTAGAGCTGAAGATTATGCACATAATAAAGAATATAGAGAATGTTTTGATGTAGCTACATCAAGAGCTGTCGCAAATATGAGTACTCTAGTTGAATATATGTTACCTTTTGTTAAGGTGGGCGGAAGTTGCTTATGTATGAAAGGACCTAATTCGGAAGAAGAAATTAATGAAGCTAAGGTTGCTATTACTCGATTAGGTGGTCGTATTGATGAAGTGATTAATTACAGTTTAGATGATAATGAGAGGTGTTTGGTTGTTATTAAAAAAGTAAAAAAGACCGAACAAATATACCCTAGAAATCAAGGTAAACCTTTGAAAAATCCGATTAGATAATTCGAAAAGTTACATGTTCCACAGATAACTTGTTTATAAGCTGTGGAACATTTTTTATTTATTCTTTAAAAAGTGTATAACTTATTTTAATTTCATTTTTTGTTGTGTAAAATTTTATAAAAATTTATAAAATACATTGACATGAGAATTCAATTTTTATATTATTATATAGAAAGATTGGAGGGATTATTTTGGGAAAAATTATAGCGGTCGCTAATCAAAAAGGAGGCGTCGGAAAGACTACAACTTCAGTGAATTTGAGCTCTTTACTTGCTAAAAAAGGCAAAAAAGTTGTGTTATTAGATGCAGATCCTCAAGGAAATGCGACAAGTGGATTGGGTGTAGATAAAAATGTTGAAAAATCATTGTATGATGTACTTGTTAACGAAGAGCCTGTTGAGAATACATTACAAGATACAATTGAAAAAAATTTGAAAATATGCCCTTCAAATGTGAATTTAGCAGGTGCTGAAGTAGAATTAGTTTCTCAAATGTCTAGAGAGCACAGGCTAAAAGAACAACTTGATCAAATAAAAGATAAGTATGATTATATATTTATTGATTGTCCACCATCATTAGGATTAATTACTTTAAATTCTTTTACAGCAGCAGATTCTGTGTTGATTCCTGTTCAATGTGAATATTATGCATTGGAAGGATTAGGACAATTGATTAACACAATTAACTTGGTAAAAAAACATTTAAATAAGTCATTAGAAATAGAAGGTGCTGTTTTAACAATGTATGATATAAGAACAAACTTATCTAATCAGGTTGTTAAGGAAGTTAAAAAATATTTTGATGATAAGGTATACAAAACAGTTATACCTAGAAATGTTAGATTGAGTGAAGCTCCTAGCTTTGGAATGCCAATTACAACATATGATCCAAAATCAAAAGGTGCTAGAAGCTATGAAAAGTTGGCAAAAGAGTTTTTAAAGGCAGAAGATGCTAAAGAAAAAGCAAAACATATGAAATAGGGGGAAATGTAAATGGCTAAGAAAACAGGATTGGGTAAAGGATTAGATGCTTTATTTTCTACATCTTTAGTTGAAGAAACAAATGATGAGAATGAAGTAGTACAAAATTTGAAAGTATCTGAGATTGAACCAAATAAAGATCAACCAAGAAGAATTTTTGATGAAGAAGCATTAAATGAACTTTCAGATTCAATAAAAAAATATGGCGTTATTCAGCCAATTATAGTGTCAAAAAAAGATGATTTTTATCAAATAGTTGCTGGTGAGAGAAGATGGAGAGCATCTAAACTTGCGGGATTAACTGAGATACCAGCTATTGTTAGAGAAAATGATGAACAGAAAAACAGAGAAATAGCTTTAATTGAAAATATTCAGAGAGAGGATTTAAATCCAATTGAAAAAGCAAGAGGAATTAAGCTATTAATGGACCAATATAGTTTAACTCAAGCTCAGGTTGCAGAAGTTATTGGAAAGAGTAGAAGCACTGTTACAAATACATTAAGAATCTTAAATTTAGATCCTAGAGTTATTGATTTAGCATTACAAGGAAAGTTAACAGAAGGACATTGTAAAGCATTATTAGGTTTTGAGAATCCTGATAAACAATATGATATGGCAGTATATATGATTGAATCAGGAGATAGTGTTAGAGAAGCTGAGAAAAAAACTAAATCTAGAAAGAATATGCCAAAGAAGAATGAAAAATATGAACCTATTTATAGAGATATTGAAAGTAGTTTCCAAAGTTTCTTTGGTACAAAGGTAAAATTGAATGCTGGGCAAAGAAAAGGAAAAATTATAATAGAGTATGCATCAAATGATGACTTAGAGCGTATACTAGATTTAATTAAATAAGGAGATTGGCAGGATGATAAATATTATATTGATTTTATCTATAGCAGTTAATGTTTTATTAACTGCTATAGTATTGTTATTTTGTTATAAGATTAATAAAGTTGAAAAAAGATATGAAGGATTTATTTCTAAGTTTGATGAAAAGGAAAGTATAGAAGAATCATTAAAAACATATTTAGAAATGGTAAAAAATGTAAATGAAGAGAACAAAATAATAAAAGCTAATATTAAAACTGTTGAGAGACAGGTAGATACTTGTGTACAGAACATAGGAATGGTCAGATATAATGCTTTTGATGATGTTGGCAGTGAATTAAGTTTTGCAATTGCTATATTAGATAATGAAAATAATGGTTTTGTTATTAATTCTATTTATGGTAGATCTTCTAGTAATGTATATGCAAAGACAATTGAGAATGGAACTTCAAAATATACTTTATCTGATGAAGAAATCAAAGCTGTAAATTTAGCAAAAGAATATAAAAAAATATAGAAAACTATATTGACTTTTTAAATTTAATATGTTAAAGTAATAATGTTCTCTGTGGAGAGGTGGTCGAGTTGGTTTATGGCACCAGTCTTGAAAATTGGCGTAGGTTTATAGCCTACCGTGGGTTCGAATCCCACCCTCTCCGCCAATAGCTAGATATGAAAGATTATCTAGCTTTACATTTATATGGAGAATTACCCAAGTGGCTGAAGGGGACAGTTTGCTAAACTGTTAGGGTTCGTTTAGGGCCGCGAGGGTTCAAATCCCTCATTCTCCGCCAAAAGATAGTATTTTTTATACTATCTTTTTTTGTTAACTTTAATGGTAAACCCCCAGCTATGCTGGGGAGTATAATAAAACTTATAGTTTTGCATAGGGTAACAAAAATCCCACTCGAAACATGGTATAATATTTAAAGTTTGACGGCTAAAAATATTAATCATGAAAGGAGTGGGGCGTATGAAAAGTCCATACACAAATAGCTTAGCACACACAACGTGGGAATGCAAGTACCATATAGTGTTTGCGCCAAAATTCAGAAGAAAAGAAATATATGGAACACTAAGACGAGAAATAGGAATGATATTGAGAGAATTATGCAGAAGAAAAGAAGTTGAAGTAATAAATGCAGAAGCATGTCCAGATCATATACATATGTATGTAAGTATTCCACCCAAAATAAGCATATCATCATTTATGGGATATCTTAAAGGGAAAAGTACGTTGATAATATTTGAGAGACATGCGAATCTTAAATATAAATATGGTAACAGAACATTTTGGTGTAGAGGATTTTATGTGAGTACGGTAGGAAATAACAAGACTGCTGTATATAATTACGTTGAAAATCAATTGAAAGAAGATATGCAAACGGATCAAATAACAATAAAAGAATATAGAGACCCTTTTAAAGGGTAGTGAGTAATAAAAACGCGAGCGAAAGTGGCGTAAGCCGTCAAATTGTAACGCTTAAGCGTTAGCTAGTAAAAAGGCCTTATAGGCCGAAATGAAAATCCCCCAGTATAACTGGGGGATAGTTATTACTTTATAAATATAGGTGCAATGAATAGATAAAGAGAAACAGGTTAAAAAAATATTTAAAACCTGTGAGAATCGATTTTAATGGATTATATATAACAAATAATATAATTTCGTTAATGAAATATAAAAAACAAATAGAAACGATTTTGAAAGCTTTAAACTGATTGGAGATTTATAAGAAAATAAATAAAAATTATATAAGGATTGAAATAATTACATTGTAAAAAATACGAAAAATTCTAATCCGCTTGTAGACTGCGTTTTGAATTTTTGCATATTTTTTTGTTACATCAAATTATTAAATAACATTAAAATAAAAAATAAATAAAAAATAAATAATAATAATAATAAATAATAAAAATAAATAATAAATAATAATAAAAATATATAAGGATTGAAATAATTACATTGTAAAAAATGCAAAAAAATCAAACCCGCTTGTAGACTGTACTTTGAATTTTTACATATTTTTTTGTTACATTAAATTATTAAATAACATTAAAATAAATAAAAATAAAAAATAAATAAATAATAATAAATAATTAATAATAATATAAAAATAAATAAAAATAAATAAAAATAAATAATAATATGAATAATAAAATGAAAATAAATAAACATAAATTGAATATAAGCGAGGTAGAGGCTTTTATAAAGTTATTAATATATTTAAGTTAAATATATTAATATATAAAATAAATAATCAAATAATTAATAGAGAATAATATAAATATTACATAAAAAATGATCGGAAAATTAGTTAATTAATAAAATAATGAATTAATAAAAAGTTTGTTTAAAATGCGGTTTAAATAATTTAAGAAAAAATATTGAGAATAAATAATGGTTAAAAAATATAAAATCTAAAATTATGCTATTTAATTTTTGAAAATGTACAAATCTAAAAATTAAAATAATATAAAAATAAGGGAAAAAAATAAAATATAAAAAAACAAGTGAATATTTTTTGAATATTTTTGGTAATAAAAAATATAGAATATATATTGAAATTTGAATAATATATTTATAAATAAAAGGATAAACCTGAAGTGAATGCCTCAAAATCGTATTAGCTATATCCAGGGAAGTAAGCGATTTAGAGAGTGAATATTAATTAGAGACTTAATTTGTATAATATAAAATTAGGAATAAGTAATCCTAAAAGATAGTAATGAAATTATATTGCTATAAGACAAAAAAACGATTAAAAACGATTTTGAGAGGACAAATAAAAAATAATTAAAATAAAATATGAAAAAATAGATAGTCAAAAAGTAAATTTATAATTAATAGATTATTAGTGATGACAATAAATAAAGAAAATAAAATAGAAGAATAATTATAACTGGAAAAGTATGATTAATAGAATAATGCATTGAATAATAAAAGCATAATTAATATAAAAATTAAATAAAAGGAAATATTACAATAAATATAAAGATAAAAAAATAAACAAATAATAATAAATAATAAATAAATAATAAATAAATAATAAATAAATAATAAATAAATAATAAATAAATAATAAATAAATAATAAATAAATAATA